>NZ_JBJQIK030000008.1:0-277541 GCF_045984285.3 Pseudoduganella rhizocola
GGCACCACTGTCACTGACAGCCGGTGCCTGACCCCACGGTGTCGCAGACGGACTGGAGGGTTAGGTGACGATGGTCTGGTGTTCGCCGTCCTTGCGGGCGCGGATGGTGCCGATGCGGGAGACGGTTTCGCCGGCGGCGGTGAGCTGGGCGACTGCGGCGTCGGCGTTTTCAGCGGAGACGATCACGGTCATGCCGATGCCGCAGTTGAACACGCGGTGCATTTCGGCGTCGGCCACGCCGCCGTGCTGCTGCAGCCACTTGAACAGGGGCGGCATGGTCCAGGACTTGCCATCCAGTTCGGCGGTCAGGTTGTCGGCCAGCACGCGCGGGATGTTTTCCACCAGGCCGCCGCCGGTGATGTGCACCAGGCCTTTGACTTCCATCGACTCCATCAGCGCCAGCAGCGGCTTCACATAAATGCGGGTCGGTTCCATCAGCACGTCGGCCAGCTTGCGGCCGTGGAAGTCGGCGTTCAGGTCCGGCTTGGCCACTTCGATGATCTTGCGCACCAGCGAATAGCCGTTGGAGTGCGCACCCGAGGAGGCCAGGCCCAGCACCACGTCGCCCGGGGCAATCTTCGAGCCGTCGATCAGCTTCGATTTTTCCACCGCGCCCACGGCGAAGCCGGCCAGGTCGTATTCGCCGGCCGGGTACATGCTCGGCATTTCAGCGGTTTCGCCGCCGATCAGCGCGCAGCCGGACTGCTCGCAGCCCTTGGCGATGCCCTTGATGACGTCGGTGGCAATCGCCACGTCCAGTTTGCCGCAGGCGAAGTAGTCGAGGAAGAACAGCGGCTCGGCGCCCTGCACCAGGATGTCGTTCACGCTCATGGCCACCAGGTCGATGCCGACGGTATCGTGGCGGTTCAGTTCAAAGGCCAGTTTCAGCTTGGTGCCCACGCCGTCGGTGCCGGAGACCAGCACCGGTTCCTTGTATTTTTTGCTAATTTCGAACAGCGCGCCAAAGCCGCCGATGCCGCCCATCACGCCTTCGCGCATGGTGCGCTTGGCGAATGGCTTGATCGCTTCAACTAGAGCGTCGCCCGCGTCGATATCAACGCCGGCGTCACGGTAGGACAGGGAAACATTCGAAGGTTGGCTCATGGTGTATTTCGCAGCAGAGGCGGTAAAATAGAAGGCGGACGCCGTATTTTTGCAACGGATCGTCGCAAATCCCGGCAAGTCCGCTATTTTATCAAAATGCCTCGTCAACCTGCCCTTTTTCGCTGAAAACCGCCCTTCACATGCCATTTAACCTGAGCGCAGAACAAAAACAAACGGCATTCTGGTTGGCGGTCTGGCTAGGTTTTCTCTTCCTCCTGGTCCTGCTCGGCCCTGTGCTGACGCCCTTCCTGGCCGCCGCCATCATCGCCTACGCGCTGAATCCGGGTGTGGACCGGCTGGACCGGGTGCGCATCGGCCGCTACCCGATGCCGCGTTCCGTTTCGGTCACCATCGTCATGCTGCTGTTCTTCGCGGCCATCCTGGCGCTGGTGCTGATCGTGATTCCGGTGCTGCAGAAGGAAATTCCACTGCTGCAGGCGGCCATTCCGGCCTTCCTGGCCAAGCTCAACGATACCCTGGCGCCGCGCCTGCGCGAGCTGGGCGTGCAGGTCAGCTTCGATTCCGCCAGCATCCGCCAGCTCGCCTACGAGAAAATGGCGGCTTCCGGCGACGAAATCTGGGCCGCCGTGCTGAATTCGGCCCGCGTGGGCGGCACCGCCGTCCTGGGCTGGATCGCCACGCTGACGCTGATTCCGGTGGTGCTGTTCTACCTGCTGCTGGACTGGCCGCAGCTGATGGCGCGCATCGCGGGCGCCGTGCCGCGCCGCTATATCGGCTACACCATGGAGATGGCGCGCGAGTGCGACGCCCTGCTGGCCCAGTACCTGCGCGGCCAGCTGCTGGTGATGCTGGTGCTGGCCATCTACTACTCGGCCGCGCTGGCCATTGCCGGTTTCGACGTGGCGCTGCCGGTCGGCATCCTGAGCGGCCTGCTGGTCTTCATTCCCTATCTCGGCTTCGGCCTCGGCCTGTTCCTGGCGCTGATCGGCGCCGTGCTGCAGTTCGCCGACTGGAGCGGCATCATCGCCGTGGCCATCATCTACGGCCTGGGCCAGGTGCTGGAGGGCTTCGTGCTCACGCCGCGCCTGGTGGGCGAGCGCATCGGCCTCGATCCGCTGGCCGTGATCTTCGCCCTGCTGGCTTTCGGCCAGCTGTTCGGCTTCGTCGGCGTGCTGCTTGCCCTGCCCGCTTCCGCCCTGCTGATGGTGGCTTTCCGCCATCTGCGCCGCCATTACCTGCGTAGCAGCTTCTATAATACGTAACGCAATGGACAGAAAGTTAAGCAAATGACATCGAGGCAGGCATGAAGCAGCTGGTGCTGGACCTCGGCGCGGAGCCGGTACACACCCTCGAATCCTTCGAGGTGGGCCGCAATGCGGAAGCGGCGGCGCTGATGCGCCAGTTCGCCGACCGCAGCTCGCGCGAGCATTTCGCCTACCTGTGGGGCGAAATGGGCTCGGGCAAGTCGCATCTGCTGAAGGCGCTGGCGACGACCGAACGCGCGCGCTATATCTCGCCCTTCTCCATCGAGTCCGAATTCGTGTATTCGCCGGAGGTGGACCTGTACCTGCTGGACGACTGCGAGAAGCTGTCGCCGGTGGCCCAGATCGACGCCTTCGCCCTGTTCAACGAGATCCGCGCCAACAATGCCTTCATGGTGTCCAGCGGCGCGGTGGCGCCCGCCGTGCTGCCGGTGCGCGAAGACCTGCGCACGCGCATGGGCTGGGGCCTGATCTACCAGCTGCACGGCCTGTCGGACGACGAAAAGGTGGCGGCGCTGGGCCAGGCCGCCGCCGCCCGCGGGTTGACGCTGTCGCCGGGCGTGTTACCCTATTTGCTGTCCCATTTTCAGCGTGACATGCGTTCGCTGTCCGCCATGCTGGACTCGCTCGACCAATATTCCCTTGAAACCCAACGCCCGATCACGCTGCCGCTGTTGCGCGAGTGGTTGCAGGCGGAAGCGAAAGAATAATGAATCTCGCCCTGTTTGACCTCGACCACACCCTGCTGCCCATCGACTCGGATTACGAGTGGGGCCAATTCCTGTGCCGTATCGGCGCAGTCGATCCGGTCGAATTCGCCCGCCGCAACGACGCCTTCTTCGCCCAATACCAGGCGGGCACGCTGGACCCGGTGGAGTACCTGGAATTCTCGCTGGGCACCCTGTCCGGTTTCGATCCCGTGAAGCTGGCCGCGATGCAGCAGCAGTTCATGGACGAGGTGGTGATGCCGAATATCCGCCCCTCCGCGCGCGCGCTGCTGCAAAAGCACGTGGACGCGGGCGACCTGGTGGCCATCGTCACCGCCACCAATCATTTTGTGACCGCGCCGATTGCGAAAGCCTTCGGCGTCGAGCACCTGATCGCGGCCATGCCGGAAGTGGCCGAGGACGGCCGCATCACCGGCAAGCTGCTTGGCACGCCGACGCAAGGTCCCGGCAAGATCGTGCACACCAAGGCGTGGCTGGAAAAGATGGGCAAGACGCTCGACCACTTCGAGCATGTGTACTTCTACAGCGATTCGCACAACGACCTGCCGCTGATGTCCATCGTCAGCCATCCGGTAGCGACCAATCCCAACGCCAAGCTCACGACTCACGCTTCCGCGCAAGGCTGGCCTTTACTCCATCTGTTCAATGATTAAGAAATTCATCCGCAAGATCCTTGGCGTCAAGGGACGCAACAGCAACGAGCCTGATGTACTCGGCCCGGACCAGCATGGCATCGACCCGAAGATGGTGTCGTCCAATGCCGTGCGCGTGACGAGCACCCTGCAGGAAGCGGGCTTCGAGGCCTTCGTGGTAGGCGGCGCCGTGCGCGACCTGCTGCTGGGCGTGAAGCCCAAGGATTTCGACATTGCCACCAATGCTACGCCGGAGCAGGTGAAGCGCCTGTTCCGCCGCGCCTTCATCATCGGCCGCCGCTTCCAGATCGTGCACGTGATGTTCGGCCAGGACCTGCTGGAAGTGACCACCTTCCGCGGCACCACGCTGGACAACGCGCCGAAGGACGAACATGGCCGCGTGCTGCGCGATAACACCTTTGGCACCCAGGCGGAAGATGCGGAACGCCGCGACTTCACCATCAACGCCATGTACTACAACCCTGCCACGCAGCAGGTGCTGGACTACCACGGCGGCATCGGCGACATCCGCGCGAAAACGCTGCGCATCATCGGCCAGCCGGAAGCGCGCTACCGCGAAGACCCGGTGCGCATGCTGCGCGTGGTGCGCTTTGCGGCCAAGCTGAAGTTCGGCATCGAGCCCACCACCGCCGCGCCGATCAAGGTAATGGCGCCGCTGATCAACAACGTGCCGGCGGCGCGCGTATTCGACGAGATGCTCAAGCTGCTGATGAGCGGGCAGGCGCTGGCCTGCCTGCAGCAGCTGCGCAAGGAAGGCCTGCACCACGGCCTGCTGCCGCTGCTGGACGTGGTGCTGGAGCAGCCGCTGGGCATCAAGTTCGTGACGCTGGCGCTGGATGCGACGGACCGCCGCATCATGGCGGGCAAAACGGTGTCGCCGGGCTTCCTGTTTGCCTCGCTGCTGTGGCACCAGGTGCTGGAGAAGTGGAACGCCTACCAGGCGGCGGGCGAATTCCCGATTCCCGCGCTGCACCTGGCGGCGGACGAAGTGCTGGAATCGCAGACCGAGAAACTGGCCCTGCAGCGCAAAATCGGTTCCGACATGCGCGACATCTGGGCCATGCAGCCGCGCTTCGAGCGCCGCAACGGCAAGAACCCCTACAAGCTGCTGGAACACCTGCGCTTCCGCGCCGGTTACGACTTCCTGCTGCTGCGCTGCGAATCCGGCGAAATCGACAAGGAGCTGGGCGACTGGTGGTCGGCCTTCTATGAAGCGGATGAAGTGACTCGCGCCGAGATGGTATCGGCAGTGGGCAGCGGCGGTGGCGCCGCAAAACGCAAGCGCCCGCCACGCCGTGGCCAGCGCCACAAGGACGAAGTGGAAGCGGCCGAAGGCAGTGACGAGGCGCAGGACGACGCGCACGACGATGACGATTTCGACAGCGCGCCAGCCGAAGGCGAGGCCCGCGAAGGCGCACCGGCCAAGCGCCGCCGCCGCCGTGGCCCGCGCCGTAACCGCCGTGGCGGCAGTGGGGGCGGCGAAGGCAGCGCCCCGTCCGGCGATGGCGCGTAACACCGTCGCCGCGCAGGCCGCCGCCACCGCGCAGCCCCCCGTCGCCCCCGCGCAGGCGGGGGCCCAGGAGGGCTGCCACGTAACACTCCCGGCCCCCCGCCTGCGCGGGGGCAACCATCAACTGAACCAATGATCACCGCCTACATCGGCATCGGCGCCAACCTCGGCGACGCGCGCGCCAACGTGCTGGATGCCATCGAGCGCCTGCGCGGCGCCCCCGGCTGCACGCTGGATGCGGCATCAAGCCTCTACCGCACCGCCCCCATCGATTCCAGCGGCGACGACTACATCAACGCCGCCGCCCGCATCCACACCACTCTGGACGCCGAAGCGCTGCTGCAAACCCTGCAAGGCATCGAACAGGCCCATGGCCGCGAACGCCCCTACCGCAACGCGCCCCGCACGCTGGACCTCGACCTGCTCCTGTACGGCGGCGAAACCATTACCAGCCCCACGCTGACGGTGCCGCACCCGCGCATGACGGACCGCGCCTTCGTGCTGATTCCCCTGCTTGAAATTCAGCCGGACCTTATGGTGCCCGGCAAAGGCCCTGCAGCATCGTTCGCGCCGATGGTGCAGAATCAGGGCATCGAAAAGCTCGACTAAAAAAGCCGTTAACATGCAAACACTTCTCCTGCTCTCCGCCTCCAACATCTTCATGACGATCGCCTGGTACTGGCATCTCAAGGGCGGCATGAACAAGCCGCTGTTCTACGTGATCCTCATCAGCTGGGCCATCGCCTTCGTGGAATACTGCCTTGCGGTACCGGCCAACCGCATCGGTTTCGCCAGCGGCTGGAGCGCGGGCCAGCTGAAAGTGGCGCAGGAAGCCATTGCCCTGATCGTATTCGGCGTATTCGCCGTGGCGGTGCTGGGCGAACCTTTGAGCTGGCGCCACCTGGGCGCCTTCATCTGCATCATGGCCGCCGTTGCCTTCCTCTTCGTCGGCAAATAAGCCGCTGCGCAGTTAAAATACGCGCCGAAACATCTTTATTCGAGGACTGCCATGTCTGGATACCTGCAAGGAAAAGAAATGGGCGGGGCGCCACAAGCACCCGCGCCTGCCAAAACCGTGATGAGCAAAGCCGTCACGATCCCCTCGCTGAACGCGCTGCGTGCGGCGGGCGAAAAAATCGCCATGCTCACCTGCTACGACGCCAGCTTTGCCTCCCTGATGGAGCGCAATGGCGTGGAAGTGCTGCTGATCGGCGACTCGCTGGGCATGGTGTGCAATGGCCATACCTCGACCTTGCCGGTGACGGTGCAGGAAGTGGCCTATCACACGGCAGCGGTGGCGCGCGGCGCCAAATCCGCGATGATCCTGGCCGATATGCCCTTTGGCAGCTACGGCACGCCGGAAGCAGCCTATAACAATGCGGTGCAGCTGATGCAGGCAGGCGCGCACATGGTGAAAATCGAAGGCGGCGCGTGGGTGGCCGATACGATCCGCTTCCTGGTCGACCGCGCGGTACCGGTGTGCGCCCATCTCGGCCTGACGCCGCAGTCCGTGCACCAGCTGGGCGGCTACAAGGTGCAAGGCAAGACCATCGAAAGCGCCGAGCAGCTGAAGGCGGATGCGCTGAAGCTGCAGGCGGCTGGTGCTTCGCTGCTGGTGCTGGAGGCCATTCCAACGGCGCTCGGCAAGGAAGTGACCGAGCTGCTCGCCATGCCGACGATCGGCATTGGCGCTGGTCCGGATTGCTCGGGCCAGGTGCTGGTGATGCATGACCTGCTGGGCGTTTTCCCCGGCCGCAAGGCGCGCTTCGTGAAAAACTTCATGGAAGGCCAGACCAGCATCGACGCGGCCGTCACCGCCTACGTCACCGCCGTCAAGGACGGCTCCTTCCCCGCCCTCGAACACTGCTTCTAAGAAATATTGCTTAAAAAATGGGGACAGACCCTAATTAAAATAATTAGGGTCTGTCCCCAATTTCTAAGCAACTTTTTTAGAGCTGGATCCAGGTGGTTTTGAGTTCGGTGTATTTGTCGAAGGCGTGCAGGGACTTGTCCCTGCCGTTGCCGGACTGCTTGTAGCCGCCGAAGGGCACCGTGATGTCGTCGTTGTCGTACTGGTTGACGTGCACGGTGCCCGCCCGTAAGGCGCGTGAGGTCTTGATGGCCTTGCTCAGGTCGGAAGTCCACACCGCCGCATGCAGGCCGTATTGCGTGGCGTTGGCCTGCCGGATGGCGTCGTTCAGGTCCGTGAAGCTCAGCACCGACAGCACCGGGCCGAAAATCTCTTCGCGCGCAATCGCCATGCTGCTGTCCACACGGTCGAAGATGGTCGGCGCCACGAAGTAGCCGCCGCTTTCAGTACGTACCCTTTCCCCGCCAGCCAGCAGGCGTGCACCGCCGCTCTTGCCCTGCTCGATGTAGCCAAGCACCGTGCGCAGCTGGATATCGTCCACAATCGCTCCCATTACCGTGTTCTCATCCAGCGGATCGCCCGGCGTGAAGTCCGGCACCATGGCCAGCGCCTTCTCAACGAATTGCTCGCGGATCGATTCCTCCACGAACAGCCGCGATGGCGCATTGCAGCTCTCGCCCTGGTTGAAGAAGATGGAGCCGATCGCCGCCGACACCGCCGCATCGATATCCGGACAGTCAGCGCACACAATATTGGCGGACTTCCCGCCCAGCTCCGTCCAGGCCCGCTTCAGGTTCGACTGCCCCGCCATCTGCATGATCTGCTTGCCCACGCGCGTGGAACCGGTGAACGCGATGCAGTCCACGTCCATATGCAGGGCCAGCGCGCTGCCGGCCTCATTGCCGTAACCCGGCAGCACATTGAATACTCCCGGCGGAATGCCCGCCTCCAGCGCCAGGTCGGCCAGCCGCAGCGCCGTCAGTGGCGACTTCTCGGACGGCTTCAGCACCACCGAGTTCCCCGCCGCCAGCGCCGGAGCGATCTTCCACGACGCCATCAGCATTGGATAGTTCCACGGCACGATGGCGCCCACCACGCCCACGGGCTCGCGCGTGATCAGCGCCAGGCTGTGCACAGGCGCGGGGGCGATCTCGTCGTAGATCTTGTCGATGGCCTCGCCGTACCAGCGGATGCAGTTCGCCGCGCCCGCCACGTCCACCGACTGGCTGTATTTGATCGGCTTGCCCATATCGAGCGTTTCCAGCAGCGCCAGCTCGGCCGCGTTCTTCTGCATCAGGTCCGCGAACTTGATGAGGATGCGCTTGCGCTTCGCCGGGGCGAAATTGGCCCAGCGGCCGTCCTCGAAGGCTGCGCGGGCGGCGGCCACCGCGGCGTCCACGTCCTGCTCATCGCAGCGGGCCACCTGCCCCAGCAGGCGGCCGTCGATGGGTGAACGGTTATCGAAGGTCTGGCCGCTGCGGGCCGCCAGGCGCTGGCCGTTGATCAGGGCACGGCCGTCAATGGCCAGTGCAGCGGCGCGTTCGTGCCAGGATGTTGTTGCCATGTCAGATTTCCTTCTCTTTTTTATAACTTCCGATGCCAGATACTAGCAAACTTGATCCAACCGCCCGGTTCTGCATTTATAATCGCGAATTTTCTGCCCGATAACTTTCGCCGCCCCGGAGCGCCCCCGCATGAACACTACCCTGATCGTTTTTGTCGCGCTGTATCTCCTCGGTACCCTGGGCCTCGGCATGTGGGCGGGCACCCGCATCAAGAACACGAGCGATTTCGCCGTGGCAGGCCGCAGCCTGCCCCTGATCATGGTGATCACCACCACCTTCGCCACCTGGTTCGGCGCCGAAACCGTGATGGGCGTGCCGGCGAAGTTCGTGCAGGGCGGCCTGAATGCGGTGATCGAAGATCCCTTCGGCGCGGGCACCTGCCTGATCCTGGTCGGCCTGTTCTTCGCCTCCAAGCTGTATAAACTGAACCTGCTGACCATCGGCGACTACTACCGCCAGCGCTACGGCAAGGGCATCGAGGTGTTCTGCTCCGTGGCCATCATCCTCAGCTACCTGGGCTGGGTGGCGGCGCAGATCACCGCGCTGGGCCTCGTGTTCTCGGTGCTGACCAACGGCGCCATGGCGCCCGCCACCGGCATGATCGTGGGCACGCTGGCGGTGCTGATCTACGTGGTGGTGGGCGGCTTCCTGGCGGTGGCCATTACCGACTTTATCCAGATGATCGTGCTGGTGGTGGGCATGACCGTCATCGCCTTCTTCGCCGCAGACCTGGCCGGCGGCGCCGACAAGGTGCTGAACATGGCGCAGCAGGCCGACCTGTGGCGCCTGTGGCCTGAACCAACCTTCACCGACATCATCTTCTTCATCGCCGCCGCCATCACCATGATGTTCGGCAGCATTCCGCAGCAGGACGTGTTCCAGCGCGTGATGTCGGCCAAGGACATGCCGACCGCCCGCAGCGGCGCGGTGATCGGCGGCGCCAGCTACATCCTGTTCGGCTTCGTGCCCATGTTCATCGTGGCCGCCGCCGTGGTGGTGATGGGCGACCACGCCATGGATATCGCGCGCAACGACTACCAGCAGCTGCTGCCTACCTTCGTGATGACGAAGATGCCGCTGGTGATGCAGATCCTGTTCTTCGGCGCGCTGCTGTCGGCCATCAAGAGCACCTCGTCCGCAACGCTGCTGGCGCCTTCCACCAGCTTTGTCGAGAACATCCTGAAGAACCTGCGCCCGCACATGAGCGACCGCCAGCAGCTGTTCGCCATGCGCGTCACCATCGTGATCTTTGCCGCGCTGGTGCTGGCGTATGCGATTGCGATGCAGGGCACCTCGATCTATGAGCTGGTGTCGAGCGCCTACCAGGTCACGCTGGTCGGCGCCTTCGTGCCGCTGGTGATGGGCCTGTACTGGAAGCGGGCCACCACCCAGGGCGCCATCCTGTCCATCGGCGCGGGCATCTTCGTGTGGATCCTGTTCTTCCCGCAGATTTCCAACTTGGGCGAAGCCTTCCCGGGCCAGCTGGCCGGCCTGCTCGCCGCGTTCGCGGGCATGTTCATCGGTTCGCTGGCGCCCCAGTTCCTGAAAAACCGCCAGGAACCGCACCACCACGCCGCCGCCTGATCAACCCAGCCAGCCGCGCGCTTCGAGGTCTTCCAGCGTGCGGTCCAGGCAGAGCCGGATCAGCCCTATCATCTCGTCGATCTGCGCGCGCGTCATGATCAATGGCGGCGCGATGATCATGCGGTCGCCCACGGCGCGCATCACCATGCCGTTGTCGAACATGTGCGCGCGGCAGATCATGCCTACTGCCAGCGAGGCGTCGAAGCGCACCTGATGATGCACCCGCGCCGCCTTGCGCCGCACCAGGTCCAGCCCCGCCACGAAACCGCAGCTCTCCGCCGTGCCCACCAGCGGATGCGCCGCAAGGCTGGCGAAGCGCTGCTTGAGATAGGGCCCCGTATCGTTCGCCACGCGCTCGACCAGCCCTTCCTCTTCAATGATGCGGATGTTTTCCAGCGCCGCGGCGCAGGCCACAGGATGGCCCGAGTACGTGAAGCCATGATTGAACTCGCCGCCTGTCATCAGCGTCTCGGCGATGCGGTCGCTCACCAGCACCCCGCCCATCGGCACATAGCCCGAGGTCACGCCCTTGGCGAAGGTGATGAGGTCGGGCCGCATGCCGAAGCTGTCCGACGCAAACCAGCTGCCCAGGCGCCCGAAGCCGGTAATCACTTCATCCGCAATCAGCAGCACATCGTATTTGTCGCAGATGCGGCGGATCTCGGGCCAGTAGGTCGCGGGGGGAATGATCACTCCGCCTGCGCCCTGCACCGGTTCGCCGATGAAGGCCGCCACCTTGTCCGGGCCCAGTTCCTTGATGCGCTCTTCCAGCCATGAGGCGGCGAACACGCCGAATTCCTCAGGCGTCATGCCTTCGCCATGGTCCGCATAGCAGGGCTGCTCGATGTGCACGATGCCCGGGATCGGCAGCCCACCCTGCACGTGCATGCCGCTCATGCCGCCCAGCGAAGCGCCCGCCATGGTGCTGCCGTGATAAGCGTTGCGGCGGCTGATGATGACGGTGCGCTCCGGGTGCCCCATCAGGTCCCAGTAGCGGCGCACCATGCGCACATTGGTGTCGTTGGCCTCGGAGCCCGAGCCCGTATAGAACACGTGGCTGAAACCCGGCGGCGCCAGTTCCGCCAGTTTTGCCGCCAGCTGGACGGCGGGAATATTGGTGGTGTTGAAGAAGCTGTTATAGAAGGGTAGCGTGTCCATCTGCTTCGCCACCGCCTGCGTGATGCTGTTGCGGCCGTAGCCTACGTTCACGCACCAGAGGCCGGACATCCCGTCCAGCATCTTGCGCCCTTCCGAGTCCCACAAATAGATCCCGTCGCCGCGCACCACCACGCGCGCGCCCTTCTCAGCCAGCGCCTTATGGTCGGTAAAGGGATGCAGGTAGTGCGCCGCGTCGAGGCGCTGCAGGGCCTGCGTGTCCGGCAGGTCCGGCGTCACGGGATTGGTGGTCATGATGGACTCCTCTCATACGTGCAGCAGTAAATGCTCCCGTTCCCACGGGCTGATCACGGTCATGAATTCCTGGTGTTCCAGGTCCTTGATCGCGGCATAAACGTCGATGAAGCGTTCACCCAGTACGGTGCGCAGCTTTTCTTCTGCGCGCAGCGCGGAGAGGGCTTCAGGGAGTCCTTGCGGCAGCTCGTATTTCATATCATACGCGCTGCCGGTGGTGATGGGCGTGGGTTCGAGGTGCTCGGTCATGCCGAGGTAGCCGCAGGCCAGCGTGACCGCCAGCGCCAGGTAGGGATTCGCGTCGGAGCCGATGATGCGGTTCTCCACGCGGCGGTCCTGCACGCCTGATTCCGGCACGCGGAAGCCCACGGTACGGTTGTCGATGCCCCACTGGATATTGATCGGCGCGGCCGTGTGCTTCACCAGGCGGCGGTAGGAATTCACGTAGGGCGCCACGATGGCCATGGCCGATGGCATGTAGCGCTGCAGGCCGCCGATATAGTATTTGAAGGCCTGCGACGGCGAACCGTCTTCGTTGCTGAAGATGTTGCGGCCCGATTTTGCATCCACCACGCTCTGGTGGATATGCATGGCCGATCCGGGCTCGCCGGCCATGGGCTTGGCCATGAAGGTTGCATACATATGGTGCTTGAGCGCCGCCTCGCGCAAGGTGCGCTTGAAGAAGAACACCTTGTCCGCCAGCCCGAGCGGCTCGCCGTGCAGGAAGTTGATCTCCATCTGGCCGGCGCCGATTTCGTGGATCAGCGTGTCCACGTCCAGGCCCATCATGTCGCAGTAGTCGTAGATGTCCTCGAACAGCGGGTCGAATTCGTTCACCGCGTCGATGCTGTAGACCTGGCGCGAGGTTTCGGCGCGGCCGCTGCGGCCGATCGGCGCCTTCAGCGGCAGGTCGGGATCGGAAATCTTGTCGGTCAGGTAGAACTCCAGTTCCGGCGCAACCACGGGGTTCCAGCCCTTTTCCTCATACAGCTTGAGCACGCGGCGCAGCACGGAGCGCGGCGCAAAATCGACCAGGCGCCCGTCGGCGAAATAGCAGTCATGGATGACTTGCGCAGTGGGGTCGGTGGCCCATGGCACCATGGTGATGGTGGTGGGATCGGCCTTCAGGATCATGTCGCGGTCCGTCGCCGAAATGGCGCGGTCGTAGGCCGGATCGTCGGTGGGCGAATTGCCCGTCACCGTCATGCCCAGCACGGCCTCGGGGATGCGCATGCCGCGGTCTTCGGTGAATTTACCGCGCGGGAGGATTTTGCCGCGCGCCACGCCGGTCAGGTCCGGCACCAGGCATTCAATTTCGGTGACTCGTTTTTCATTGAGCCACTCTTCCATATCGGTATAGCTGAAATTTTCTCGGATAGCCATTTCTCTCTCCTTTAGTCTTTGATGGCGCCGCCGCATGAATACAGCGGAACACAGCGGCGCAGCGTTGCACAGACTTGGCGAGAACAGCTACGGGATGCCCCCGGCCCAGGTTTCGTAAGTGTCCATCATGCGCGCTCCTTTTTGTTGTCGCGGTAGTCGCGGCATGCCTTGCCGAAGGCGTCGAACATCTTCAGTGAATCCTGGTTCTGAGTGATAAGCCACTCGGGGTGCCACTGCACCGCCAGCGTAAAGCCGGGGGCGGTGCTGACGGTATAAGCCTCCACGAGGCCATCATCGGCCACGGCTTCCACCGTGAGGCCGGGTGCGAGCTTGTCCACGCCCTGTCCGTGCAGTGAATTGACCATGATCTCGGCCGGGTTGCCCAGCATCTGCGCGAACTTGCCGCCAGGGGTAATGAGCACGCGATGCGCGGGGCCATACTGCACTTCGAGCGAGTCATCTTCCTTGTCGCGGTGATCCATCATGCCCGGCACTTCCTGCACCGCCTGGTGCAGCGTGCCGCCCAGCGCCACATTCATTTCCTGGAAGCCGCGGCAGATGCCCAGCACAGGAATGCCGCGTTTGATGGCGGCGCGGATCAGCGGCAGCGTGGTGGCGTCGCGCGCCGCGTCCAGCGGCAGCGCGGGGTTATGGATGGCCTGCCCGTACAGGTCCGCATGCACATTCGATGCGGAACCGGTCAGCATGACGCCGTCCGCCACTTCAAGCACCGCTTCCATGTCCGTCATTTCGCCCAGCGCAGGCAGCACCAGCGGCATGCAATGCGCGCCGAGAACGACGGCATTCACATACTTCACTTGCGCAGCGTGATTGGGAAACAGGCCAATCTGCCGCGTACAGGCTGGAACAAGTACGATTGGTCGGCGCATGATGGTCTAACCCCGCAACAGGGTTTCCAGATGACTGATGACTCAATTTAGCACAATTCCCATTTGTCATCTTTGCGCGCACGCGCAATTGGAATGCCCCGCACAGTTCGTTTTGTGCGCCGCACAAAACTGTGCTATACTGCGTTCTGTGGTTGAGGTTTCGCACCTCTCCCCTCCCGCCACGGACCCTCGCACAACGCCTGTGTAATGCGACACGAGATCCGGTTCCGGCGGTTTGTAGTTCCGGATACATTGGCCGGTTACACAGCGGAGGCACTACGCAGATAGCATAGGCGCCCGCCGCGTTAGCACCATGCAGATAGCATGGGCGACCGCTCCAGCCAAAGCATTGGTTATACATTTGAAACGAAGCCCGCGGTTGTGCGGGCTTTTTTTTCTTCAACCCTGCCTGGAGACTGAATGGCTAAGGAAGAACTGATTGAAATGAACGGTCAAGTGACCGAAATCCTCCCCGATTCACGCTTCCGCGTGGATCTCGAAAACGGCCACAAGCTGATTGCTTACACCGCTGGCCGCATGAAAAAGAACCACATCCGCATCCTCGCCGGCGACAAGGTAACGCTTGAGCTCTCGCCATATGACCTGAACAAGGGCCGCATCGTTTTCCGCCACATCGAGAAACGCGGCGCACCTTCTCCACAGAACTACCACAACCGCCGCTGATCAGGCGGCGCTGCTCGCAGTTGCCAGTAACTGGCGGATCTCGGGCACGCAGGAGCCGCAGTTGCCGCCCGCCTTGACGCAGGCGGTGACTTCGGCCGCAGTTTTCAGCTTGTGCTCACGGATGGCGTCGCAGATCGTATTGCGGCCCACACCGAAGCAGGAACACACCGTCGGCCCCACGTCCACCGCCTGCTGCAAAGGGCGGCCTGCCAGCACGCCTGCGCGCTCCGCATCGCCCAGTTTATCCAGTGCGAACAAGCCTGCCAGCCATGCGCGCGCGGGCAGGTCCGGCGTGCGCGAAACAAAAATGCATTGCTCGATGCGGTCATCCACCAGGTGCACGGCGCGGTACACGCCTGCGCCGCGGTCGGTGTATTCGAGCCAGTCGGCATCGGCGTCGTCCATGCCGAGCAGCTCGCGCGCCCAGCCGCCGAAATCGGTGATCTTGTTACGGCCCGCCAGTTCGTAGCGGGCGAAATCTCGGCCCTGCACCTTGGTCCAGTAGGCCAGGCTGTCGAGGGCCAGTGTGCTGCGGCTCAGTACAAAGCCGTACCAGTTCACCGGGAAACGGTCCACGCTCACCGGCGTGTGCTTGAACTCGGGCTCACCCGATACCGGATCGACCACCGGGTTCACCACGGCGCCAACGCGGCCATCCGAGGCGTTCTGCGCGTTCCAGTGGATGGGAATGAAGACGCTGCCGCGCGCGATGCCGCCGCCGTGACGCACGCGCGCCACCATCGAGCCCCAGCGCGACGCGACGCGCGCCAGCTCCCCTTCCTTGATACCGCACAGCAGCGCATCCTGCGGGTGCACGTCCACAAACGATTCGGATGTGTGTTCTGCCAGCCTGGGCGCCTTGCCGGTGCGCGTCATCGTATGCCACTGGTCGCGCACGCGGCCCGTGTTCAGCACCAGCGGATATTCACCGTCGGTCTGGTGCACCGGTGCGCGCGGCGCCGTCGGGACGAAGCGCGCGCGTCCGTCCGGGTGCGCGAAGCGGCCGTCGGCAAACAGCCTGCCGCGCGAGCCCCCAAGCGCGGCAGGCCATTGCAGCGGCGCCAGCGCGTCGTAGCGGCTGCGGTCCAGGCCTGCCAGCGCGCCGATATCGAACATGCGCGGCAGTTCGCCTGGCTTGTTGCGCCATGCGCTCAGCCGCGCGTGCTCGTCGAAGATCTGTTCCGGGCCGGTGTAATCGAAACCTTCGTAGCCCATGCGCTGCGCGAACCGGGCGAGAATCTGCCAGTCGGCCTGCGCTTCGCCCGGCGCCGGCAGGAAGGCGCGCTGGCGCGAAATGCGGCGATCGGAGTTCGTTACCGTGCCGTCCTTCTCGCCCCAGCCCAGTGCGGGCAGCAGCACGTGCGCGTAGTCGTTGGTATCGGTGCCCTGCATGATGTCGGAGCACACCACCAGTTCGCAGGCCTGCAGGGCACGGCGCACCTGGTCCGCTTCCGGCAGGCTGACCACCGGGTTGGTGGCGATGATCCACACTGCTTTCACCTTGCCCGCCTCGATGGCCTGGAACAGGTCCACCGCTTTCAGGCCGGGCTTGTCCGCGATGCGCGGCGATTGCCAGAACGTTTGCACGGCATCGCGGTGGTCCACCTTGTCGAGATCGAGGTGGGCGGCCAGCATATTCGCCAGGCCGCCGACTTCGCGCCCGCCCATGGCGTTAGGCTGGCCGGTAATCGAGAACGGGCCCATGCCGGTCTTGCCGATACGGCCGCCAACGAGGTGGCAATTGATGATGCTGTTGACTTTATCCGTGCCGGCGGAAGACTGGTTCACGCCCTGCGAGAAAGCCGTGACCACCTTCGCCGTGGCGGCAAAGGACTCGTAGAAGGCCAGCACGTCCGCCAGCTTCAGGCGGCAGGCGGCGGCTACCTCTTCCGGCGTGATGGCGGCGGCTTCTGCAGCCTCGCTCAGCCCATGCGTGTGCAGCGCGATAAAATCTTCATCCACCGCGCCGATGCCGAGGAGATAAGTCAGCAGGCCGTTGAACAGCCATACATCGGTGCCGGGCTTGATCGGCAGGTGCAGGTCGGCCAGTTCGCAGGTGGCCGTGTGGCGCGGATCAATCACCACGATTTTCATGTCCGGCCGCTGTTCCCTGGCGCGCGTGATGCGCTGGAACAGGATCGGGTGGCACCAAGCCAGGTTGGAGCCGACCAGCACGATCATGTCGGCCAGCTCCAGGTCGTCGTAATCGACCGGCACCAGGTCTTCGCCGAAGGCGCGCTTGTGCCCCGCCACGGCCGAGGACATGCACAGGCGCGAGTTGGTGTCGATATTGGCGCTGCCCACATAGCCCTTCATCAGCTTGTTGGCAACGTAGTAATCCTCCGTGAGCAGCTGGCCGGAAACGTAGAACGCCACCGCATCCGGGCCATGCTCGTCGATGACGGCCTGCCACTTGTCGGCAACCCGGCCCAGCGCCTCATCCCAGCTTACCTGGCGCAGCATGCCGTTTTCACGCACCTGCGGATACAGCAGGCGGCCTTCCAGCGACAGCGTTTCATTGAGCGCCGAGCCCTTTACGCAAAGACGCCCGGCGTTGGCCGGGTGCTCGGTGTCGCCGACGATCTGTGCGGCCGACTTACCTTGCGGCGTGGCCTTTACGCCGCAGCCAACGCCGCAGTAAGGACAGGTGCTGCGGATCGGAATATGTTCCTGGTTCAGATTCATGCGGCTTTCCCGAACAGCAGATGGTGGCGGATCGCCGAGATATCGGCGCCTTTCTGGATCATGTCGAAGTACCAGGGGCCGTCCTGCACGTCGCCGTACAGCACGGCGCCCGCAATACGGCCGCCGTCCAGCACCAGGCGCTTGTAGACGCCACGGCGCGCATCGCGCAGCACGAGGTCCTCGGTTTCCGCGTCGCCGATGATGTCGCCGACGGAATAGAGTTCGATGCCCGTGACCTTGAGGCGGGTGGGCGTGGCCTGCTGCACATAGCGGCGATGGCCTGCGCCGGAGAGATGGGCCGCACACACGCGGGCCTGCTCCCAGATCGGCGCCACCAGGCCGAAAGTGGCGCGGCGGTGCTGCACGCACTCGCCGACGGCATAAATGCGCGGATCGTAAGTCTGCAGCGTGTCGTCCACCACAATGGCGCGTTCGCAGTGCAGGCCGGCAGCCTGCGCCAGCGCGATATTGGGGCGCACGCCTGCGGTCATCACTACGAGGTCTGCCTGGATTTCGGCGCCGTCTTTCAGGCGCACTGCGGTAACGCGGTCTTCACCGACGATTTCGCTGGTATGCGCCTCCAGCATGAAACGCAGGCCCTGGCGCTCCAGCGCCGTCTGCAGCAGCTGCGCGGCAGGCTTGTCGAGCTGCTGGTTCATCAGCGAATCGGTCACGTGCAGCACGGTGACGTGCATGCCCTGCTTCGACAGGCCATTGGCCGCTTCAAGCCCCAGCAGGCCGCCGCCGATGACGACGGCGCGGCGGTGCGTGCGCGCCGCCGCCAGCATCGATTCCACATCCTTGATGTCGCGGAAGGCCACCACGCCGGGCAGCGTATGGCCGGGCACCGGGATGATGAAGGGCACGGAACCGGTGGCCAGCAGCAGGCGGTCATATGGCACTTCGCAGCCGGAACGGGCGCGCACCACGCGGCGCTTGCGGTCGATCTTCTCCACAGGATCACCTGCATGAAGCGTGATGCCGTTCTGCTCATACCACTCGCGGGTATTGAGCATGATGTCGTCCACGGTCTTCTCGCCGGCCAGCACCGGCGACAGCAGGATGCGGTTGTAGTTCCCGTGCGGCTCGGCGCCGAACACGGTGATGTCGTACATGTCCGGCGCGAGCTTCAGCAGCTCCTCGACGGTGCGCATGCCCGCCATGCCATTGCCGACGACCACCAGCCGGGGTTTCATGCGCCGACCCAGACCTTTCCGCCATCGATGCGCGCAGGCCAGGTGGCCACCGAATTCTCCGGCGCTTCCACACATTCGCCGGTCTGCAGGTCGAAATGATGCTTGTACAGCGGCGATGCGACCACGATGCGTTCGCCCATATTGCCGACCAGCCCGCGCGACAGCACGGATGCCTGCGCATTCGGGTCGAAATTGGCGATGGCGAACACACGCTGTTCGACGCCGTCGTTCAGGCGGAACACCGCCACGTGGTCCTCACCCAGCAGGGCGCATACGCCGGTATTCGGCACGATGTCTTCCAGGTCGCAGATGGCGGTCCAGCTGCCTGCTTCGTTCTCTCGTTTCATCGCTGCCTCCTCAGGCTACCTTGATGGGAATACGCTTGCGTTCTTCCACCGTGGCCGGACGGATCTGGCCACGCTCTTCCATGAACACCACGTTGTTGTCTTTCGCCTCGCTGTTGACGAAATGGCGGAAGCGCTTGCGGGTTTCAGGATTGTTGACTGCTTCTTTCCACTCGCAGGCATAGGTATCGACCACGTGCTGCATGTCGGCTTCAAGTTCTGCGGCCACGCCCAGCTTGTCATAAATGACGACCTGCTTCAGGTAATCCAGGCCGCCCTCCAGGTTCTCGCGCCAGGTGCTGGTGCGCTGCAGGCGGTCCGCCGTGCGGCTGTAGAACATGAGGAAGCGGTCGATGTAGCGCACCAGCGTGGCCTTGTCGAGATCGGAGGCCAGCAGTTCGGCATGGCGCGGCTTCATGCCGCCGTTGCCGCACACATAAAGGTTCCAGCCCTTCTCGGTGGCGATGATGCCGACATCCTTGCCCTGCGCTTCCGCGCACTCGCGGGTGCAGCCGGAAACGCCGAACTTGATCTTGTGCGGCGTGCGCAGGCCCTTGTAGCGGTTCTCCAGCTCGATGGCGAGGCCCACGCTGTCGTCCACGCCGTAGCGGCACCAGGTGGAGCCCACGCAGGACTTCACGGTGCGCAGCGATTTGCCGTAGGCGTGGCCGGTTTCGAAGCCGGCCGCGATCAGTTCTTCCCAGATGTCCGGCAGCTGTTCCACACGCGCGCCGAACAGGTCCACACGCTGGCCGCCCGTAATCTTGGTGTACAGGCCATATTTTTTGGCCACCGTGCCGACGGCGATCAGGCCTTCCGGCGTCACTTCGCCGCCCGGCATGCGCGGCACCACCGAATAGGTGCCATCCTTCTGGATATTGCCGAGGTAGTAGTCGTTCGTATCCTGCAGGCTGGCGTGCTCCTTCTTCAGCACGAAATCGTTCCAGCACGTGGCGAAGATGCTGGCAGCCAGCGGCTTGCACACATCGCAGCCCAGGCCCTTGCCGTGCTGGGCGATCAGCGCATCGAAAGTCTTGATCTGGCCCACGCGGACCAGGTGGAACAGCTCCTGGCGCGAATGCGCGAAGTGTTCGCATACGTGGTTGTTCACGTCCATGCCGAGCTTCTTCATCTCGGCCTTCATGATCTGCGTCACCAGCGGCACGCAGCCGCCGCAGCTGGTGCCGGCGCCGGTGCACTTCTTCAGCGCGCCGATGCTGGTGGCGCCGCCGCCCACTGCTTCGCAGATGGCGCCCTTGCTCACGTCGTTGCAGGAGCAGATCTGCGCGCCCGCCGGCAATGCCTCCACACCGATACCCGGTTTGGCGCCGCCTTCGGACTGCGGCAGGATCAGGAACTCAGGCGCTTCCGGCAGCTCGATCCGGTTCAGCATCATCTGCAGCAGGGTGCCGTATTCCGAGGCGTCGCCGATCATCACGCCGCCCAGCAGGTACTTGCCGCAGTCGGACACCACGATCTTCTTGTAGATCTGCTTGCGTTCGTCCATGAACTGGTAGCTGCGGCTGCCTTCGGCCTTCGCATGGGGATCGCCGATGCTGGCCACGTCCACGCCCATCAGTTTCAGCTTGGTGCTCATGTCGGCGCCGGTGAATTCCGCTTCCTGGCCCAGCATGTGCTTCGCAGCCACGCGCGCCATATCGTAGCCTGGCGCCACCAGGCCGAAGATCTGGCCGTTCCACAGTGCACATTCGCCGATGGCGTAGACGTCCGGGTCCGAAGTCAGGCACTGGTTGTCGATGGCGATGCCGCCGCGCGGGCCGATGGCCAGGCCGCTGTCGCGCGCCAGCTGGTCGCGCGGGCGGATACCGGCGGAGAACACGATCATGTCGGTATCGAGATGGGTGCCGTCGGCAAACTGCATGCGGTGCGTGCCGCCTTCGCCATCTACGATGGCAATGGTGTTCTTCCCGGTGTGAACTGTTACGCCGAGGTTTTCGATCTTGTTGCGCAGCACGCGGCCGCCGCCATCATCCACCTGCACCGCCATCAGGCGCGGCGAGAATTCCACCACGTGGGTGTCCAGGTTCATGTCGCGCAAGGCCTTCGCGCATTCAAGTCCCAGCAGGCCGCCCCCCACCACCACGCCGCTGCGTGAACGCGAGCCGCATTCCAGCATGGCTTCCAGGTCTTCGATGGTGCGGTAGACGAAGCAGTCCTTGCGGTCCTTTCCTTCCAGCTGCGGAACGAAGGGGAAAGAGCCGGTGGCCAGCACGAGCTTGTCGTAAGCCAGTACTTCGCCGGTGCTCACGGTGACTTCACGCGCGGCGAGGTCGATGGCGGTGGCGCGCGCATTCAGCTTGAGTGCGTAACCGCTCTGCTCGAAGAAGCCCTCCTTCACCAGCGAGAGCTGGTCTGCGCTTTTTCCGGCGAAGAACTCGGAGAGATGCACGCGGTCGTAGGCGGCACGCGGTTCCTCGCACAGCACCGTCACCTGCAGATCCTCCGCGCCGCTGTCGGACAGCGCTTCCAGGAATTTGTGGCCCACCATGCCGTGGCCGATCACCAGAACTTTCATCGCAATACTCCTTTCATACCGTTGCTGCAGGCGGCAGCGCGTGTTCCGCTGCCGCGGAAGCGCTGAAGCGCACCGCGATCGCGCACAGGGCGGATGCGGCGACGAAGAAACCGAGGATGGACAGGGTCTGTTCGATACTGCCCATGCCTTTCATCAGGAAGCCCGCAGCGACAGCGCCCACATTGCCGCCCGCGCCGATGATGCCGGTGACACCGCCCAGCGCGCGCTTGTCGATGAAGGGCACTAGTGCGTAGGTCGCACCGCAGGCCATGTGGGTGCACAGGCCGAATGCCAGCATGGCGATGACGGCGAACACCACCTGGTCTGCATGCGAGAACAGGATCAGGCCGGCGCCTTCGCCCAGCATCAGCACGAACAGCAGGTTGACGCGGCTGTTCAGGGTGCCGCGGCGGGCCGCCTTGTCCGAGATCCAGCCGCCCAGGGCGCGGGCGAACAGTGCCAGCAGGCCGAAGCTGCCTGCCGCCATGCCGGCCTGCGCCAGCGACAGCTGGAATTTGTCGACGTAGTAGACGGCGGCCACATTGTGGATGAAGAGCTCAATACCGAAGCAGGCGCCGTAGGTGATGAAGAGCAACCAAACGCGATAGTTCGATGCAGCGAGCTTGAAACTGTCCCAACCGCCCTTCTTGCCGCCTTCGATCGCCACGCCGGCAGCACGCAGCTCGGCGTAGTTGCCTTGCGGGCAATCCTGCGTGAAGCGGTAGTACAACAGGCCGATGACGATCATCAGCACGCCCGGCACCACCAGCGCCACGCGCCAGCCCATGGTTTCGCTCACGCCCAGCATGAGCAGCGCGGACAACAGCAGCGGCATGATGGCCTGGGTGGCGCCGCCACCTGCATTGCCCCAGCCTGCGGCGGCCGCATTGGCAGTACCCACCACGCGCGGCCCGAACATCACGGAGGTGTGGTACTGCGTGACCACGAAGCTGGCGCCGATGGCGCCGATCAGCAGGCGGAAGAACAGGAAGCTTTCGTAGCTCTGCGAGGCGGCCACGCCGAACACGGGGATGGCGCCCAGCAGCAGCAGGCCGGTATGCGCCCTGCGCGGGCCGATGCGGTCGCACAGCGGACCAATGACCATGCGCACGGCGATCGTGATTGCAACGGCGGCGATGTTGATGTTGGCGATCTGGCCGACGGTGAGGCCGAATTCACCTTTGATGACCGGCATCAGGGGCGCACAGGCGAACCATGCGAAGAAACAGGCGAAGAATGCGAGCCATGCCATATGGAAGGCACGCATCTGCGGCGTGTTGAAGGAAAAGAGCTTGATGCTGTCTGCTTTGCTGGCCATATCCGTATCCCGTAAAAAGCAAAAAGGCGTCCGCACATGACTGACCAGTGCTGGCCAGATTGCGCGGACGCCTTTGTCCTGTTTGCCCGTCCGTCGTTGGACCGGCATCAAATGTTGGGGAAGATCGCCGTTGACCCTCGTCCTATGCGTTGCAAGAGCCATGCCAGCCCTGTCACAGAGGGAGCGAGCCGGTGGCGCAGGCCCGGGATGCCATACCGCGGTGCGGCACCGCACGAGAATGGTGCGGAAATTCTTAAGTTCCGCCTAAATCGTGCGGCGGTCCGGCCCACTTATACTGGCGCGTGATCGAACCACCCGAGACGACGCTCATGCATGGCCAACCCATATCCCAGACAATCCGCAGCCTGGTGCGCTCCTTGCCGCCCACCGGCATCACGCTTGGGGAGCTGATACACCGTGTGGGCAGCGACGGCCTGCTGCTGCTGACTGCATTGCTCACACTTGTTTTCCTAATCCCGGTGTCGATACCCGGCGTGAGCACAGTGTTCGGCGCTGCCATCCTGCTCATCGGGGTTAGCCGTGTGCTGGGGCGCGAGCTATGGATCCCCTCCCGCATCAAGCACAGGACGATCCGTACCGGCAAATTGCGCCCTGTTTTACGCAAGGCGCTGCCCTGGCTGCAGAAGATCGAGCGGGTGAGCCGGCCGAACCGCATCCGCTGGCTGGTGGCGGACGGGGTGGTGGAGCGCATGAACAACGCGTCCCTGGTCCTGGGTGCGGTGCTGCTGATGATGCCCTTCGGGATGATCCCGTTCAGTAATACCTTCCCCGCCATCGCGCTGCTGTTCCTGGCAATCGGGCTACTGCAGCGCGACGGGGTCTGTGTGCTGCTGGGCTATATCGGCAACGCCGCCACCATCGCCTATTTCGCTATTCTCGTCACGGGCGGCGGCCTCGCGGTACGCGAAGTGTTCGGCCGCCTGGCCGCGTGAGCGCTCAAACCGATGAGCTGAGGGCGGCGCTCACCATGTCGTCGATTTCTGTGGTGATGTTCGACAGCACGCCGGCCACCACGGCGAACTCGCGTCCCGCATAGCCTGCACGGGCGGCCACGATGCGCGCATTGAAGGCCACCATGCGCGCCTGCTTGGCAATCGCCTCGATATCGGTGATGACGCCGCGCAGCTGCTTCTTCATCAGCGTTGCGTGCAGCTTGGCCTGCTCCTCGTAGATGCCGGTGATCTGGTGCAGGATGGCCAGCGTCGGCGTGGTGACGCTTACCAGCTCGGCCAGTTCCGATTCCGCCGCCGCCCTGCCCTGCTCGATGGCATCCAGCGTGCGTTCCGCCAGCTCGATGAAATGCACGATCTGGCGGTCGCCCTGCAGCTTGCCGAAATAGGCTTCCTGCAGCTCGGCGCAGAACACGCCGGGCAGGCCGTCCGCATCGCTCAGCAGCGCGGCGTGCGCGTTGCGGAACAGGGCGAGCGCTTCACGCGCGGTGGCGATGGCATCGCCCTGGCCCCGCGAAGCCAGCACCGCATACAGCACCAGCCTTTGCGACGTGAAACGGCGACGGCCTGAAAGGTTGATCAGGGCGCTGAAGGTCTCGCCTGCTATCGGCTTGCCGGTATGGTTCACCATCTACGCTGCTTCCTTTGCGGGGTGGGCTTGTTTGCGGTACAGGAATTCGAGCACCGCGCTGCGGTAGGCGATGTAGCGCGCATCCTGCGCCAGGGCCACGCGGTCGCGCGGGCGCTCCAGCTGCACGTCCACGATTTCGCCGATGGTGGCGGCGGGGCCGTTGGTCAGCATCACGATGCGGTCGGACAGCAGCACCGCTTCGTCCACGTCGTGCGTCACCATCACCACCGTGGACTGCGTGGCAGCGACGATTTTCAGGAGCTCGTCCTGCAGGTGGGCGCGCGTCAACGCATCCAGCGCGCCGAAGGGTTCGTCCATCAGCAGCACTTTCGGCTCCATCGCCAGCGCGCGCGCAATGCCGACACGCTGCTTCATGCCTCCCGATATTTCGTGCGGGCGCTTGCCCTCGGCAGCGGTGAGGCCGACCAGCGCCAGCGCATTCATCGTGCGCTCGCGCAGCTGGACGCGGGTTTCGGTGCGGCCGAAGACGCGCTCCACGCCGAGGTGGATGTTCTCGGCGCAAGTCAGCCACGGCAGCAGCGAGTGGTTCTGGAACACCACCGAGCGTTCCGGCGATGGCCCGGCGATTTCGCGGTTGGCGCACAGCAGCGTACCTTCGGTGGGCTTGAGCAAACCGGCGATGAGGTTCAGCAGCGTGGACTTGCCGCAGCCGGAATGCCCGATCAGCGTGACGAATTCACCCTTGCCCACCTTGAGGTCGATGCCGTGCAGCGCGTGGAACACGCCCTTCTTCGTGTGGAAGACCATTTCCACGCCTGCGATATCGATAAACTTTGCGCTCATGATGCTCTCCCTCAGTTCTGCACTTGTTCATAGCTGAATGCGCGGGCCAGCGCCATGAGCAGCTGTTCCAGCAGCAGGCCGACCACGCCGATGGCGACAATCGCGATCAGGATGTGCGGCACGTTCAGGTTATTCCACTCGTCCCACAGCCAGAAGCCGATGCCCACGCCGCCGGTCAGCATTTCCGCCGCCACGATCACCAGCCATGCGGTGCCGATCGAGAGACGCACGCCGGTGAGGATGTAAGGCAGCGCGGACGGCAGCAGGATCTTGGTCATCACCTTCCACTCGGAGAGGTTCAGCACACGGGCCACGTTCATATAGTCCTGCGGCACGCGCTGCACGCCGACGGCCGTATTGATGATCATCGGCCAGATCGAGCAGATGAAGATGGACCAGATGGCGGCCGGGTTGGCGGACTTGAATACGAGCAGCCCGATGGGCAGCCAGGCCAGCGGCGACACGGGCTTGAGCAGGCTGATGATCGGACCGAACATCGCACCGAAGAACTGCACGCGGCCGATCAGGAAGCCCAGCGGGATGCCGACCAGCGCCGCCATGCCGAAGCCGATCCCCACGCGCTGCAGCGATGCCAGCACGTTCCAGCCTATGCCCTGGTCGTTCGGGCTATTGCGGTAGAAGGGGTCGGAGAACATTTTCACCGCCTCTTCAAACGTCACCATCGGCGAGGGGAAGGTGCCGTTCCCCACCGAGATGAGATGCCATACCAGCACCACCAGTGCAATGCCGAGCAGCGGCGGCACTACCAGCATGAAGGCTGCGGAGGCGGGCCGGCGCATGCGGGGCACGAGCGGCGTGGACTTGCGTGCGGCCGGTGGCACAGGCGCCGCTGCCAACGGCGGTTCCAGGCTTTCAGGTTTCAACATTGCAGTCATGACGGCTCCTTTCATCGGCCCGCATCAGGCCTTGATCTTGAACGAGGCGGCAAAGGCTTTCGGGTTCTTGCCGTCCCAAACCGAACCGTCCATGAGCTTCGATGTACGCATCGGGCTTTTCGGCACCGGTGTCTTGCTCATCGTTGCGGCTTCCTTGTACAGCGCGATCTGGTTCACGGACTGCGCCACGGCCAGATAGTCCGGATCTTCCTTCAGCAGGCCCCAGCGGCGGTGCTGCGTCATGAACCACATGCCGTCGGACAGATAAGGGAAGTTGACCGCGCCGTCGTTATAGAACTTCATGTAGTTCGGGTCGTCCCAGGTTTTACCCAGGCCGTTCTGGTAGCGGCCCATGATGCGCTGGTCGATCGCGTCCTTGCTGGTGTTGACGTAGGACTTGTCGGCAATGACCTCGGCCATCTTGTTCTTGTTGATCAGCGAGGAATCGATCCATTTGCCTGCCTCCAGGATGGCGGCCATCATGGCGCGGCAGGTGTTGGGATACTTCGTTGCGAAATCCTTCGTGCAGCCCAGCACCTTCTCCGGATGGTCGCGCCAGATATCCTGAGTGGTGGTGGCGGTGATGCCCACACCGTCCATGATGGCGCGGTGGCCCCACGGCTCGCCCACGCAGAAGCCGTCCATATTCCCCACCCGCATATTCGCCACCATCTGCGGCGGCGGCACGGTGATGACCTTTGCGTCCTTGAGCGGATTGATGCCGTTGGCCGCCAGCCAGTAGTACAGCCACATGGCGTGGGTGCCGGTCGGGAAGGTCTGTGCGAAGGTGTATTCGCGCTTGTCGGTCTGCATCAGCTTTGCCAGCGATGCGCCATCGACCGCGCCCTTGTCCGCCAGCTTCTTCGACAGCGTGATGGCCTGGCCGTTGTTATTGAGGCTCATGAGCACCGCCATGTCCTTCTTCTGGCCGCCCACGCCCATCTGCACGCCATACAGCAGGCCATACAGCACATGGGCTGCATCCAGGTCGCCATTCGACAGCTTGTCGCGCACGCCGGCCCAGGAGGCCTCCTTGCTCAGCACGAACTTCACGCCGTACTTCTTGTCCAGGCCCAGCACCGACGCCATCACCACCGACGCGCAGTCGGTCAGCGGAATGAAGCCGATCTTGATTTCTTCCCTCTCCGGTTTATCCGATCCTGCTGCCCATACACCCTGCGTCGACAATCCCAGCATGCTTCCTCCCGCTACAAGTCCAGCGCCATGCAGAATCTTCCTGCGCGTGGTATCGACGTGCTCTTTGCTTTCCATGGCATTCCCCGTTTGACCGGCAAAAAAAAAGCCTACCTCCACGGAATATTCCGCGTTTGGTAGACGTCGTTGTCTGTGCACCCTACCGCCGTTGGCACGATGCATCAGTACCTGTTAGCAATCACCGTGCCAATCGCGGTTTCACAGGGAAAAGGGAGAGCGGAACAACTGACAGCGCAACGCGGTGGCGCACAAAACGCACTCTGCTTGTGCGCTGCATCATTTTGGAACCGGATCAGCCCAGCAGGTCTTCCACGTCGAGAATGCGCTGCGCCACTTCGGATAGCTTGAGGTTTTTGCTCATTGCCATGCCGCGCAGTTTCTGGAAAGCCTGTTCCTCGCTGACGCCCTGGCGCTGCATCAGCAGGCCCTTGGCGCGCTCGATGACCTTGCGCTCCGCCAGCTTGCTCTTGGTGTCGGACAGCTCGTCCAGCAGCTTCTGCTCGCGCCGGAAGCGGGCCAGGGCCACATTCAGCACGGGCTTGATGCGCTCGCTCTTCAGGCCCGCCACGATATAGGCGGAAACGCCCGCCGCCACGGCAGCTTCCATGCTTTCGGTATCGTCGCTCTCGGTGAACATGACGATGGGGCGGCGTTCGTCGCGGGTGGCGATCACAATGTGCTCCAGCACGTCGCGCGCATCCGATTCCGCATCCACGATGATCATGTCGGGCTGCAGCTGGGCGATGCGCTCAGGCAGATACATATCGGAAGGCAGCGAAGCCACGATATCGAAGCCCGCCTCCAGCAGGCCGATACGCAGAATGCGCGCCCGTTCGGTCTGGGCGCGCAGGGATTCGTCATCCTCGGCATCGGCGGGGATGGTCGGATTGACAACAACAATGCGCAGCTTACGCATAGTCTGGGGCAAAAAAACAGGTCATGCCCCATATGCAAGCAAGAATCGCACCAGAAACAACTTTATTTTGTCATGCCCCAGCGCCGCACGGTCGTTCGTTCCAGCACGCTGAAGACCACATTGTCCACCAGCAGGCCAACCAGGATGACGGCGGCCAGGCCCGCGAACACCTTGTCTGTATACAGTTCATTCCGGTTCTGGAAGATATACCAGCCCAGGCCGCCCTTGCCGGACGATGCACCGAACACGAGCTCCGCGGCGATCAGGGTGCGCCAGGCGAAGGCCCAGCCGATCTTCAGGCCGGCCACGATGGAGGGCAGCGCCGCCGGAATCAGAATCTGCAATACGAAGCGCAGCCCACGCAAGCCGTAGTTGCGGCCTGCCATGCGCAGGGTTTCGGGCACCGACTGGAATCCCGCGTAGGCGCCCAGCGCCAGCGGCCACAGGACCGCATGCACGATCACGAAGACCAGGCTGGCCTTGCCAAGACCGAACCACAGCATGGCCAGCGGCAGCAGTGCAATGGCTGGCAAGGGATTCAGCATGGCCACCAGCGTTTCCAGCAGGTCGCGGCCAATGCGGGTGGAGACGGCCAGCGTGGTGAGCACGAAGGCGGCAGCGATGCCTGCAGCATAGCCCTGCACCAGCACGGCGAGCGACAGGCCGACTTTTTCGATCAGCTCACCACTGGCGATGCCGTCCATGAAGGCGCGCGCCGTTTGCCGGAAGCCGGGCAGCATCAGGTCGTTATTGGTCCAGCGGGCGGCGAGCTCCCACACCAGCGCCAGCACTGCAAGCAGCAGCGACTTGCGCAAGGCGCCGTGCTGCCACAGGCGCTCGGCCAGCGGCAAGGGACGGTGGGCGACGGCGCCGGCCTGCGTGGACGCGGCGTATTCGAATTCCTGGCGGATCGGGGGCTCCAGCGTGAGGCTCACAGGGCAATCCTTTCCTGCTCTTCCGGCGCGGCACGCTCGTCGCCGCCGAACAGCAGCCCGTGAATCCGCTGCGCGGCGGCCTGGAATTCCGCGCTGCCGCCGCTGTGCAGGCCGAACTGGTGGCTGTTGATCTCCGCACGCACACGGCCCGGATGGGGCGACAGCAGCAGGATGCGGTTACCCAGCACCAGCGCCTCCTCGATCGAATGGGTGACGAAGAGCAGCGTAAAGCGGGTTTCTTCCCACAGCAGGCCGAGTTCCTCCTGCATGGTGCGGCGGGTGAGTGCGTCCAGCGCTGCGAAGGGTTCATCCATCAGCAGGATTTCCGGCTGCATGGCGAGTGCGCGGGCGATGGCCACGCGCTGCTTCATGCCGCCGGAGAGCGTGTGCGGATAGGCGTCGGCAAAGCGCGACAGGCCGACCTTGCCGATCCAGTGCGCGGCGCGCTCGGCGGCTTCCTTGCGCTTCAGGCGTTTCGATGCCAGCAGGGGGAACATCACATTCTGGCGCACCGTCTTCCAGGGCGGCAGCTGGTCGAATTCCTGGAACACGGCCACGCGGTCCGGCCCCGGCTCGGCAACACGCGCGCCGTTGACGGTAATGCTGCCGGCAGTGGGCGCCAGGAAGCCACCGGCGGCCTTCAGCAGGGAAGATTTGCCGCATCCGGATGGACCGAGCAGGACAAAGCGGTCGCCCTGGTAGACGTCGAAGCTCACGCTGTCCGTGGCGCGCACGGTGCGGGCGCCGCTGCGGTATTCCAGCGTTACGTCCTGCGCGCGCAACAGCGGTTCGACAGCGGCGGGCGGACGCACCACCTGGAAGGGCTGGGCCATGGTCAGCTTCCTCCGTTCACTACCGGGTCGTCAAAGAAGTAGTCCTTCCAGCTTTCCGGCTTGTTCTTGATTGCGCCCACGCGGTGCATGAACTGGGCGAGGCCGAGGGTATTCTGCGGGTAGGTCTTGAACTGCGAATCGGGATTCCTGAAGATCTTCACGAGCAGGGCGCGGTCCACCTTGCTCTTGTTCACACGCAGGTAGATATCGGCTGCGCCTTCCGGATTCTTCGAGGCATAGTCCGCCGCTTCCGCCAGCGCACTCACGAAGGCGCGGTAGGTTTTGGGGTTCTCCTTGCGGTACTTCTCCGTCGCATACAGCACGGTGGAGGAAGAAGGGCCGCCCTGCACGTCATAGGAACTGAGGACCACGCGCGCATTCGGGTTCTGCGCCAGCTCCTGTTCCTGGAAAGGCGGTGTGGCAAAGTGGCCCGTGATTTCGGTGCCGCCCGCGATGATGGCCTTCACCGCGTCCGGGTGCGGCAGCGTTTGCGTGTATTTGTCGAGGCGATTGAATTCCTTGTCGCCCCATTGTTTTGCCACCGCCATCTGCAGCACGCGCGCCTGCACGGACACAGTCACGGCGGGCAGCGCAATCTTGTCTTTCTCCGTGAAGTCGGCGATGGACTTCACTTTGGGGTTATTGCTGATCAGGTAATAGGGAAAGCTGCCCAGCGAAGCCACGCCGCGGACATTCTGGCGGTCCCTGGTGCGGTCCCAGATCGTCAGCAGCGGGCCGACACCGGCGCCTGCGATATCGATGGCGCCGGACAGCAGCGCGTCATTGATCGCTGCGCCGCCGGATAGCTGGGTCCATTCCACTTTCACATCGATGCCCTGCTGCCTGCCGTGCTTTTCGATCAGCTTCTGTTCCTGCGCGATGTTCAGCAGCAGATAGGTCACGCCATACTGTTCGGCGATGCGGATGCTGCCTTCCGCCTGCGCCGCTCCCGCGGCCGCAAGCGCCAGCGCGGCGATGATGGTCTTGTACTTCATGCGTTCTCCTGATCAGAAAGGGACATCGCCCTCGATGGTGGTGCGATAGAGCTTGCGGCGCTGGTCCGGCGGACAGCCGGCGGCCAGGTGCATCAGCGAACGGTTATCCCAGAACACGAGGTCGCCGGGCTGCCACTGGTGGCGGTATATGTGTTCGGGGCGCACGCTGTGCGCAAACAGCTCATCGAGCAGCGCGCGGCTTTCGTCTGCCGGCACACCAACGATCTTCGTGGTGAAGTGTTCGCTGACGAAGAGTGCGGGACGGCCCGTTTCCGGATGCGTGCGCACCACGGGATGGGTGACAGGCTTCACTTCGTCGATCTGCTGCTGCGTGAGGTTCGGGCGGAATGGGCTGCGGCGCTGCAGCTCCGCGTACTGGGCGAGGTAGCTGTGTTCCGCGTACTTCCCCCTGATGGCGCTGCGCAGCGCGGATGGCAGCGTATCGTAGGCCAGGTGCATATTGGCGAATAGCGTATCGCCGCCTTCGGCAGGAAGTTCCTGCGCATGCAGCATGGAGCCGAGACTGGGCGTTTCCTTGTACGAAAGGTCGGAATGCCAGAAATGGCCAGCATCGCCAAGGCCGGTGGGTTTTCCGTCCTCGATGATATTCGAGATGACGAGTACCTCCGGATGGCCTTCGAGCTGGAAGTTGCGCAGCACATGAATCTGCAGCTTGCCGAACAGGCGGCTGAAATCGATCTGCTGCTGCGGGGTGATGTGCTGGTCGCGGAACACCAGCACATGGTGCTTGAGGTGGGCATCGTGCACGCGCAGGAAGGCGCGGTTGCAGACAGGCTGGGACAAATCCAGCCCCAGCACCTCTGCGCCAAGCGGCGCATCGAAGGGGCGAATGGCGAACGGTGCGGAGACCTCGGAAAGAATGGCGTTCATGACTGGAACCGATGGCAGATCGAAAAGCCAGTCTAGGCCCGTCCCCTTAGATACGGAACGAATTCATTTTGATATTAATATGCGGTTTTCGTTTGTTGGAGTACGCATGCAAGACCGGATCAAACCATTTCACCTGCTGCTGGCAGCCATCATGTTCGCCGTGCTGGCATGGTCGGGTACTGCGCCCTACGACCGGGCGACCTGGTGGATGGAGGTGGCGCCGGTGCTGATCGCCTTCCCCCTGCTGGCGGCAAGCTATCATCGCCTGCGGCTGACCGACCTGATGTATGTGCTGATCCTGCTGCACGCCATCGTGCTGATGGTGGGTGGCGCTTATACGTATGCGCGCGTACCCTTCGGCTTCCAGCTACAGGACATGCTGGGCCTGGCGCGCAATCCCTACGACCGCATCGGCCACTTCTTCCAGGGTTTTGTCCCGGCGATGGTGGCGCGCGAGATCCTGCTGCGCGGCGCTTATGTGAAGGGGCTGCGCATGCTGGCCTTCCTGTGCCTCTGCGTGGTGATGGCGGTCAGTGCCTGCTATGAGCTGATCGAATGGGGCGCGGCCGTGGCGCTGGGCCAGGGCGCCGACGAATTCCTCGGCACCCAGGGCGACCAGTGGGATACGCAGTCGGACATGTTCATGGCCCTGATTGGCGGCGCCAGCGCCCTGCTCCTGCTGTCGCGCTGGCAGGACCGCCAGATCGCGCAGCTTACGCGGGCATAGCGTCCGGCGGGCCGCCTTCGGCCAGGCGCTGCGCGGTGCGCAAGGCCCCCACCATGGCTGCCAGCGCTTCCGCCCGCGCTTCCGGGCTGGGCACGCGCAACGCATAGGCCGGGTGATAGGTCGCCACCACCCAGCGGCCCTCATGCTGGAATGGCTCGCCCATATAGTCCTTGAGGCTCACGCTGCCGCTTTGCAGGATGGACTTGAGCGCCGTGCTGCCCAGCGCCACGATCACGTCCGGCGCGATGGTTTCCAGCTCCGTTTCGAGCCAGTAGTGGCAGGCCATCACTTCGCGCTGGCCGGGCGTCTTGTGCATGCGGCGCTTGCCGCGCGGCTCCCATTTGAAGTGCTTCACCGCGTTGGTGATGTAGACCTTGCGGCGGTCCATGCCGGCCTGGTCCATCGCCTTGTCCAGCAACTCCCCGGCCGGGCCGACGAAAGGCTTGCCGGCCAGGTCTTCCTGGTCGCCCGGCTGCTCGCCCAGCAGCATCACCTTGGCGCGCCGCGCACCCTGTCCGCCCACGGCCTGGGTGGCGTTCTGCCACAGGTCGCAACGGCGGCATTCATCGAGCGTGCTGGGTTGCTGGCGTTCCGGCTGCGCGTCTTCCGCCGCAATCGGGATCGTGGCGCCCTTGCGCTTGCCCACCGTATCAAGCTGGCCCACCTTGCGCGCGCCTGCCGCGGCCTGCGACACCATCTGCGGCACCACGGCGGCTTCCGGCAGGTTTTTCCAGAAGCGCGAGCGGATATGGCCGTGCATGATGTCCGCATTCAGGCGGGCGGGATTGAAGATGCTGCGGTAGTAGGTGAGCCAGAGCTTTTCGCCCGCATCGTCGATATCGGCGGCGCTGCGCATCAGCGGTCCGGTGCTGTGCATGGTGGCGCCGTCCCACAGCACCGAGGCTTCGGGCGTGGCGATCATCCAGCTGATGCGGCCCATGCGTTGCGCAAAATGCTGGGCCACTTGCGGCAGCACATCGTGTGCAGGCTCGAACCAGGCCACGAAACGCGGCGCGCCTTCGGCTTCGGGCCGTTCACGGAAGCGCAGGTAGGCATGCATATCGTGGATTTCGTGGTGCACGGCTTTCACCATCTGCTGCAGGCGTCCGCCATCTTCATCGGCCATCGAAAGAATCTCCTGTTCGCCATGGTGCCAGCGCCACAGCACGCGGTACAGGAAGGCCCAGCGGTCGCCAGCGCGGTAGCAGGCGGCGCTCTCCAGCATGTCCATCAGCCTGCGCGGAACGCGGGGCGCGGCAGCTGGCTGGGCCAGCGGCAATTCGTCCGCGGCTCCGCTCAGCAGGTCGCCGCCTTCCTCTGAAATCCATTGTACGGATTCAGGCGGCACGCGGCGCACGATCAGGCTGCGCGCTGCAGCGCGCCACTCGTCGAAGGAACGGACGAGCACCGCGCTCATGCGGCCTGCAGCTCGGGCCACAAGGGCATCTGTTCCGGCACGTCAGCCATGGCGCGGCGCAGCGTTTCGGATGGCGTAGTATCGCGCGCCGGCGAATAGTCGGCCGTGACGATGAAGGGTGCGATTTTCTTCATGCTGCAGCGCATGCGCGACAGATCCGCATAGCGTACTTGCCGCATGCGGCGCAGCTCCACAATGCGAGCGGCATTGCGCAGGCCGATGCCGGGCACGCGCGCAATCATGCTTACATCGGCGCGGTTCAGGTCCATCGGGAAGTGCTCGCGGTGCGCCAGCGCCCAGGCCAGCTTGGGGTCGATATCCAGCGCGAGGTTGCCCGATGCAGGCAGCAGCTCCCTGACCTGGAAGCCGTAACTGCGCAGCAGGAAGTCTGCCTGGTACAGGCGGTGCTCGCGCAGCATGGGTGGCGGCGCCAGCGGCACGCTTTTCGGGCTTTGCGGAATGGGGCTGAAGGCCGAGTAGTACACGCGCTTCAGCTTGTAGCTGCCATACAGCGTTTCGGCCGTGCTGAGGATGCGCTGGTCGTCGCTGGCATCCGCGCCCACGATCATCTGCGTGCTCTGGCCAGCAGGCGCGAAGGCAGGCGCTTTCGGTTCCGCCTCCTTCTCGTCCAGCTTCAGGCGGATATTGCCCATCGCGAGCTTGATGGTGTGCACGCTCTTTTCCGGCGCCAGGCGCTCGATGCTGTTCTGCGTTGGCAGTTCGATGTTCACGCTCAGGCGGTCGGCATAGCGGCCGGCCGCATCGATCAGGGCCGGGTCGGCATCCGGAATCGTCTTGAGGTGAATGTAGCCGCGGAACTGGTGCACTTCGCGCAGCTCGCGTGCGATGGCGACCAGCTGTTCCATCGTGTAGTCAGCCGACTGAATGATGCCGGAGCTGAGGAAGAGGCCATCGATGTAATTGCGCAGGTAGAAATCGATGGTGAGCTTCACTACTTCCTGCACCGTGAAGCGGGCGCGCGGCACGTTGGAGGTGCGGCGGTTCACGCAGTACTGGCAATCGTAGATGCAGAAATTGGTGAGCAGGATCTTCAGCAGCGAAACGCAGCGGCCGTCCGGCGTGTAGCTGTGGCAGATGCCCATGCCGGTGCTGGCGCCCAGGCCATCCTTGCCTTCCGACGAGCGTTTCGGTGCGCCGCTGCTGGCGCAGGAAGCATCGTACTTGGCGGCATCCGCCAGTATTTCCAGCTTGTCGATTGTCTCCATTGCTGCACGCGATACTGTATGAATACACAGTATATCGTAATTTGTCCACGACAGGCAGCCGTGCAGCAAACGTGTCGCGCTCAGGGCACAATAGCGAAAACTTCAACATAGCGAGACCCCATGCTGATCGCCACCTTCAACGTCAACGGCATTTCCAGCCGCCTGCCCGCACTTCTCCAATGGCTGGAAGAAAAACAGCCCGACGTGGCCTGCCTGCAGGAGCTGAAAGCGCCGCAGGAGAAATTCCCCGAGCAGGCCATCCGCGACGCCGGCTATTACCCGATCTGGCACGGCCAGAAAAGCTGGAACGGCGTGGCGATACTGGCGCGCGGCGTGGAACCGCAGGAAGTGGGACGCGGCCTGGCGGGCGATCCGGAAGACCTGCAGAGCCGCTATATCGAGGCGGTGGTGAACGGTGTGGTGGTTTGCTGCCTGTACCTGCCGAACGGGAATCCGGCGCCCGGTCCCAAGTTCGACTACAAGCTCAAATGGTTCGAACGCCTGATCCTGCGCGGCCAGGAGCTGATTGCCAGCGGCGCGCCGGTGGTGATGGCGGGCGACTACAACGTGATGCCCACCGAGCTCGATGTGTACAAGCCGGAACGCTGGGTGGACGACGCCCTGTTCCGCCCGGAGACGCGCGAAGCCTTCCACCGCCTGGTGGCCCAAGGCTGGACCGATGCGCTGCGCACCATGCATCCGGGCGAGAAGATTTACACCTTCTGGGACTACTTCCGCAACGCCTACGGCCGCGATGCCGGGCTGCGCATCGACCATCTGCTGCTCAGCCCAGCCATTGCGCCGAAGCTCCGGGCCGCCGGCGTCGACCGCGATGTGCGCGGCAGGGAGAAGCCAAGCGACCACGCGCCGACCTGGATCGAGCTCGATTGGCCTTGAGCCGCGCTTTCAAATATTTACACAATTTCCATCCCGCGCCGTCTGGTGAAAACGCCTGGTTCATTGCATACTCCCAAGCGCCGCGCATAAAGAATAATCAGGGATGGAAGCATGAAAGCTGAGTTGTGGGACATTCTCCAGAATGGCCGGGTCGAGTCCATTACAGGGAACGTACCGGGAACGATCTCTATCGAGATTTCGCTGTCCTACCTGCGGCAGCAGTTTCCCAACGACGGCAGCGGCTTCCGCGTGGACCTGTCGCACTGTTCCGCCTTCGAATACCGCGAGAACAAGGACTCGCCGCGCAGCGACTTCTACCCGATTGCCGCAGCCAGTCCTGAATCGGTGCGCGAGGAATACGCGCAGGAGCCGGTGACCATCAACTTCATCACCGGCACGCTGACCGCGTCCTACGCACAAGCGCATCTCTTCCTTGATTCGGGAGCGCTGGTTTCCTTCACGGAGCTCGCCGCCGCCAACCAGGCCTACTGGAACGAGTGGAAAGCGCGCACAAAACAGGACTGACTCAATGAACAAGTGGCTCATCCTCGGCATCGCCATTGTGGCCGAAACCATTGCAACTTCCGCACTCAAGTCGAGCGAGGGGTTTTCCAGATTCTGGCCTTCCGCCATCGTCGTTGCGGGCTACGGCATCGCCTTCTACTGCCTGTCGCTCACCTTGCGCGTGATTCCCATGGGCGTGACCTACGCCGTCTGGTCGGGCATCGGCATCGCCCTCATCACCCTGGTCGGATGGCTCGTCTACGGCCAGAAACTGGACGCGCCGGCACTGATCGGCATTGCCCTCATCATCGCCGGCGTCATCATCATGAACGTGTTTTCCAAGGCAGGGCATTAAGCGCCGCGGCCATACGATTGGTTATGGATGCATCAGCAAAAGGAATGCAGACCGGAAATTCAGGCGGGATACAATGATTGCGTCTTTAACCTCCAAAAAAGATACCCATGGCCTTCCGCACCGCACTGCTCTCGTCCCTTCTCGCCACCCTGTTCGCCCTTCCCGCCCACGCCGGATCGCCCTCGCTGCAGCGCGCTGACAAGCTGCTGGCGTCCACGCCGCTGATCGATGGGCACAATGACCTGCCCTACATTATCGCCAGCTACGGCAAGCCGCCGTACGATATCGACGCGTATGACCTGAACCACACGATGCCGCATGAGACGGATATCGCGCGCATGCACAAGGGCCACCTGAGCGGCCAGTTCTGGGCGGTGTATGTGCCCGGCGAGCTGAAGTCGGGCTGGGCGAAGGTGGGACTGGAGCAGCTTGAGCTCACGCGCCGCATGATTGCGAAATATCCGAAGGCGCTGCAGCCTGCGTATTCCGCCGACGACATCGAGCGCGCCTTCAAGCAGAAGCGCGTGGCCTCGCTGATCGGCCTCGAAGGCGGCCATATGATCGAGAACAGCCTGGGCGCCCTGCGGGCCTACTACATGCTCGGCGCGCGCTACCTTACGCTGACCCACAACGTGACGCTGGACTGGGCCGATGCGGCAATGGATGCGCCTAAGCACAAGGGCCTGACGCCCTTCGGCAAGGAAGTGGTGCGCGAGATGAACCGCCTCGGCATGCTGGTGGACCTGAGCCACGTGAGCGCTGACGTGATGCGCGATGCCATCGCCACCTCGGAAGCGCCGGTGATTTTCTCGCACTCGTCGGCACGCGCGCTGACCGACCATCCGCGCAATGTGCCGGATGACGTGCTGGCCAGTGTGCCAAAGAACGGCGGCATCGTCATGGTGACCTATGTGCCGTCATTCGTATCAACCGAAACCATGAAGTGGGTGGAAGGCCTGCAGGCTGCAGCAAAGGCGGCCGGCAGCGACAAGGCAGCCGTCCAGGCAGCGCAGGAAGAATATGTGCGCGTGCACGGCAAGGCGCCGAAGGCGACAGTAAAGCAGGTGGCCGACCATATCGACCATGTGGCGAAGATTGCGGGCAAGGACCATGTAGGCCTTGCCGCGGACTACGGCGGCGCCCCGATGCCGGCGGGCCTGGAGGATGTGTCGATGTATCCGACCCTGTTTGCGGAACTGATGGACCGCGGCTGGAGCGATGCCGACCTGAAAAAACTGGCCGGCACCAACCTGATCCGCGTGTTCCGCGAGGCGGAGAAGCAGGCGGCGCGTCTGCAAAAGACGCGCGCGCCTTCAATCGCAACGATCGAGCAGCTGGACGGTAAAAAGACTCAGGCTGCCGAGTAAGTTTCGAGGCGGCGCGACAGCACCGGCTGCAATTCCGCAGCCGAGCTGACGTTCATGTTCAGGTCCTGCAGCTGGCCGTCGCGCAGGCCATACACCCAGCCATGCACCGTGAGCTGCTGGCCGCGGTCCCAGGCGTCCTGCACGATGGTGGTCGAGCACACGTTCACCACCTGCTCCACCACATTCAGCTCGCACAGCTTCTCGCTGCGCACGCGCTCGTCCAGCACCGAGCCGAGATAGCGTTCGTGCTTCTGGCTCACGTCCTGCACGTGGCGCAGCCAGTTGTCGACCAGGCCCACACGGGTATTGGTGAGCGCGGCGTGCACGCCCTTGCAGCCGTAATGGCCCACGATCATCACGTGCTTGATCTTCAGCACCTCAATCGCGAACTGCAGCACGGAGAGGCAGTTCAGGTCCGAGTGCACCACCACGTTGGCGATGTTACGGTGCACGAAGACTTCGCCCGGCGGCAGGCCAAGCAGTTCGTTTGCTGGAACGCGGCTGTCGGAACAGCCGATCCACAGGTAATCCGGCGACGCCTGCTGCGCAAGGCGGTTGAAGTAATCCGGATCTTTCTGGGTCATCGATGCGGCCCAGCGCTTGTTGTTGTCGAGGAGGTGCTGCAGTTTGGTATCGCTCATGTTGCTCCCGTCATACGTGGCGAGGCCGCCGGTCTGCATTTCCGCAGAGCGGCGGCCGATTGAAATCAGGCGGTAGTTTACCTGATTACTCGAAGAAGTCCTTCACCTTATCCATCCAGGTCTTGGACTGCGGGCTGTGCTTGGAACCGCCTTCCACGGTGGAGCGGTCGAATTCGCGCAGCAGTTCTTTTTGCTTGTCGGTCAGCTTGACCGGCGTTTCAACGGCCACGTGGCAGAACAGGTCGCCCGGATAGCCGGAGCGCACGCCCTTGATGCCCTTGCCTTTCAGGCGGAAGGTCTTGCCTGACTGGGTGCCTTCCGGCACCGTGAAGGACACCTTGCCGGACAGCGTGGGCACCTCGATCTCGCCGCCCAGGGCTGCCTTGGCGAAGGAGATCGGCATTTCGCAATGCAGGTCGTCGCCTTCGCGCTGGAATACCGCGTGCGGCTTGATGTGGATTTCCACGTACAGGTCGCCCGGCGGTCCGCCATTGGTGCCAGGCTCGCCGTTGCCGGACGAGCGGATGCGCATGCCGTTGTCGATACCGACCGGGATCTTCACTTCCAGCGTCTTGTTGCGCTTGATGCGGCCCTGGCCGGAGCACGATGGGCATGGTTCCGGAATGATCTTGCCGGTGCCGTGGCATTTCGGGCAGGTCTGCTGGATGCTGAAGAAGCCCTGCTGCATGCGCACCTGGCCATGGCCGCCGCAAGTGGAGCAAGTGACCGGCGAGGTGCCCGGCTTGGCGCCGGAACCGTGGCAGGTGTCGCACTTGTCCCAGGAAGGCACGCGGATCGTGGTGTCGAAACCGTTGGCCGCCTGTTCCAGCGTGATCTCCAGGTTGTAGCGCAGGTCGGCGCCGCGGTACACCTGCGGGCCGGAGCTGCGGCCACGGCCGCCGCCGAAGATATCGCCGAAGATGTCGCCGAACGCATCGCCGAAACCACCGGCGCCGAAGCCGCCGCCGCCGCCCATATTCGGGTCCACGCCGGCGTGACCATAGCGGTCATACGCTTCGCGCTTTTCCGGATTGGTGAGCATCTCGTAGGCCTCTTTGACCTCCTTGAACTTCTCTTCCGCCTCTTTGTTGTCCGGGTTGCGGTCCGGGTGGTATTTCATCGCGAGCTTGCGGTACGCCTTTTTCAGCTCGTCTTCCGACGAATTCTTGGCGACCCCAAGGATCTCGTAATAATCACGCTTTGCCATCTTGTGTGTCCGATTATGCGAAAAAGCCGAGCGAGCCCCGTGCAATACGGCCGCCCGCTCGGCAGGTCAGAGTTTAACCGACCGGTGTGGACCGATTACTTGCTGTCCTTGACTTCCTTGAAGTCGGCATCGACCACGTCGTCCTGCTGCGGACGCGCTTCCGAAGCGCCGCCTTGCGGGCCGCCAGCTTCGGCGCCGCCGGCCGCACCGGCCTGCTGCGCCTGCATGTCGGCATACATCTTCTCGCCCAGCTTCTGGGAAGCGGTGGACAGGGCCGCCACTTTTGCGTCGATTTCCGCCTTGTCGCCCGTCTTCAGCGAGGCTTCCAGATCGTTGATGGCTGCTTCGATCTTTTCCTTCTCGCCGCCTTCCAGCTTGTCGCCGTACTCGGTCAGGGACTTGCGGGTGCTGTGCACCAGCGCGTCAGCCTGGTTGCGCGACTCGGCCAGTTCCTTCAGCTTCTTGTCTTCTTCCGCATTCAGCTCGGCGTCCTTCACCATCTTCTGGATCTCGTCCTCGGACAGGCCGGAGTTCGCCTTGATGGTGATCTTGTTTTCCTTGCCGGTGGCCTTGTCCTTCGCGCCCACGTGCAGGATGCCGTTGGCGTCGATGTCGAAGGTCACTTCGATCTGCGGCGTGCCGCGTGCTGCCGGCGGGATGCCTTCCAGGTTGAACTCGCCCAGCGCCTTGTTGCCGGCGGCGATTTCGCGCTCGCCCTGATAGACCTTGATGGTCACCGCAGGCTGGTTGTCGTCCGCAGTGGAGAACACCTGCGAGAACTTGGTCGGGATCGTGGTGTTCTTCTGGATCATCTTGGTCATCACGCCGCCCAGGGTTTCGATACCCAGCGACAGCGGGGTCACATCCAGCAGCAGCAGGTCCTTGCGGTCGCCCGACAGCACGGCGCCCTGGATCGCGGCGCCCACGGCCACGGCTTCGTCAGGGTTCACGTCCTTGCGTGGATCCTTGCCGAAGAACTCCTTCACCTTTTCCTGCACCTTAGGCATACGGGTCATGCCGCCGACCAGGATGATGTCGTCGATGTCGGAGACCTTGATGCCGGCGTCCTTGATGGCGATGCGGCATGGCTCGATGGTTTTCTCGACCAGCTCTTCCACCAGCGATTCCAGCTTGGCGCGGGTGATCTTCAGGTTCAGGTGGACCGGCGCGCCGTTCGCCATGGCGATGTACGGCTCGTTGATCTCGGTCTGCTGCGAGGACGACAGCTCGATCTTCGCGCGCTCGGCCGATGCCTTGATACGCTGCAGCGCGATCGGGTCCTTCTTCAGGTCCAGGCCATTGATCTTCTTGAATTCGTCAATGATGTAGTCGATCACGCGCTGGTCGAAGTCTTCGCCGCCCAGGAAGGTGTCGCCGTTGGTGGACAGCACTTCGAACTGCTTCTCGCCGTCCACGTCCGCGATTTCGATGATGGACACGTCGAAGGTGCCGCCGCCCAGGTCATACACGGCGATCTTGCGGTCGCCCTTGTCGGTCTTGTCCAGGCCGAAGGCCAGCGCAGCCGCGGTTGGCTCGTTGATGATGCGCTTCACGTCCAGGCCCGCGATACGGCCGGCGTCCTTGGTCGCCTGGCGCTGCGAGTCGTTGAAGTAGGCAGGCACGGTGATCACGGCCTCGGTCACTTCTTCGCCGAGGTAGTCCTCAGCGGTTTTCTTCATCTTGCGCAGCACTTCGGCGGAGATCTGTGGCGGCGCCAGTTTTTTGTCGCGCACGCCGATCCACGCGTCGCCGTTGTCGGCCTGCGTGATTTCGTAAGGCATCAGGGCGATGTCCTTCTGCACTTCCTTTTCCGTGAACTTGCGGCCGATCAGGCGCTTCACCGCGAACAGGGTGTTCTTCGGATTGGTCACAGCCTGGCGCTTGGCCGGCGCGCCGACGAGGATCTCGCCGTCGTCCTGGTAAGCGATGATGGATGGCGTGGTGCGCGCGCCTTCCGCGTTTTCGATGACCTTAGGCTGGCCATTTTCCATGATGGCGACGCAGGAGTTGGTCGTGCCCAGGTCAATACCGATCATTTTGCCCATGATTTTTCTTCCTTAATCTTTAAGTAGGTTTAACTATTTCTTTTATATGGTGAAAAGCTGGTTTGTTTTCAAGACCGGCTTTATTTCGGCTGGGCAGCCGTCACGATGGCGGGACGCAGCAGGCGGTCCGCAATCATGTACCCCTTTTGCAAAACTGCAACAACGGTATTCGCTTCCTGCTCGGAAGGCACCACGGCCACGGCCTGGTGCTTGTTCGGGTCGAGTTTTTCGCCCGGAGCAGGCATGACTTCCATCAGGCGGTTCTTCTCGAAGGCGGCGGTGAGCTGTTTCAGCGTCATTTCCACACCTTCCTTCAGGTTCTCGATGGTCGGGGTTTCCACCTTCAGGGCCATTTCCAGGCTGTCCTTCACCGGCACCATGGCCTCGGCGAAGCTCTCGACGGCGAATTTGTGGGCCTTGGCCACATCTTCCTGGGCGCGGCGGCGGACATTGTCCGCTTCGGCCTTGGCGCGCATGAAGGCGTCGTGCATTTCAGCGAGTTTCGCCTCGGTGGCGCTCAGCTGTTCTTCGAGGCTGGGGGTGGCGGGGTCGGCGGGAGTCGAAGGCGGGGTGGACGCCAGGTCCTCCTCTGGATTAGGTGCTGCCTGATTTTCCTGATCTTGCATCTAAGTGACTCCTACTAATAACTGTTGTGATGAGTGAAACTACGGCACTGGCCGAATATGGGACTTGGCCCTATCTTTTCAAGGGTCTTTCGGCCTGCCGGCTGATACAAGGCGTAACAAACTCGCTACAAAATTTACCTTCCTGGAGATACGCGCGCGAAAGCCAGGGACTACACTGAAAGTGAACCCACTGTCGGGAGCGCCTCTATGAAGTTGCCATTTCTCACAGCCACCGTCGTCGCCTGGGTTATCGTGGCGACGGCATGGATCTGCTATAGCGAATACCTGCGCTGACCGGCTATTTTAGCAAATTAGCACTCGCCAGCGGCAAGTGCTGATTATCGCCACTGCCTGCTGAATGTGCAAGATTACTGCTGCGCGCCGCGGGCGAGCGCACGTTCGCGCTGGCCTTCTGCTTCTTTTTTGAGCAGCTCGCGCTGGGACGAGGTCATCAGGGTCGGCCAGCCAATCATGTTCTGTTCGGCAATTTCCGCCAGGGCGGCGATCCAGGCCGGGTTTTCGTTCAGGCAGGGGATGTAGTGGAACTCCTTGCCGCCCGCTGCCATGAAATCGTGGCGCACTTCCATATTGATTTCTTCCAGCGTCTCCAGGCAGTCGCTGGTGAAGCCGGGGCAGATCAGGTCCACGCGGCGCACGCCGCTTTGCGCCAGCTGCTGCACGGTCGGCGCCGTATAGGGCTGCAGCCATTCCGCCTTGCCGAAGCGGGACTGGAAAGTGACCAGGTACTGGTCCTCGTTCAATTTCAGCCTGGCTGCCAGCAGGCGGGCCGTTTTCAGGCACTCGCAGTGGTAAGGATCGCCCAGCAGCAGGGTGCGCCTGGGCACGCCGTGGAAGCTCATCACCAGCTTTTCGGGACGGCCATTGGCATCCCAGTGGGCCAGCACGGCATCGCGCAGGGCATCGATATAGGCCTCGTGGTCGTGATAGCCGCGGACCAGGCGCAGTTCGGGCACGTTGCGGACACGCTTGAAGTGGGCGAAGACGGCATCCCAGATCGAACCGGTAGTGGTGCCGGAATATTGCGGATAGGCGGGCAGGATGGCGATGCGGTCGCAGCCGTCTTCCTTGAGCCGGGCCAGCACATCGGGCAGGGAGGGCGAGCCGTAGCGCATGGCCATGGCCACGATGATCTCGGAGTGGCCGCGTTCGCCGAGCGCGCCGCGCAGCAGCATGGCCTGGGCCTGCGTATGGACTTTGAGCGGCGAGCCCTCCTTCGTCCAGATCGACTGGTACTTTTTGGCCGACTGGCCGGAGCGGAAGGGCAGGATAATGCCGTGCAGGATGAACCACCAGATCGCGCGCGGAATCTCCACCACGCGCGGATCGGACAGGAACTGTTTCAGGTAACGGCGCACGGCGCTGCGGGTTGGCTCATCCGGCGTTCCCAGGTTCACCAGCACCACCGCGCTGCGGCTGGGCGTTCCGTGCTGATACTGCGGTTCCTTAGCAAAAGCCATATTCTTCTTATCGATCTGAGGGTAAGCCGGCAATTATAGCTGTGACACCGTGGGGTCAGGCACCCGATGTCAGCTGACACACGGTGCCTGACCCCATGGTGTCATGTTACGAGGCCAGCAGCTCGCGGGCGTGTTTGCGGGTGGTGGCGGTGATTTCGAGGCCGCCCAGCATGCGGGCGATTTCTTCGATGCGCGCTTTGGGGTCGAGGATGTCGATGCGGGAGGCGGTTTTGCCGCTGTCCAGCGTGCCCTTCACGACCTGGAAATGGCTGTTGGCCTGGCTCGCCACCTGCGGCAGGTGGGTCACGCACAGTACCTGCCGCTCCTGCCCCAGCCGCTTCAGCAGGCGCCCCACTACCTCCGCTACGCCGCCGCCGATGCCGCTGTCCACTTCGTCGAAGATCAGCGTGGGTACCGTGGTGGCGTGCGAGGTGATGACCGAGATCGCCAGCGAGATGCGGGCCAGCTCGCCGCCCGATGCCACCTTCGCCAGCGGACGCGGGGCCACGCCGGCGTGGCCTGCCACCATGAATTCCACCTGTTCCAGGCCTTTGGCGCCGGGTTCGGCCGGATTCAGCGCAATCTCGAACCGGCCGCCCGTCATGCTCAGGTCCTGCATGGCCTGCGTAACGGCCTCGCCCAGCGACTTCGCTGCCGCCGCGCGCACCTTGCTCAGCTTGCCCGCCACCTTCATGTAGTCGGCTTTGAGCTTTTCTTCCTGCTTGCGCAGGCCTTCCATATCGGTGGCGTCAGCCAGCTGGCTGAGCTTTTCGGCCAGTTTCGCGTGCTCGGCCGGCAGCTCTTCCGGATCGACGCGGAATTTGCGTGCCGTGGAGTGCAGCGCTTCCATGCGCGCATCCACCTGGCGCAGGCGCTCCGGGTCCAGTTCAACCTTGTCGAGGTAGGTGTTCAGCGCATAGGCCGATTCCTGCAGCTGGATGCGCGCGGATTCGATCAGGTCCACCACCGGCTGCAGCTCGGCGTCCACCGATACCAGCTTGCCCAGCTTGAGGTTCAGCGACGACAGCTGGGAGACGATGGGGTGGTCGTCCGACTCGGAGATCACACCCAGCGCTTCCTGCGCGCCTTCCAGCAGGCTGGCCGCATGCGACAGGCGGCTGTGCTCGTTGCCGATCTCGGTCCACTCCCCTGCTTTCGGCGCCAGCTTGTCCAGCTCGCCCACCTGCCATTCGAGGCGCTCGCGCTCCAGCAGCACATTGGCCGCATTGGCTTCGAATTCTTCCAGCTGCTTCGCCAGCGCGCGCCAGGCCTTGTACGCCGCGCCCACTTCCTTCACGTCGGCGCCGGACTGGTTGTCCAGCAGCTCGCGCTGCGCGTCGGTTTTCAGCAGCGACTGGTGGGCGTGCTGGCCGTGGATATCGACCAGCAAATCGCCCAGTTCGCGCAGCTGCCCGGCCGTGGCGGCGATGCCGTTGATGAAGGCCTTGGAGCGGCCCGCGTTGTCGATCACGCGGCGCAGCAGCGCGCCGCCTTCGTCGCTGGCGAATTCGTTCTCGGCCAGCCAGACCTGGGCCTGCGGCGTGACCGCGAAATCGGCCGTGATGTCGGCCTTGGCCGCCCCTTCGCGCACCACCGAGGCGTCGCCGCGCCCGCCCAGCGCCAGCGTCAGCGCGTCGATCAGGATGGATTTACCGGCGCCGGTCTCGCCGGTGAACACCGTGAAGCCTGCAGAGAATTCGAGTTCAATGGAATCGACAATGACGAAGTCGCGGATGGACAGTGTTCTCAGCATAGATGGTGGTCAGATTTTTCCGTCGCCGGAGGGATATTCGTTCCAGTGCAGCTTTTCGCGCAGGGTGTTGTAATAGCTCCAGTTTTCCGGATGCAGGAAGGTGATGGCATGCGGCGAACGGCGGATGTGGATGCGGTCCTGCGGCATCAGGCTGGCGAAGGTCTGCATGTCGAAGTTGAGCGTGATGTCGCGCCCGCGGTTCACCTCGATCACGATCTCGCTCGAATCCGGCAGCACGATGGGACGGTTGGACAGCGCATGCGGCGCGATCGGCACCAGCACGATGCCGCCCAGCGTGGGATGCAGCAGCGGCCCGCCCGCCGACAGCGCATAGGCCGTGGAGCCGGTGGGCGTGGCCACGATCAGGCCGTCCGAACGCTGGTTGTACATGAAGTGCTCGTCCACATCCACCCGCAGCTCGACCATGCCGGCGCCGGCGCCGCGCGCCACCACCACGTCGTTCACGGCCAGGCCGAAGTGGATCGGCTTGCCTTCGCGCAGCACGCGCCCTTCCAGCAGGGTGCGGCGCTCGGCCTTGTGCGTGCCGCGCAGGATCTTGTCCAGCACCGGCAGCATGCCGTCCAGCGGAATATCGGTCATGAAGCCGAGGCGGCCCTGGTTGATGCCGATCAGCGGCACGTCGAAAGGCGCCAGCTGGCGCGCGATGCCGAGCATGGTGCCGTCACCGCCCATGACGATGGCCACATCGCATTTCTCGCCGATGCCCGCCGCGCTCATGGCCGGCACGTCCGCCATATTCAGGTGGGCGGCCGTTTCGGCTTCGAATACCACGCTGTATCCCGCTTCGCGCAGGAAGTTCAGCACACTTAAAACAGACTCTTCAATGCCCGTGGTGTTCGGCCGGACAACCAGTGCGATCGTGTTGTACATGGCATGCGTGGCGGGCATAAAACTCTCGTCAGGTGATGGGGGTAGCGACACGCCGAAGGGTAACCCATAATGCGGCGTATTGCTACGCGCTCGCCACTTGGCAAAGCACCGCAATCACTGTATGTTTACACAGTATAGTACCGCTCATGCAACTGTGCAAGGGCGGCAACCACCGGAGGGACCATGGCTAAGGTATTGGGCGTTGGCGGCATCTTCTTCAAATCGAAAGACCCGAAGGCGCTGATGCGCTGGTACCAGGACCACCTGGGCATTCCCGGCGATGCGGGCTACGCCGTCTTCAAGACCGACACCGTGCCGCCCGGCGGGGCCACCGTGTTCAGCGCCTTCAAGGCTGACACCACGTATTTCGCGCCGTCGGAACAGAGCTTCATGCTGAACCTGATGGTGGACGACCTGGCGGCCGCCCTGCAGCAGGTGGTGAGCGGCGGCGCTACTCTGGTGGGCGAGACCGAATCCCACCCGAACGGCAGCTTCGGCTGGTTCATCGACCCCGATGGCAACAAGATCGAACTGTGGCAGCCGAAACCGATGGATTAATGCGCCAGCGCCACGCCCATGGCCATGGCGCCCAACACCGCGAAGCCCAGCGAAATGCTGTGCAGGAGGGCCAGTACCATCCAGCGCCAGAAGGTGCCGAAGCGGCTCTTGTTATAGACGCGGCGCATGGCCCAGGGCAGGTAGCCAATCACCCACAGCCACAGCATGCCCTTCATGAAGCCTTCCGGCAGGTAGAGCAGGAGGGCGAAGATGACGAAGGCGAAGGAATTCGTATGCAGTGCGAACAGCAGGTGCTCGCCATAGCGCCGGCCGCTCCCCAGGTATAGCAGCTTGAGATAGGAAGCAAACACCGGCATCAGCAGGAACATCGCGTAGGGCGCGTAACGGTAGAAACCATCCTTCAGGACAGATGCCTTCTGGTCCGGGCTGAGACCGTCGAAGCGCTCAATGACCTTGCCCAGCTGACCGGTGCCCCACTTGTCCTTCTTCAGGTCGAGCGCCTTGCCGATTTTCACGTCGTCTTCCGTGGCATCGCCGTGCAGGGCGACCACGCTCTCCTTGTCCATCTTGGCCTTGCCATCCATGTGGACCGGTTCCATGCCGCTGAACTTCAGCAGGGCAAAGAAGATAATGCTCAGCGAGAGATAGAGCCGCAGCGGCTCAACGAAACGGCGGCGGCGGCCCGCCAGGTATTCATTGGTCAGCGCGCCCGGCCGGAACAGCAGGCGTCCGATGGTGCCCCACAGCCTGCCCTCCAGCGCCACGTAGTGGCCCACGAATTCATGCAGGAATTCGCCCAGGCTCGGCGCATGCAGGCGCGTCTCCTGGCCGCAGTTGTGGCAGTAGTTACCGGTGGCAGTGGCATTGCAGTTGCGGCAGACAATTACCAGCGGCTCTGCGGCCGCATCGAGGATGGCAGGTTTCAAGTTAGGGTCGCTTTCAGGTCGGTCCACCTGCATGCTAACCATTTCATGCAAGAAATGCACTATGCCCTTGGCGGCAAACCAACACTTCAAGCGGGCGACTGCGAACGGCATGCTTGGCTATGATGTGTTTCAGATAAGTTTTTGGAGGACCGCATCATGGCTACCAATACCAAGGACCGCCAGGTCAATACCGATGTGCCGGTTGGCAAAACCGGCGGCAAGCGCCTGCCGCATGAGCGCGACGAGTCGCCGGAAGGCGTGCAGCACCAGAAACCGCGCAGCGTGATCCGCCAGGCGGCGGAGGATATCGAATCGGGCATGGTCGATACCGACCTGCGCGAAACACGCGGCATCCAGAAGGCGCCGCCCGGCAACGGGGCGGAAGCCAATCCCCTGCCCAACACCAAACGCGACTGAGGAGTGCCATGAAACGCATCACCGTGCTCGCCCTGCTATGCGCCAGCGGCGCCGTGCTGGCCCAGACCGCCACTTCGCAATATGCGGTCGGCTTCGGCCCCAACCCCGTGCTGCCGGAGCCGAACAAGAAACTCATTCCCACGGTGAACGTGGCGTCCACCGATGTGTTCAAGGGCGAGGAAAAACCGGTGGCGGCTGCCGGCTTCGTGGTGCAGGCCGCGGCGCGCGGCCTTGACCATCCGCGCTGGCTCTATGTGCTGCCGAACGGCGATGTGCTGGTGGCGGAAACCAATGCGCCGCCCAAGCCGGAAGACAGCAAGGGCGTCAAGGGCGCCATCATGAAGCACATGCAGAAGAAAGCCGGCGCCGTGACGCCGTCGGCCAACCGCATCACGCTGCTGCGCGATTTCGATGCGAACGGCGTGGCGAAGACGAAGACCGTGTTCCTGAAGAACCTGAACTCGCCTTTCGGCATGGTGCTGGTGGACCGCGACCTCTATATCGCCAACACCGACTCGGTCATGCGCTTCCCCTACCAGGAAGGCCAGACCGCTATCACCGCGCCCGGCGTCAAGGTGATGGACCTGCCCGCCGGTCCGCTGAACCACCACTGGACCAAGAACATCACCGCCAGCCCGGACGGCAAGTTCCTCTACATGACGGTGGGCTCGAACAGCAACGTGGCCGAGAACGGCATGGACAAGGAGGAAGGCCGCGCCGCGATCTGGGAGCTGGAACGCGCCAGCGGCAAGTCGCGCCTGTTCGCCACGGGCCTGCGCAACCCGAACGGCATGGCCTGGGAACCGCAGACCAAAACCCTGTGGACCGTGGTGAACGAACGCGATGAGCTGGGCAACGACCTGGTGCCGGACTACCTCACCTCGGTGAAGGACGGCGGCTTCTACGGCTGGCCCTACAGCTACTTCGGCCAGCACGTGGATGAGCGCGTGAAACCGCCGCGGCCGGACCTGGTGGCGAAAGCCATCGTGCCGGACTATGCGCTGGGCGGCCACACGGCCTCGCTGGGCCTGGCCTTCTACGACGGCAAGCTGTTCCCCGCGGCCTACCAGGGTGGCGCCTTCATCGGCCAGCACGGCTCCTGGAACCGCAAGCCGCACAGCGGCTACAAGGTGGTGTTCGTGCCTTTCGCGAACGGCAAGCCTTCCGGTCCGCCGCAGGATATCCTGACCGGCTTCCTCAACAAGGATGAGAAAGCGAAGGGCCGTCCGGTGGGCGTGGCGGTGGCGAAGGACGGCGCGCTGCTGGTGGCGGACGACGTGGCGAACGTGGTCTGGCGCGTGACCCCGGCAAACCGGCAGTAAGTCGCATACAATCGCGCTTTTCACCATCGCGAGAGATACGCCATGCGCATTCTGCACACCATGCTGCGGGTCGGTAACCTGCAGCGCTCGATCGACTTCTACACCAAGGTGCTCGGCATGAAGCTGCTGCGCACCTCGGACAACCCCGAGTACAAATACACGCTGGCCTTCGTCGGCTACGGCAACAATCCGGACCATGCGGAGCTGGAGCTGACCTATAACTACGGCGTGGACAGCTACGAGCTCGGCACCGCCTACGGCCACATCGCCATCTCGGCCGACAATATCGTGGAAGCCTGCGAACGCGTGAAAGCCAACGGCGGCAATGTGACGCGCGAACCGGGCCCGGTGAAAGGCGGCACCACGGTGATCGCCTTCATCACCGATCCGGACGGCTACAAGGTGGAGCTGATCGAACGCGCCTTCAATTCCGAAGGCGGCGGCCTGCGCTGATCATCCCGCAATGGTGCGCTTCAAGGCGCGCACCATGCCGCCGATGACGGGCAGCTTTTCATACAGCTCCTCGGCGGCATCCCAATAGTCGCGGTGGTCCGCCACCAGGTCCGCGCTGTCGAAGCGCAGGTGGCTGGCGCCGCAGATGAACTGCCCGCCCTTCATATAACGCGGCAGCATGAAGGCCATGCGCCACACCAGCACCGCTTCATCCTGCTGCCGTATCGCCGTCAGCACCATGAAGCGCGGAGCTTCCAGCTGCTCGAACATGTGCGTGAACACCTCGCCGATGCGCTGGCGGCCGCGCACGTCGTTGAACGGATCCTTGAAGCGCGCTTCAGGCGCATAGAGCTGCAGCAGGCCGGGCAGGCTGGCCGGCGTCAGCGATTCGTAGGCGTTCACTACGCGCAGCAGCGCGGGGTCGGTGGTGTTCATAATCCGGTAACCTTTCTGATGAGGCGGAAGTACAGCCCGTATGGCAACAGGCGCGCAAAGCGCAGCAGGTTCGTGAACCGCCTTGGGAAGTGGATGTGGAAGCGGCCCTTCTCCATGCCGCGGGCAATACGCTGGGCGGCAGCCTCGGGCTGCATCAGCGCGGGCATCGGGAAGTCGTTGCGCGCGGTCAGCGGCGTGGCGACGAAGCCCGGGTTGATCATGTAGACGTCGAGCCCTTTCTGGTGCAGGTCGCAGTAGAGCGATTCGCACAGGTTGATCAGCGCCGCCTTGGTCGGGCCGTAAACCAGGGCGCGTGGCAGCCCGCTGTAGCCCGCCACCGAAGACACGATGGCGATACCGCCGCTGCCCTGCCGCAGCATTCCGGGCAGTACTACGTCGAGGCAACGGTACACGCTGCGCAGGTTGAGGTCGATGAGTTCTTCGGCGGCGCGAATGTCCAACTGGTCGGCGCGCATCGGCTGGTAGCTGCCGGCCACCAGCACCACCATATGCAGCCACGGCCAATGCTGGCGCAGCACGCCATGCGCTGCGAGCACGCTGGCCGGCTCGGTGACGTCCAGCGGCAGCACCAGCGCATCCGGGCTGCCGCCCGCCACTTGCCGCAGCGCGTCAGGGCGGCGCGCCGAGACGGCGACATGCGCGCCCGATGCGATCAGCTCACGCGCGAGCGCGGCGCCGATACCGCTGGAGGCGCCGATGATCCAGACGTAGCGTCCCTGCCAGGAACCGAACGGGCGGTTAAGGGGCATCGGCGGCTCCGAGCTTGCGGAAAGCCACGGTCAGCGTGCCCACTTCGAATCCGAATTTGCTCATCGAAGCGCGGTTCAGCATGACCTTGTCGTCGATGAGGTAGAGCCAGTCGTCGAAGCGGATGTCGTAGGTTTTGCCATTGACCGGCAATGCCAGCACATAGCGCAGGCGCATCGCATTGCCCGCGACTTCGACGTCGGCCTTGCCGACCACATCATGCGCGGTGCCTTCATAGCGTCCGGGCGCCACGCGGCGCAGGGTCCAGGTGCGGCGCTGCTGCGTGCCGTCGGAATAGCGGAAAGTCTCGTCCAGCGTGCCGGTGCCGCCGCGCCAGCTGCCGTGCATGTCCACCGTGAAGCGCTTCGCCACTTCGCCGCCGCGCTTCTGGAACATGCCGTGCACTTCCAGCGGACCGTTGAAGTAGCGTTCGATGTCGAGCTGCGGCGACTGGTTGGCATAATCGGCCACCTGTACGCCGCCGCAAGAGGCCAGCAGCAGCGCGGCAGCAGCGGTGACGGCGCACCGGCGCAGGATGTTCATGGCGTTCTCCTTTCAATATCGGTTCGGGCGCCCGCCAGGACGGCGGCCGCCAGGATGCGCAGCGCCGCCGGAATGCCGGCGTAGCACAGCGCCAGGGCGAGGCTTGGGCCGCCGGCGCCGGGCACATAGCCCGTCCATGCCAGCAGCGGCAGCACCAGGCCGGAAGCCACGGCAAGGGTCAGCTGCGCGGCAAGGTGCCAGATGCCGAAGTAGCTGCCTTCCTGTCCGCTGTCGCCCGCCTGCGCGATCTGCGCTGCCAGGGCGGCCGAGGGCAGCGTGAGGTCGGCGCCCAGCGCGATGCCGCACAGGCAGCAGACCAGCGCGAACAGCGGCAGCGCCTGGCCGCCCGCCGGCAGCAGCGCCGCGCCGGCGAATACCGCCCCGCCGGCCAGCAAGGCGATGGACCACAAGCGCAGCTCGCCATGGCGCGCCGCCAGGCGCGCCCACAAGGGCGCGGCAATGGCGGCGCTCAGGAAGTAAAGCAGCAGCAAGGGACCGGCGCTGGCGGGCTGCCGCAGGTGATCCCGCACGTAAAAAAGAAAGAGCGAGGATGCCACGCCCGCTGCCAGGCCATTCAGGGTGAAGCCCGCCAGCAGCTGGCGCACGCCGCGCCGCCGCAACACATGCCGCAGCTGCGCGCGGGTGCTCATGGGCGGCGCCGCGTGCCCGGCCAGCAGCGTGGGAACGGCGGGCCGCGGCGAGCGCGCCAGCAGCAGGGCCGCCGCGGCGCAAGCCAGCACGGCGAAGGTGAGGAAGAGTGCCCCAATGTCGGCGGGGTCGGTGAACAGGCAAGCCAGCAGGACGCCCGCCAGGCCGCAAGCTTCGCGGCTCGCCGTGACTTTCGTCCGCAGCCCGGCATCGCCGCCGAGCGCGGCGCCCCAGCTCTGGTAAGCGACACTGGCCAGCCCGTGACCGAGATTCACCGCCAGCAGGCAGCCGAACAGCCACAGGCCGGGATGCACCCTTCCGGCCGGCGCCAGCAGCAGGCCGAAACCCGCCAGCAGCGGCGGCAGCGCCAGCAGAATCGCAGCGGCATAGGGCGCATGCGCAGCGGCGAACCGCGCCGGGGGGCGCACGGCGCGGCGCGCCAGCTGGCGGCCGAACCAGGGATCGGCAAAGGCCGCGAGGAGGCGCGCGGCCAGCAGCGCCAGGCCGATATCGGCCAGCGAGAGGCCGGTGCGCGCCGCATAGGCCGCCGGCACCAGCAGGTACACGGGCAATGCCACCATTGCCAGCGGCAGGCCGAAGGCGGCGTAGCTGCCGAGCCGCATCGTGTGCGCGCTCATCGTGCTGGTCCGCGCGCATTTCCCAGCAGCTGGCGGCGCAGCTCCGGCGCGCTGGTGGCGGGCGACAGCCAGATGCCGAAGAAGGCCTCCGCAAACTCCGCATCGCGCACCACGCCAATCAGCCTGCCGTCCGAATGGAAACGCGCGCCCATGCCGGGAACGAAGCTGCCGCTCAGGTGCTGGCCCGCCGCCACGTCGGGAAACAGGGCGCGCATGTCGCGCAGCCACGCGGCGCGCTGCTGCGCATTGCCGGCACCGATGTGTTCCATCTGTTCGGCGCTGGCCTCGGCGATTTTCCCGCCTTTCAGGCGCATGGCGTAGCGCAGCTCGAGCACGAAGGGCTGGCCCGGCTGGTAGCCTGCCGGGCCGGTCCACAGCACCGCCTCATACACGGAGAGGCCGAACCACCTGAACACGCCGCGCCCGCTCTCGCGCGCGTCCGGCAGCTCTTGCGCGATGTATGGGGGCACGGCGGCGGGCACCGCAGCATGCGCGCCGCAGGCCACGGCCAGCATCAGCAGGAGAAAGCCGCGGCGGCGCATCTCAGGCGTCCTTCACCAGCGTGAACTGCACCACGTCCGTGCTGCCGCTCAGGAAGGCGGCTTCACAATAGGCCAGGTAGAAGCGCCAGATACGCTCGAAGCGCTGGTCGAAGCCTTGCCCACGCACTTGCGGCAGGCAGGCTTCGAAGCGTTCCCGCCACAGCTGCAAGGTGCGCGCATAGTCATGGCCGAAGTGGAAGGCGTTCGCCACGCGCAATCCGGCGCGCTCCGCCTGCTCGCGGAAGGTCGACGGCGACGGCAGCATCCCGCCGGGGAATATGTACTGCTGGATGAAGTCCGTGCTGCGCCGGTAGCGTTCGAACTCCTCGTCGGCGATGGTGATGGTCTGGATGCAGGCGCGGGCGCCGGGTTTCAGCGCACGCGCCACCGCCGCGAAGTAAGCCGGCCAGTAGTCTTCGCCCACCGCCTCGAACATCTCGATCGAGGCTACGCCATCGACCTCGCCATGCCAGTCGCGGTAGTCCTGCAGGCGCAGCTGCGTGCGGCCCGAGAGCCCGGTGCGCGCCATGCGCGCCGCGGCGTAGTCCAGCTGTTCGACCGACAGGGTGAGGCCGTCCACACGGAGGCCGCGCCGCGCCGCGCGCTCAGCCAGTCCGCCCCAGCCGCAGCCGATTTCCAGCACATGCTGGCCGGGCTGCAGCGCCAGCTCGTCCAGCACGCGGTCGTACTTGGCCCACTGCGCCTCTTCCAGGCTGGCCGCGCCCTTGAACAGGGCGCTGGAATAGGTCATCGACGCATCGAGCCACAGCTTGTAGAAGTCATTGCCGATATCGTAATGCGCATGGATGTTACGCCGGCTGCCTGCACGGGAATTGCGGCGCAGCAGGTGGCGCAGGCGGTACAGCCAGGTGCCCCAGCGGCTGCCATGCAGCGCGCCGCCCAGCACGCTGCGGTTGCGCGCCAGCGTATGCAGCAGGTGCGCAAGATCGTCGGTCTCCCAGTCGCCCGCGATATAGCCTTCCGCAAAACCGATATCGCCACGGCGCAGCAGCGCACCGAACACCGACCAGCGATGCAGCACCAGCGTGGCCGGTGCGCTGCCGTCGCCGAAGACCAGCGTGGCGCCGTCCGGCATGCGCAGGTGCAGCGTACCGTGGCGCAGGCGGCCGAGCAGCCGTAGTACCGGACGCGCGGTCCACGGCGGACGCGGCGCGGCGCGGCCGCTGATCGGGCAAGGGGGCAGGGTGTGGGCGCTCATCGGGTCACCTGTGGAATGTGAGTGGCGGGTTTGCTGAAGAAAGGCACGCGCCGCAGCCAGAGCCGCAGCGCCTGCACATGAATGCGGAACACGACCGCCAAGGTCGCCAGCGGGGCCGCGGCGGCCAGCCGCAGGATGGCGCCGTCCGTCATCGGCTGCGCAATACCGGTCAGGCTGGTGCGCAGCAGGATGCCGTCGCGGTCGTGGTAGTCGATGGCGGCCAGGTGCCGCCCCGCGCGCTGCGCGAAGCGGAAACGGTAGCGCCCTTCCACGCGGCAGAAAGGCGAGACATGGAACACCTTTTCCGCCTCGGCCGCGCCGTCTTCAAGGAGGTAGCAGTGGCGCTCGCCGAAGGTGTTGTTCACCTCGCACAGCACGGCGCGCAGCGTGCCATCCGCGCGGTGGCAGAACCAGAAGGAAACCGGATTGAATACGAAGCCGAACAGGCGCGGCATCGTCTGCAGCCATACCTGGCCGTCCGCGTCGTGGATGCCCTGCCCGTGCAGCAAGGCGTCGATCCACGGCAGCAGCGCAGTCTTGCCGTCGCCGTGGTCGCGGTCCAGCAGGGACAGCACATTCGGCCGGTTATAGGAAAACCAGCGCAGGACCGCCGCCGGCGCGCCGCCGCGCAGCGGCACGCGGATGAAGAAGGCCGGATAGCGGAAGGCATGCCGCACCGGGCGCCGCCGCGCATGGCGCACCTCGCCCCGGCACAGTTCCACGCGGTCAGGCGGCATGCCGCACCTGCGCTTTCGCAATCAGCGCATCCGCCACTTCGAGGCCGGAACGCAGTCCGTCTTCGTGGAAACCGTAGCCCGTCCAGGCGCCGGCCAGCCACACATGTCCCCTGCCCTGCGCCTGCGGCAGCCAGCGCTGGGCATCCACCGCGCGCTGGTCGAACACCGGATGCGCATAGTCGAACTGCGCCAGCACCGTCCCGCTTTCCGGTTCGCGCAAGGGGTTCAGCGACAGCAGCACCGGCTTGCGGAACGGCAGCGGCTGCAAGCGGTTCAGCAGGTAGTGCACGCAGACCCGCGGATCGCCGGGGCCGGCGCCTTCGTAGTTCCAGGCGGCCCAGGCTTTGCGCTTGCGGGGCAGGCAGGAGGCATCCGTATGCAGCACGGCGCGGTTCTGCTGATAGCCGACGGATTCCAGCACGCGCCGCTGCATAACGTCGGCATCGCCCAGCAGCGCCAGCGCCTGGTCGCTATGGCAGGCCAGCACCACCTCATCGAAAAACTGCTCCGCCGCGGCGGTGCGCACCCGCACCGGATGCGGCCCGCCCATGGGCATCCGCCGTACCGACAGCACGGGGGCGCCGGCCATCCGCTGCGGAATCTGCGCCAGCATGCGCTGCACGTAGTGCCGCGAGCCGCCGCGCACGGTGCGCCATTGCGGCCGGTCCGTCACCTGCAGCAGCCCGTGGTTGTGGCAGAAGCGCGCGAAAGTCGACAGCGGGAAGGCCAGCATCTGCGCCGTGGGGCAGGACCAGATGCAGGCCGCCATCGGCAGCAGGTACCAGTCGCGGAACGGCGCGCCGAATCCGTGCAGGTCGAGAAAATCGCCCAGCGAGAGCGGGCCTGCTTCATGCTGCACTGCTGCCGTAGCGAGCCGGTTGAAACGGGCGATGTCGGCCAGCATGCCGATGAACCGGCGGTCGAACAGGTTGCGGCGCTGGGCGAAGACGGTATCCACGCTGCTGCCGGACCATTCCAGCTTGCGGCCGGCGCGCGGCATCTGCACCGAGAAGCTCATATCGCTGTCCGCCACATCCACGCCCAGTTCCTCGAACAGGCTGCACAGGCGTGGATAGGTGCGGTGGTTGAACACCAGGAAGCCAGTATCAACCCCGGCGCTCTGCCCCTCCAGGCTGACTTCCACCGTATTACTATGGCCGCCGAACCTGGTGTCGGCCTCGAACAAGGTCACGTCCAGCCCTGCCCGCGCCAGGCGCCAGGCACAGCCGAGCCCGGAGATTCCGGCGCCCACCACAGCAATTTTCATGACAGTCTCCGTTTTGTCTTGGACAAATCAAATTTTTGTCTATGCTGAGACAAAGCGGAGAAAAAGTCAACAATACGTTTGCCGTCAACAGTTTAACTGCGTAGAATGGTCGTGAGCAGCGTTTCCCAGTTCGCATTAAAGGCCTATACAAAAGAATGTGCAGTCAGCCCGTCATTACGATCAGCGATGTGGAGCGCGACACCGGCGTCGCCAAGGAAACCCTGCGCAAGTGGGAACAGCGCTATGCCTTTCCGGCGCCCGAGCGCGATGCGCTCGGGGAGCGCGTGTATCCGCCCGAGCAGCTGGCCAAGCTGAGGGTGGTAAAACGCCTGATCGACCGCGGATACCGGCCGGGCAAACTGATGCGCTGCAGCGCCGAAGAGCTGGCCCGGCTGGAAGCCCATTGCGATCCGCGCCTGCCGCCGCCGCCCGTGCAGCCCGACCTGCAGGCCTACCTCCAGCACTTCCGCACCGAGGACGCGGCCCAGTTCCATGACAAGCTGCGGCAATCCCTCTACAAGCTCGGCCTGGAACGCTTTGTGATGGAGTTGGCTTCACCGCTCAGCACGTTGATTGGCGAAGCCTGGAGCACGGGCAAGCTCGGCGTGTTCGAGGAGCACCTGCTGAGCGAGGGACTGCAGCAGACGCTGCGCAGCGCAATCTACGGGCTGCCGCAGGCGCAGGGCGAGCCATCCGGGCCGCGCATCCTGCTGACGACCCTGCCCGACGAGAAGCACGGCCTGGGCCTGCTGATGGCGCAGGCCCTGTTCACCCTGCATGGCGCGCGCTGCATCTCGCTGGGGGTGCAGACCCCTGTGCCGGATATCCTGGCGGCGGCCGCGGCGCAGCGGGCCGATATCGTGGCGCTGTCCTTCTCCAGCGTCTGCAGCGCTTACCAGGTGCGGAAGGGGATCGAAGCACTGCGCGCCGGTTTGCCGCCACGCGTAGCGCTGTGGGCCGGCGGCAGCAATCCCGCCTTGCGGCGCCATACGCCGCCCTGGCTGCAGGTGCTGGACCTGCACAGCGCCGGACCTGCGCTGGCGGCCTGGCATGCCGCGCACGGGACGGACAGGACGTAAAAAAGCCGGCTTCAAGCCGGCTTTTTACTGCGATACGAATCCGCTGCTGCTTAGTTCACCAACAGGGCGTTGACCGGCTGCAGGTCCGTTTCCTTCAGCGTGCCGGCAGCGGCCTTCAGGCGCAGGCCGTTCATGATGGTGTCGTAGCGCGCTTTCGACAGGTCCTTCTGGGTTGCATACAGCTGGCGCTGCGCGTTCAGCACGTCGATGTTGATACGCACGCCAACCTGATAACCCAGCTTGTTGGAATCCAGCGCCGACTTGCTCGACACTTCCGCCGCTTCCAGCGCCTTTACCTGCGACAGGCCGGTATTCACGCCGAGGAAGGCAGTGCGGGCGTTCTGGGCGGCGGCACGCTTGCTCGCTTCCAGGTCGTTACGCGCCTTCTCTTCCAGTGCGATGGCTTCGCGCACACGGCTGGTGACGGCAAAGCCGTTGAAGATCGGCACGCTCCACTGCACGCCGATGGCGTTGTTCTTGGTGGTGCCCTGGATGTTGTTGAAGGAGTTGCGCTGCTTCTGCGCCACCAGGTCCAGCGTCGGCATATGGCCGGCACGCTGCAGCGAAATCTGGCGCTTGGCGATTTCCACCGCCAGTTCCTGCACCGTAACGCTGTAGTTCTGGCCTTCGGCTGCCGAGATCCATGGGTCGATGGCGGCCGGTTCGGGCGGCGCGATGGTCACGCCCGTACGCAGGCCTGCCAGGTCGCCCGGCGCCTGGCCGATGATCTGGCGCAGCGCATTGCGCTTCACTTCCAGGTCGTTGATCGCCGCAAATTCCTGCGCCACCACCAGGTCATACGCTGCCTGCGCTTCGTGCGTGTCGGTGATGGTCTGGGTGCCCACTTCGAAGTTACGCTTGGCCGATGCCAGCTGCTCGGTGGTGGCCGACTTCTGCGCCTGCGTGGCGGTCAGGTTGTCCTGCGCGGTCAGCACGTCGAAGTAGGCCTGGGCCACGCGCAGGATCAGGTCCTGCTGGGCCGCCGCGAACTGGGCTTCGGCCTGGGCCTGGGACAGCTTGCTCTGCTCGTACTGCTGGTAGTTCGCCCAGCGGAACAGCGGCTGCGTGAGCTGCAGCGTGTAGCTGTTGTTGTGGTTATCCTGGTTCACCTTGGTGATCTCCACCAGCTGGCCATCCACCACATCGATCGCGCCGATATTGCCCGGCGTGCGGTCGCCGTAGTTGCGCAGGTTCTGGCCGGTCAGCGTGACGGTCGGCAGCAGCAGAGAACGGCCCTGGGTGATGCGCTCCTGGCCGGCGGTCAGCGAATTGCGCGCGCTGGCGAAGGTGGCGTCGTTGGCCTGCGCTTGCTGGTACACCTGGAGCAGGTCGGCCGCCTGTGCGTTGAGCGTGAACAGTGCGCTGGCAATCAGCACGGCGATGAGGGGTCTCTGCATTGCTATCTCCGTTGGAGTCGTCAAAAAGTTTTCAGGATCTTGTTGTTCTTGCTGCTTGAAACTTGTTCCGCCTAGTAGCGCGGCATGGTGTCATCCACCTGCGTTGCCCAGGCATGCACGCCGCCGGTCAGGTTGCTCACCTTTGCGAAGCCATGCCGCTCCAGAAAGGCCGCCACCTGCAGGCTGCGCGCGCCGTGATGGCAGATGCAGACAATCTCCGCATCTTCATCCAGGTCGTCGATGCGGGCCGGAATGGTCTGCATCGGCATCAGCTGGGCGCCCGGAATGCGGCAGGTGTCGAACTCCCACGGCTCGCGTACGTCCAGCAGGAAAGGCTTGCTGCGGCCTTCATCCGTCAGCCATGCGGCCAGTTCCGGTGCGCTCAGATGCTGCATCGTCTCGCCTCAGAACGTGAAGTGCGAGGGCGTTACCGCGGCGCTCAGCGGCTTCACATCGGTTTCAAACAGCTTCTTGGTGTCGTAGCCGTTATCGCCGGTGCGGGTAATCAGGTGCGCGGACATCACTGGCGATTCGCCGATGATGGCCAGGATGCGGCCGCCGGTCTTCACCTGCTGCAGCACGCCCTCCGGCAGCACGGGCAGGCTGCCGGCAAACACGATGGCGTCAAAGGGCGCGCCGCTGGTCCAGCCCTGGGCGCCATTGCCCAGTTCCACGGTCACGTTGCTCACGCCATTGGCCGCCAGGTTCGCTTCCGCCGCCGCCTTCAGCTCCGGCGAGATTTCCACGGCGGTCACGTGGCGGGCCCGGTGCGCCAGCAGCGCGGCCAGGTAGCCGGTACCCGCGCCCACCAGCAGCACGTTCTCATGCTTCTTCACCTGCGCGTCCTGCACGATGCGCGCCTCGATTTTCGGCGTCAGCATCGATTCGCCACCGGCCAGCGGGATTTCCGTATCCACGAAGGCCAGATTCTTGTACGCGGCAGGCACAAAATTCTCACGTTTCACGACCAGCAACAGATCGAGGATATCCTTGTCCAGCACGTCCCAGGGACGGATCTGCTGTTCGATCATGTTGAAACGGGCTTGTTCGATATTCATCTTTTAAGACTCAGTGAAGGATTAGGAATCCGTCATTTTATCGTTGAACTGGTCAGGACGGCATATTAACGATAATGACCGGGGATCGAGGAAAATTGCGACAGTCTGCAGTTTAGAGGGGCTGAACGACGTAAAAAGGGGCTAGGCGGGCGCCTTCAGGCCGCGCTGGACCATGGCCAGGAAGGTGTCCATGAACACATCCGGGTCGATTTCGTGGGTATCGCAGGGGAAGAAGCTGTGGGTCCACATGGTGAGCATCAGCACTGGCGCGCACAGCACCATGGTCATGGTGGGCGCATGGTGCGGGATGAACTCGCCCCGTTCGATGCCGCGCTCCAGCACCACAGTGATCAGGTTCTGGGCCCGAGACACCACTTCCTCGTTATAGAACTGCGCCAGTTCGGGGAAGTTACCGGATTCGGCCATGATCAGCTTGTCCAGCCCGGCGGCCCGGGTGGCGCCGAATTCGGTCCACCAGCGGCTCAGCAGGGTACGCAGCAGCTCGGCGCTGCTGACTTCGGTCGCCGCGGCGAACTCGACTTCGGCATCGCCGATGATCTGCACGATGTTCTCGCGCACCACGGCCTTGAACAGCTCCTGCTTGTTCTCGAAATACAGGTACAGCGTGCCCTTGGAGACGCCGGCCTTGCGCGCCACGTCCTCCAGCCGGGTGGCGGCAAAGCCGCGGTCCACGAACAGGTCGAGCGCAGCCGCCAGCAGCTCCTGCGGCCGGGCGTCCTTGCGCCGCTCCCAGCGGGGCTTGGTTTCGGATTGCATAAAAAGGGGATTCGGGTAACTTACTTGCCAGTCAGTAATGATAGGCGGCAGGCAACCGCGAGTCAAGGCATGACGCACTACAAGCAGCCTCTGTCATGAAGAGAAACTTCCTACGCAAGTGAAAAATTCAACTGTTCAAGGCAGTTATGGCAACGTGGGGTTCCTTAGAGACTATTTTCAGTAACGCTTCAGCCGGTCCGGTTGGCTCTCGCCTGTGCTGCTCCCAATTCTGCAAGGTCTTCACACTAACATTCATAACTAATGCAAAATCAGATTGCGAAAGGCCGGTAAGCTCACGAACAACTTTCGCATCCACACGATACGGCTCGGTTCTTTCCACAGAACGGCCAGATAAGGCTGGCTTATTTCCACTGACGGTACTAGGTTTTTTGACCAAAACCTTAGCCCTACCTATGTCAGAGCTATTTTTTTTCTTTTGCGCAAACGCTTCAACAGACTCTGCTTCGCCTCGCGAAATAGCAGCGGCCTCTTTCAAGCTCTTTGCAAGCAATTGAAACAACTTAGCATCCATGACGAACTCCTTTAAATGTGCAAAAACCCCAACCCGATCAAACGATCCGATTGGGATACTAGTAATCAGGGATTTTTGCTTGAATCTATATCTCCTTAACCAGATTGCTTAAAATCTTCAATTCCGCGTCACTCAAATCATCTGAACCGGACTTCTCATAGGCCAGAAGAAAATAAATCTGATCTGCACTAGCCTTGTAATAATAAATAGCTCGCGCACCACCACTCTTACCTTGACTACCAACGGCAAAGCGGATCTTACGAACACCACCTCCACCTCTAATAACCTTCCCTGCATTCGGGTTTTTTAAAATTTCGTTTTGTAACTGTCTGAATTCTTCTTCAGTTGCTATTTTTTCGATACAACTCTTGAAGGTCGGTGTCTCGATCAGGACCATGGATTCTCCTAACTAACTCGGCGCGGCTCCTTATGCGCTATCTTTTTCATCCCTATATTCGCTCATTGTCACTTTGACTATACGCCATTGGCGTTCCATAGTGCATAGAATATACGCCACTGACGTACAACGCAAGTGTTTTTTGTACGTCAGCGGCGGATAGCCAGTTAGTAAAAGGCGATTGGTGCACTCAGAAGTGCGAGCGCACGCCGATCACGAAGTTACGGCCCGGCAGCGGCGAGATATCTTTCAGCACCGAGGTCGAGAGGCGGATGTCTTCGTTCGTGAGGTTCTTCGCCAGCAGGAACCAGGTCAGCTCCTGCTTGCCGATCATCTGGGTATAGGAGAGGTTGGCGTTCACCTGATTGTAGGAAGGCGTGGTGGTGGTTTCGAAGGACGCCAGGCGGTCCTGGCCGTCCGCGTGCACCAGCGACAGGCCGCCGCGCCACGCTCCCTCTCGGTAGCCGATGCTGGCGCCCACTCGCTTGGCGGGCTGCAGGGGCAGGCTGCCGCCCGCGTCCAGCTTGCCTTGCGAGCCATCGGCGAACAGGCGGCCGGACCAGCCCGCCCCCTGCGCGTTATACGTGATTTCGCCTTCCGCACCGTGGATGGTGGCGTTGGCTTGCTGGTAGATGCGTTCGCGCAGTTCGTCGCCCGGATTGCCTTCGTCATCCAGCAGGTTGCCGGTGATGTGGCCGAAGATGAAGTCGCGCACCTTGTTCTCGAAGATGTTCGCCTTCCAGCGCACCAGGCCGCGGGTTTTCTGTACGCTCAGCTCGGCATTGCGCGAAGCTTCTTTCCTGAAGTTGGGATTGCCCACGTCGAAGGTCACGGTGGCGTCGTGCGGGCCGTTCGAATACAGCTCTTCCGTGGCCGGCGCACGCTCGGCATAGGACAGGGTCAGGCCCGCGGCATAGCCGGGGGTGAACATCCACTGCCCGCCCACCGAGCCGGACTTCAGGTTGAAGGAGCGGCGCAGGCTGCCTTCCGGGGTGCGCTCCACCGATTCCACACGCACACCCGCGCTCAGCACCACGGGGCCGATGGTCTTTTCTTCCACCAGGAAGGCCGCCGCCGATTTGGAGTGCGTGACCGGCACGGTCTCGGCCACACCGTCCGGGCTCAGGCCGGAGAAGTGGGTGTTCTCGGTCTGGATGCCGAAGGAGCCGCGCATGCCGGCAAGCGGCTTGTGCGTCATTTCCGCGCGGGTTTCGAGCGAGCGGTTCTTGAAGATGACTGCCGGATCGTTTTCCTCATTCAGTTCCGCGTGCTCGTAGCTGGTGTAGCCCGCCTTGAACTTGAAAGACTCGATGCCGTCGAAGGGATTGCGCACCAGGCTGTCGAAGTCGTAGCGCGTCTGCTTCTGGTCGATGCGCGAGCCTTCTTCGCTCGGAATGCCGTACAGATTGCTCAGGTGCGAAGCGGAGAGGCCGGCAAAGCCCCAGTCCGCGATATAGGAGCCGCCGATGCCCACATTGCGTTCCTTGGTGGCCGAATGCGACAGGCGGCCGGTGCCGGATTCGGGATCGTCCAGCACGCGGCTGCCGGGAATCTTGTAGTCGTCCGTGTTGCGGATATTGCCGTCCGCATGCCAGCCGAACCGGCCGACGGAACCGTCGATGGTGCCGGAGGCGTTCTTGCCGCTGTCCACCGTGCTGTAGCGGGTTTCGACCTGGCCGGTGACTTCCTTTTCCAGCGCGGTAGGAATGCGTTCGTTGACCACGTTCACCAGGCCGCCGATGGCGCCGGAACCATACAGCAGCGCAGCCGGGCCGCGCAGGATTTCGATCTGGCGCGCCACCGCGCCTTCGGCCGACACGGCATGGTCGTTGGACAGGCCGGACACGTCGGACACGGCCATGCCGTTCTCCAGCATCTTCACGCGCGAGCCTTCCAGGCCGCGGATGATGGGGCGCGAGGCGCCGGCGCCGAAAGCGGAAGCGGATACACCCAGTTCCTCGGACAGGGTCTCGCCCAGCGAGCTGCCGACCTTGTCGCGCAGCTCGTCGCCGGACAGCACCTTGGCCGGGGTGAGGATCTGGTCCGCCTCCGCGCTGCGGAAGGGGTTGGCGGTAACAACGACCTTGGGCATGACAGCATCCGTGGCCTGTGCCAGGGACAGCGTGGAGAAGGTGGACAGCACTGCAGTAGCAAGCAGGGAGCGCTTGATGATCATATAAACCTCTGACTCTTGAAAAAATACATGCGGCAGCCAGCGCTACGCGAGCGCCGGCTGGATTGGCTGCGTGTTTTTTTCAGAGTGCGGGAGGGGCGCGCGAACGGAAGACGACCGTGGTGAGGCGGTCGAGGCGCTGATAGGCTTCAAAGCCGAGGTAGAAGGCCGGGGCGGCCACCACCTGCAGCCGGTGCATGCCGCCATTGATGGCAGAGGCCAGCTGCGAACCGACCAGGCACAGTTCGCACAGCACATCGCTGAGCACCGGCGCGTCGCTGGCGGCCGAGACAAGCGACTGGGTGGCTGCCGGAACGTCCTTGATCCGAACCCAGTGCGAATACACGTGCGACTGCGTCGCCAACTGGGACATCAGCAGCGAGAACGCAATCAGCAGTGGCAACAGGCGACGTAACATGGACGGCTTGGGATGAAAGTGCGGCTATTCTAACCGCATTAGGCCGGATTATGCACGGCCTTGCATCGTTCGAGCAGCAGGCCGTGGATGCGGCCCAGCTCGGCGCTCAGCTGTCCATGCCGGGCAACAAGCTCGTCCACGTGCTGCTGTTCGCCCGGCAGGCCGTCCTGCCTGCCCTGTTCGGCCAGCAGGGCGTAGCGTACCTCGGCCTGGTTCTTCTCCCAGTCGGTCATATGAATGGCAAGGTCGATGCGTTTCAGCTCGGCGCGCAGCTGGGCCGCCTCCTGCGCCGACACCAGGCCGTGCGTCGCGGACGCCACGATGGCCTTGTCCAGCACGTTGCGCGCGCGGGTGTGGGCGCAGGACAGCTGCTGGTCCCGCACCGCTTTCGAACACAGGCCGACGCGCACCATGCCGGGGTCGCTCTCAACCGCTCCATCACGGCGCCGGATGCCGTTCTCATCCATGAGCACCCGTTCATGCACCAGCCGGCATGGCAGCGCGCGCAGCGCGGCCAGCTCGGCGTGCAAGGTGGACAGGGTTGGGGTTTCCGTTTTCATACGGGCAGCATACCTGCGCAAGCCTGGCCGCACAACGGCCGGCGGCCGGCTCAGGGCGCGACGCGGAAGTAATCGATGTCCGCGTAGCCGCTGCCCGCCTTGCTGCCGACGCTGAACAGGCCCATCTGCGCCCCCACCCAGCGCCCGCGGGTGAGGGCGAACGCCGCACCGGCCGGGCTGTAGCGCCTGTCGTCCGTGCTGTAGAAGAAGCTGGCCTGGCCCGCCTCCACCCGCATGCGCAGGAAGATGGCCGATGGCGCCTCCTCCAGCACCGTCGTCACTTCCTCCTTGCACGACAGCGCGGCAGAGCCCGTGTCCACCTTGGGGTCAGGCACCTTTGTGGACACGGACTGGACTGTGCAGCGGGCCAGCACCAGCTGGCTGCGTCCGGCGTGCTGGCGCAGGCCGAGCCAGGCGGCGCCGAGGGCGTTCATGATGAGGCCGGCACGGTCGCCTTCGGCTGCCGATTTCAGTTCGATACGGGTATCCACCGTGAATGCCGGGGCCGGCAGCTTTTGTGTGAGGATGCTGGCGGCGCGGCGCACGGCGTCGTCCGGCGCGGCCTGGGTATGCAGGCGCAGCCAGCCGGGACGGGCCGACAGCGAATACTGCCCGGGCCGGGGATTGGCATTCCATTGCCATTGCAGGCCCAGCCTGTTCCCCTCGAATTCATCGCCGGCGGCAGGCGCGGTCACGGGCTGGCCGCTGATGGGCTTGCGCCATTGCGGCACCGGGTTGCCAGCCTGCCCCATCAGCGGCCAGTCGTCCTGCCACTGCATGGGCTGGAGGTGGACGATGCGGCCGTAGGCCTGCCGGTCCTGGAAGTGGAAGAACCAGTCGCTGCCGTCCTGCGCCCTCACCCATGCGCCCTGATGCGGGCCGTTGACCGGCGTTGCCCCCTGTTCAAGCACGATGCGCACCTCGTAGGGGCCTTCGATGCTGCGCGAGCGGAACACGCTCTGCCAGCCCTCTTCCACGCCGCCCGCCGGCGCGAAGACGTAGTACCAGCCGTTTTGCTTGTAGAGCTTGGGGCCTTCCAGGGTGCGATAGCCTTTGAGCTGGTTGCCGTCGATGACGATTTTGCCTTGTTCATCGAGCAGGCGGCTGCCGTCCGGCGCCATGGCGCGCAGCGTGAGCACATTGTTGAAGCCGGCGCGGCTCCTGGCCCAGGCATGCAGCAGCCAGGCCTTGCCGTCATCGTCCCACAGCGGCGTGGGATCGATGATGCCTTTGCCGGGCAGCAGCAGGTGCGGTGCCGTCCATGGACCGGCGAAGTTCTCCGCCGTCATCACGTAAACGCCGAAATCCGGATCAGGATAAAAGATCCAGAACTTGCCGTCGTGGTAGCGCAGGCAGGGCGCCCACACGCCTTCGCCATAGCGCGGCTGGGAGAAAGGGGCATCCGGCACCAGGCGCGGCAGGGCGTGGCCGACGAGGGACCAGTTCACCATGTCCTTCGAGCTCAGCAGCGGCAGGCCGGGCACGCTGTTGAAGCTGGAGGCCGTCATGTAATAGGTGTCGCCGACGCGGATCACGTCCGGGTCGGAATAGTCGGCATGCAGGATGGGGTTGCGGTAGCTGCCGTCGCCCGCGTCCGCGTTCCATGCGGCGCGCGGCGCCTGTGCATGGGAAGAAGCAGCCAACGCGGCGAGCAGGCAGAAGATGGCAACGCGTGCGAGTTTCATGGGCTGAAGTGGGAGTTTGGTCAGGCCAAATCCTAAACTGGCTAGGCCAAAGACACAAGCCTCTCATGCGCAGTGAGAATTTGAGAGCTTCTGGAGGGCATCTGGGGCGCATAATTGCGTTCTCACCAATACTCTATCCATCATGAAACTGTTTCGCTCCATCATGCTTGCCGCCGCGCTCGGACTCCCGACGCTGGCACTGGCACAGAACAGCTGCAAATTTACTGAACTGCTGAATCTCCCGGTTTCCAAGATGAAGAACAGGGTTTCGCTGGAAGTCGCTGGCGAAATTAATGGCAAACCCGTCAGCATGGGCCTGAGTACCGGAACCTTCCGGACCTTCGTGATGCGGCCTGAAATGGAAAAACAGGGCGTGCCTCTCGAAGAAACAAGGGATAGCGTGCGCAATACCAAGGGCCGGCAGCTGGTGTACGAAGCGCTGCTGCGCGACGTTTCCATCGGTCCGCTGCGCAGCGAGAACCAGCGCTTCCCTGTCGTTCAGCCGGCCTCCCACACCGCATTTGCCGCCGTGCTCGGCGCCGACTTCCTGCTGCAGACAGATGTGGAGCTGTTCCTGAGCAAGGGACAGGTCAAATTCTTCCGGGCGGCAGACTGCGCCGACCGCGGCTTGTCGTATTGGGATCCGGATGCCATCGTCGTGCCCCTGCTGAGGAAGGACCGCGACGCCCGTCCGCTGATCGATGTGACGATCAATGGCGTGAAGGGCCGTGCCTTGCTCGATACGGGAGCCGCACGATCGACGGTACTGCTGCATTTCGCCCGGCTGGCAGGGTTTGATCCGCACAAGGCCAAGGAAACCGCGAAGTACTTCGACGCTTTCCAGCCGGAAGACGTCAAGCTATGGAAAGGCGATTTCGTGGAATTCGCCATCGACAGCGAAGTTATCCGCCAGCCGGAACTGGTGGTGAGCTCCCGCATGCGCGACCGCGATAGCGCCTATGACATGATCCTGGGCCTTGATTTCCTGATGGCGCACCGTATCCTCATCTCCGTCAGCCAGGAAAAAGTCTATCTCAGCTATGTGGGGGGCGATGTATTTTCCAGCGCCAATAAGTGGTAGGCCTTATGTGAACTGAGGAGCAGACGGCTGGGCATGGCGGGGCGACAATACCTTATCGAAGCCATCGTTGATCACCATGCCCGATCGAGATCCCGCCCGGCGCTTGCGCCGGAACCGGCAGCTGGCGACAGGCCTGCTGGTGTTGATGACAATGCTGTTTCTCGCTGCCCGCTCGCAGGAGCAGCACTACCCCTGGCTCGCCTTCGTGGCGGCGTTCGCGGAAGCCGCGATGGTCGGCGCGCTGGCCGACTGGTTTGCGGTGACGGCCCTGTTCCGCCATCCGCTCGGCCTGCCGATTCCGCACACGGCCATCATCCCGCGCAACAAGGACCGCATCGGCGCCAATATCGCGGACTTCCTCGAACATAATTTCATCACGCATGAAGTGCTGCGCAGCGAACTGGCGCAGGTGGATTTCGCCGGCGCCGCAGCGCGCTGGCTGGCGCAGGAGCAGAACAGCCGCGCCGTGGCCGAAAAACTGGCGGGAACGGTGCCCCTGCTGCTGCGCATGGTGGAGGACCGCGATGCGGGCGAGTTCGTGCGCAAGGCCATGGCGTCCGCGCTGCGCGAGGTGCAGCTGGCGCCGATGGCCGCCAACATCCTGTCCGTGCTGGTGGCGGGCCGCCAGCATGTGCGCATGCTGCAGCGTGTGCTCGGCATCGTCGCCCGCACGCTGGACGAGAACCGCGACTACCTGCGCCAGAAAGTCCATGAGCACAGCCCGCGCTGGATGCCGCGCGCCATCGACGACAAGTTCTTCGAACGCCTGATGAACGGCCTGCAAAGCATCCTGGACGACCTGGGCGACGAGGACAGCGAATGGCGAGCCCGCTTCCAGCAGGCGCTGGATGAACTGATCGAACAGCTGGCGCACTCCCCGGAATATGAAGAGAAGCTGCGCGGCTGGCTCGCTGCCGGCCTGGCGCATCCGGTGTTCCGCGATTACGTACGCGATGTGTGGGAAGACATCCGCGAGCGCCTGCATGCGGAAGCCGCCGATCCCGCATTGCGCATCACCGCGCATGTGCAGCGCGCGCTGGCTGCATTCGCGCGCACGCTGCAGGAGGACGCGGCGGCGCGCGAGCGCCTGAACGGCTGGCTGCGCGGCTTCACCACGGACGCGGTGGTGGAACGGCGCGGCCTGATTGTGGCCGTGGTGCAGCGCGTGATCGATAAATGGGACGCGCAGACCATTTCGCAGAAGGTGGAACTGTACCTGGGCAGCGACCTGCAGTTCATCCGCATCAACGGCACCCTGGTGGGCGGGATGGTGGGCCTGCTGCTGTATTGCGTGTCCCTGCTGCTTACCCGCTGAGCGAACTCACGAAGTCGAGGAAGGCCGCCGTCTTTGCGGGAATATACTGGCGCGAGGGGTACAGCGCATACAGGGGAAAGCGTTCGTCCGGCCAGTCCGGGAACAGGTCAACCAGCTTGCCATCTTCCAGCAGTTTCTCCGCTCCCAGGATCATCATCTGCGCGATGCCGTGCCCCGCCAGGCATACGCTGTGCAGGGTGCCCGCATCGTTCAGCACCAGCTGTCCCGGCGGATCCAGCTCCAGCTTGCGGCGACCCTTGTGGAATTCCCAGCTGAAGGGGCGGCCAGACTGCGGATCGCGGAACAGGATGCACACATGCCTGCCCTCCGCCAGCTCCTGCGGCGATGCCGGCCTGCCGTACTGTTTAAGGTAAGCCGGCGCGGCGACGGTAACGATACGGCTTTCCAGCAGCTTTCGCGCCACCAGGCTGGAGGAGCGCGGAAAGCCGAAGCGCACTGCGAGATCGAATCCCTCGCCCACCAGGTCGCCCAGCTGGTCGCGGTTGACCATCTCCAGCTGCAGCTCCGGGTGTGCGCGCAGGAATGCGCCAAGGCGCGGTCCGAGCATCAGCCGTGAAAAGAAAGGATCGATATTCACGCGCAGCCTGCCGCGCACCGTGCTGCGGCCCAGCGCGGCCGCACTGGTGGCCTCTTCCAGCTGCTCCAGCAGCGGCAGCACCTGCTCGTGGAAGCGCCTGCCTTCATCGCTCAGGGACACATTGCGCGTGGTGCGCTCGAACAGGCGCGCGCCGAGCCGCTGCTCGAGCCGGGCAACTGCGCGGCTTACGCCGGAGGGCGTCATGTCCAGCATATCGGCGGCGCGGGCGAAGCTGCCGGCATCAACGATAGCCAGCAGCACGCGCAGGCCGTTCACTATCTTTTCATCGAGGGTCAGCATTCCTGATTTTCAGTCATCAATCATGTGATTCCCATGCTATCGCGAAATCAATGCCGTGGAAAGAAAATGCTCCCATCGTAATCAGCAAAGGAGGAACATCATGTACGCTGTAATGGGTATCACCGGCCAGGTTGGCGGCGCGGTAGCGCGCGCACTGCTGAAAGCAGGGCAGAAAGTGCGCGCCGTCGTGCGTGACGAGGCAAAGGGCGCCGTGTGGCGCAACCAGGGTTGCGAGGTGGCCGTGGCGGATATCGGCAATCCCTATGCGCTGCGGGATGCCTTGTCGGGCGCGCAGGCGGTATTTGCCATGCTGCCGCCGCTGTTCGACCCGGCGCCGGGCTACCCGGAGGCCTCGGCGATGATCCGTTCTCTGCGCGCCGCACTCGAAGTGGCCCGCCCCGCCAAAGTGGTCGCACTCTCGACCATCGGCGCTGCGGCGGCGCAGCCGAACCTGCTCAACCAGCTCGGCATGCTCGAACACGAACTCCGGGAGCTGCCCATGCCGGCAGCCTTCGTGCGGGCCGCCTGGTTCATGGAGAACTTCGCCTGGGATATCGCCACTGCGCGCAGCAGCGGAACGCTGCACAGCTATTTGCAGCCCCTGGACCGCGCCATACCGATGATTGCGACTGCAGACGTGGGTGCCACCGCCGCCGCACTGATGCAGGAAGACTGGCAGGGCAAACGCATCGTGGAACTGGAAGCGCGGGAACCTGTCAGCCCGGCCTTTGCGGCGCAAACCCTCGGCCGCGTTCTGGGGCGCGATGTGCGGCCGCAGGCCGTGCCGCGCGACAGCTGGCAAGCGCTGTTCGCGGCGCAAGGCATGCAGCATCCTCTGCCCCGCATCCAGATGCTGGACGGCTTCAACCAAGGCTGGATTGCCTTCGATGGGCAAGGAGAACAGCGCTACGGCGAAACTACGCTGGAGACCGTGCTGGCGGGGCTGGCAGCGGCGTAGCGGTAAAATACGGGGATGAACTGCCGCGATCACTGCGGGGCGTGCTGCATCGCCCCTTCCATTTCAAGCCCTATCCCCGGTATGCCGAACGGTAAGCCGGCAGGGGTGAAGTGCATCCAGCTCGACGAAGACATGCGCTGCAAGATCTTCGGCCATCCCGATCGCCCGCAGGTTTGCGGCTCGCTGCAGCCGAGCGAAGAGCTGTGCGGCGACACGCGCGAGCAGGCCTTGCGCTGGCTCGGCCACCTGGAAGACGCCACGGCGCCGGAAAGTCAGCCCACCAGTTCGACAGCAACTTTATAGCTGCTCATTGCAGCGCCTTGCGCTGGAATACGGTGGCTTCGGGATTGTCGTTGTAACGCTCGCAGTCCTGGTAGCCGCGCTTGCGGTACAGGCGGATGGCGGCATCCAGGCCGGCCTTGCTGTCGAGGTAGATCCAGCTCCGGCCTTCAGCGGCGGCGTGCGCTTCCATCGCATCGAGCAGGGCTTCGGCGATGCCGAGGCCGCGGTGCTGCGGGCGGACATAAAGCCGCTTGCATTCCACCGCGCCGCCGACCTGCGGCAGCGGCAGCGGGCGCAGAGCGACGCAGCCGGCCGGCGCGCCGTCCACATAGGCCAGCCACAGCGCCGAGTCCGGCGCGCTGAGGAAGGCCTTTACGCCATCCGGCGTGTCGCGTACGACGACGTTGATGGCTTCGAAGTATTCGTTGAGGAGGGCATGCGTGTCCTCCAGCTGTTCGAGGGTGGCGCGGATGATCTTCATGGTGCGGCCAGTGTAGCAGCCTTGCTGCGCGATTGCAGCGGGGTGCTGGCCTGGCCGTGGGTGGAAAAATCGATGCGCGACATCGCAATGGCGCTCTCCATTGCCAGTGCTGCCGCGGCGCCGGGTTCGAACTGGTGCCGGTAGCGCTGCAGCGCTTCCTGGATCGCATAGGCGTAAGCCACCGGCCACTGGTCCGGCGCGGAGCAGAACTTCATCACCATGGGCTGGAAGGCGGGCCATTGCGCACGCAGGTACAGGAAAGGCAGGTCGCGCGGCGCACGCGGGCCGCGCTGGCGCGGCTTGCCGAAGTCCGGCGTGCCGATGCTGCCGGCAACGTGGTGGAACAGTTCACCGACGTCCGGCAGCGTTTCGAAGCCCGCCTGGCGCGCGCCATCCATCAGCAGGCACCAGACGGCGCTTTGCGATTCGGCCAGCATGGCGTCCACGCTGTCGCTGCGGTAGTAGGTGCGCCCGTCCGCGCCCTGCGTTGGAGAAAGCAGGGGTGCGGGCGCAAGGCCGCGCGCGGTGGCCTGGGCCCGCACCGCGGTCTGGCAGGCATATCCCGCCAGCGCGCCCAGTGCGCAGAACAGCGATTCGGCATGCACACCCGTCTCGGTAGCGAGCATATTGCCAAGCCGGCGCAGGATCTCCTTGCTGGCAATGCGGGCGCCGATCAGCGGATCCTGCGCCCGCATTTCGACGATCTGCCGCAGCAGGACTTCTTCGATCGGGCTGGCCGAGGGCCGCGCAGGCGCAGCCCCCGCCCCGCCGCCGAGCGAGGTGAGGATTTTTTTCAGCATGTGAGGAAGTGTTATTTATTTATCGTTTTGCTCAAGTATAGCGAACGATGGCGACGGAATAGTCACCCTTTCTCACTGCCGGGGAAATAAATGCTCAGGCGCTGTGGCGCTCGATGATGGTGAATCCCACGTCGCAGACCGGGTCGGCCACCGGTTTTCCCTCTGCGCGCTGGATGATGTAGCGCGCTGCCGTCTGCCCGATCAGGGTGCCGTCAACCCGTACCGTGGTCAGTGCCGGATGCAGGTCTTTGGACAGCGCGAGGTCGCCCAGGCCGACCACCGCCAGCTGCTGCGGAATGGCGATGCCCTGCGCCTGCGCTTCGATCATCACGCCCAGCGCCACCATGTCCGAGCTGCAGAAGATGGCGTCGATGCCGGGATGCTGCGCCAGCAGGGCGCGCAGCCCTTCCCTGCCGCTTGCCACGGAACTCGGCGCGGGAACGATATGCGACGGCACTGCAGCGTTGCCGCCGGCCACGCCAAGCGCACACGCGGTATCGGAATAAGCCTTGTTACGGCGCGCGGCACGTTCGTCGTCCGCAATGATGGCGGCGAGATGGCGCCTTCCACGGCGATGCAGGTATTCGGCCACCGCCGCGCCTACCTTCTCGTGCGAGAAGCCAACCAGCATATCGACCGGCGTTGGCGTGAGGTCCCACGTCTCGACCACGGGAATGCCGCTGGCGGCCAGGCGGCGCCGTGCCAGCGGCGAACGCATGATGCCGGTAAGGACCACGCCATCCGGGCGGCGTCCGATGATCGCTTCCAGCAGCGCATCCTCGCGCGATTCCACATAGCCGGACTGGCCCAGCATCATCTGGTAGCCGGAAGCGGCCAGCGTTGCCGTCAGCGCCTGCACCGTTTCCAGGAAAACGGAACCGGTGATCGTGGGCACCAGCGCGGCGACCAGGCGGCTCTTGCGCGAGGCCAGGCCGCCGGCCAGCAGGTTGGGCACATATCCGGTGCGTTCCACCGCGTCGCGCACGCGGGCCAGGATCTTGTCCGACACCGCTTCCGGCGTATTCAGCGCGCGGGAAGCGGTGATCGGCGCCACGCCGGCCATTTTTGCTACGTCGCGCAGGGTCAGGCTCTGGCCCTTGTTGCGCTTGCGTTTTACGGGTTGGGTGGGCTTCTTGTCATCACTCATGCACCGATTGTATCAGCGCACAAGGCAGGGGCGCTTGCTGTCGAAAGTCCAGCCGGGAATCAGGAACTGCATGGCGACCGCATCGTTGCGTGCGCCCAGGCCCATGTTCAGGTAGCGCTGGTGCGCCGCCTCCACCTCGGCCATGTCCAGTTCCACGCCGAGCCCGGGCTTCTTCGGCACGTCCACCATGCCGCCCACGATCTGCAGCGGCGCTTTGGTCAGGCGCTGGCCATCCTGCCAGATCCAGTGCGTGTCGATGGCCGTGATCCGGCCCGGCGCCGCGGCGGCAACGTGGGTGAACATCGCCAGCGACACGTCGAAGTGGTTGTTCGAATGCGAGCCCCAGGTCAGGCCCCATTCATGGCACAGCTGGGCCACGCGCACCGAACCCTGCATGGTCCAGAAGTGCGGGTCGGCGAGCGGAATCGTCACCGACTGCAGCTGGATGGCGTGGCCAAGCTCGCGCCAGTCGGTCGCGATCATATTGGTGGCGGTCGGCAGGCCCGTGGCGCGACGGAACTCAGCCATCACTTCGCGGCCGGAATAGCCGTTCTCCGGACCGCAGGGGTCTTCGGCATAGGCCAGCACATCGCCCTTGTCGCGGCACAGGCGGATGGCGTCCTTCAGCAGCCAGCCCCCGTTCGGGTCCAGCGTGATGCGGGCATCGGGGAAGCGTTCGGCCAGCGCGGTAACAGCTTCCATCTCTTCCTCCCCGCGCAGCACGCCGCCTTTCAGCTTGAAGTCCTTGAAGCCGTAGCGCTTGTAGGCCGCTTCGGCCAGCGCCACCACCGACTTCGCATCCATCGCTTCTTCATGGCGCAGGCGCAGCCAGTCGTCTTCCGCCTGTTCATCGCTGTCATAAGGCAGGTCGGTGCGGCGGCGGTCGCCGATGTAGAACAGGTAGCCCAGCATCGGCACCTTGTCGCGCTGCTGGCCGTCGCCGAGCAGCGCAGCCAGCGGCACGTTCATGAACTGGCCCACCAGGTCGAGCAGCGCGCATTCGATCGCCGTCACGGCGTGAATGGCAATGCGCAGGTCGAAGGTCTGCTGGCCGCGGCCGCCCGCATCGCGGCTGGCGAAGGCGCTGCGCACGCTGTTCAGCATGGCGTTGTGGTGGCCGATGGGCTGCCCCACCAGCAGAGGTCCGGCGTCCTGCAAGGTCTGGCGAATCGCTTCGCCGCCCGGCACTTCGCCAACGCCCTGATTGCCGGAACTGTCCGTCAGGATCAGCAGGTTGCGCGTGAAATATGGCGCATGCGCGCCGCTCAGGTTGAGCAGCATGCTGTCGCGGCCCGCTACAGGAATAACGCGCAGGGAAGTGATGGTTGGTGTGTTCATTTTTCGAGAAGGCGGAGTGGCAGTTCGGCACGGATGTCGTCAGATGCGCTGCCGACCATCAGCTTGAAATCCCCGGGCTCGGCGCCCCATTTCAGTTGAGTGTTGAAGAAGGAAAGCGTGTTGCGGTCAATCGTGAAACTGATGCGGCGCTGTTCGCCCGGCTGCAGGCGCACCTGCTGGAAACCCTTGAGCTCCTTCAGCGGACGCACGACGGAGGAGACCAGGTCGCGGATATACAGCTGCACCGTCTCAGTACCGGCCGCCTTGCCGCTGTTGGCGATATCGAACGAGAGCGTGATGCTTTGGCCAGGCCGCATGGTGTTGCTGCTGAGGCTCGCACCGGAGTATCTGAAGCTGGTATAGCTCAGGCCATGGCCGAAGGCATAGCGCGGCGTGTTCACCGAATCGATATAGGCTGATTTGTAGACGATGTTTTTCTCGTCCAGCACCGGGCGGCCCGTCGAGTACTGCGCGTAGGACAGCGGCAGCTGGCCCATATTGCGCGGGAAGGTGACGGGCAGCTTGCCGGACGGGTTGTAGTCGCCGAACAGCACATCGGCCACGGCATTGCCGCCCTCGGTGCCGGGGAACCATGCGTACAGGATGGCGTCCGCCTGGTCGGCGATGGTATTGAAGATCAGCGGACGGCCCGCCAGCATTACCACGACCACCGGCTTGCCCGTGGCCTTGATGGCCTCGAACAGCTTGTTCTGCTGGCCCGGAACGCCGATATCGGTGCGCGATTTCGCCTCGCCGCTCATGTCCCAGGTTTCGCCGATGGCCAGCACCACCACGTCCGCGTCCTTCGCTGCAGCGACGGCGGCATCCAGCCCATCCATCGTGGCGCAACCGGGAGCGCAAGCGGCAGCGTGCGTCACCGTTGCGCTGCCGGCGCGGCGGCGGATGCCTTCGAGAATGCTCACGACATCTGCACGCTCGCCCTGCACTACCCAGCCGCCCTCAAGGTCGCGCTTCGAATCGGCCAGCGGACCGATGACGGCGATGCGCTTCGCGCCGGCAGCGAGCGGCAATGCATTGTTATCGTTCTTCAGCAGCACCATGGATTTGCGCGCCACGTCGCGCGCTATCTCGCGGTGCTTCGGGTCGTTCAGCGCAGCCTGCTCGCGCGCCGCATCCGAGAACCTGTAGGGATCGTCGAACAGGCCGAGTTCGAACTTCTTCACCAGCACACGGCGCACTGCATCGTCCAGCAGCTTCGCCTGCACCTTGCCGGACTTCACCGCATCGGCCAAGTGCTTCGTATAGGCATAGCCTTCCATATCGATATCGCTGCCCGCGTTGAGCGCCCTGGTGGCGGCGTCCGCCAGGTCGGCCGCATAACCATGCGGCACCATTTCCTTGATCGAGGCCCAGTCGCTGACGACAAGGCCCTTGAACTTCCATTCTCCTTTCAGGATATCGCGCTGCAGGTGCGCGCTGCCCGTGGCCGGGATGCCGTTCAGGGTGTTGAAGGAGTTCATGAAGGTTGCCGCGCCTGCGTCCAGCGCTGCCTTGAACGGCGGCAGGTAGACTTCGTGCAGCTGCTGCTCGCTCATGTCCACCGCGTTGTAGTCGCGGCCTGCAATCGCGGCGCCATAGGCGGCGAAGTGCTTGGCAGTGGCCATGATGGCGTCCGTTCCGCCCAGCTTCGAGGTCTGGAAACCCTTGACGCGGGCACGCGCGATCTGCGAGCCAAGGTAAGTGTCTTCGCCTGCGCCTTCCATCACGCGGCCCCAGCGCGGGTCGCGCGAGATATCGACCATGGGTGCGAAGGTCCAGTGGATGCCGGAGGCAGCGGCCTCGATGGCGGCCACGCGCGCGCCCTGCTCGATCGCTTCCAGGTCCCAGGAAGCGGCTTCGCCCAGCGGCACCGGGAAGGTGGTCTTGTAGCCGTGGATCACGTCAAGGCTGAACAGCAGCGGGATACGCAGGCGCGACTGCAGCGCCAGCGCCTGGATTTCGCGCGTCTCCGCCACGCCCTTCACGTTCAGCATGGAACCGACCTTGCCGGCGCGGATATCGGCCAGCTTGTCCGCAAACTTACTGCTTTCGGGACCGGTGAACTGGCGGCCGGACAGCTGGTGCAGCTGGCCAACCTTCTCTTCCAGCGTCATCTTCTTCAGCAGCTCATTCACCTTGCGGTCGATCTGCGCGTCCTGCGCAAAGGCGAAGGACGGCAGCAATGCGGCAGCCAGGAGGTGGCGAAGTTTCATCATGTCTCCTTATTTCTTGTACTGCTGTTCTTTTTTGTCGTAGTAGGACTTCAGCGTATGGAAGGCCTGCTTGCGTTTGCCGGTTTCCGAAATCAGGCCCTTGCGGTTCCAGAAGTCCTGGTAGTAGGGATGCGGACGGCGCGGCGAACGGAAGTCCACCAGCACCCACGGCGTCATGCCGCGCAGGCCCGGAATCGCCTCCAGCATCTTGAACTGGTTCTTGTAGAGCTGGTCCTGGTATTCCTCGCTCCAGCGCGTGTCGCTGTCGCCGTGGAAGCCGCCCAGCGCATCGGCGCCGAATTCGGTAATCATTACCGGCTTGTTGTAAGGGATGTTGAAGTGGAAGTTCAGCATGTCCTTGTTGCTGGCCCAGTACCAGCCTGCGTACTCATTGAAGCTCGCCAGGTCCAGCTTGTCCGCCAGCGGATCTTCCACCGTCACCTCGGAACCCTTGCGGTGCACTTCCAGCGCGGCGCCGATCAGGCGCGTGCCATCCAGGCCGCGCGCGGCGTCGGCCAGCTTGCTCATGAAGACGTTGCGCGGCTCGCTCACCGGCGTTTCGTTACCGATGGACCAGACCACGACGCTGGCGCGGTTCTTGTCGCGCACGATCAGGTCCGTCAGCTGCTTGCTGGCGTTGGCGTAGGTATCGGCGTTCTCCCAGGAGATGGTCCAGTACACAGGAACCTCGGCCCACACCATCAGGCCCATCTCGTCCGCCAGCCGTATCATCTCTTCGCTGTGCGGGTAGTGCGCCAGGCGCACGTAGTTGCAGTTCATGTCCTTCGCCCACTGCAGGATCATGCGCATGTCGCCGGAACCGCGCAGGCGGCCGGGGATCAGCGGATTTTCATCGTGCACGGAAACGCCGCGGAAGAAGACGGATTTGCCGTTAAGAAGAATATCGCGGCCGCGGGTTTCGATGGTGCGGAAGCCGATGCTGTCACTGATCCTGTCGGTGGCGGCGCTGATGTTCACCTTGTACAGCTTCGGATCTTCCGGCGACCAGTAGCGCAGCGATTTCACGGGAATGCTGATGGCGGCCCGGCCATTGGCATCGGTGCGCACGGAAGTGCGCAGGCCCGCTTCCGGAATATCGATGGTCACGGACTGCTCGGCCTGTGCCCCGGCCAGCTGCACATAGCCTTCGATGCGTTTCAGGTCGCCCTTCGCCAGCTGCACCTTGTAGTCGGCGATATAGGTCGCCGGCACTTCGGCCAGCAGCACGTCGCGCGTAATGCCGCCGTAGTTCCACCAGTCGGTGCTCACGGTAGGAATCTCGTCCTGGTGGCGCGTGTTATCCGCCTTGACGATGACCGTGTTCTCGCCCGCATTCAGCTTGCCCGTCACCTCGAACTGGAAAGGCGTGAAGCCGCCTTTGTGGCTGCCCAGCTTCTTGCCGTTCAGGTAGACATGCGATTCATAGTTCACGGCGCCGAAGTAAAGGAAGTAGCGCTTGCCCTCCCTGGGCGCCGCATTGAAGCGCTGGCGCAGCCAGACCGTGCCTTCGTAGAACTCCAGCTTCGTGTTTTGCGAGTTCCAGTCGCCCGGCACGGCCATGGTCTGCGCCAGGTCGAAGCTGTATTCGATGGTTTCGCCCTTGTCCTTCTGCTTGCGGTCGTCATAGAAGCCGCCGCTGCCGCTTGCCGACTGGTCGTGCGGCTTGCGGCGGTAATCGTAGTAACCCGTCTCATAGGGGTCGATGATGTAGTGCCAGCGCCCGTTCAGGCTCTGGTGCTCGCGTCCATAGATATTTTGCAGCTGCGCATTTGCCAGTCCGCTCGCCAGCCAGAGGCAGGCTGCCAGCCATTTCAGAGTTTTTGTCACCGCCATCTCCTGTTTATTTTTGGTACCGCTACCAATTCTACCTAAAAAAACTGCCGTGGCGCAGAAAATACGCCACGGCACAAGGCAGAGAGAATCAGAACTTCACATCCAGACGCGCACCGACGTAGCGGAAAGCGTCACGCGCCGGCACCCAGCTGGTGGTCGTTACATTGACCACAGGGTTCGGGGCGCGCGAGCTCCAGCTGCCGCCGCCACCCAGGCCGGCGTTCGCATAGCGATGGTCGAACAGGTTGTTCACGAAGAAGGTGAACTTGTACTTGTCCTTCTTGTCGCGCACACCGAAGCCCACATTGGTCAGTGCGTAGCCCGGAACGCGGTTGCCCGGATCCTGGTTCAGGTTCGTGATCACTTCCGAGGTGTAGCGGGTGTTGAAGGTCATGAAGCCGTTGAAGCTGTAGCTTGGCAGGCGCAGGTCGTATTGGCCGCCGATGTTGATCTTCCATTTCGGCGCGTTCGGCATCTGGCCGCCCGAGATGTCCTGCGTATTCTGGTTGCCGTACAGTGGATTCTTCAGCACGCAGGCTGCATTGAAGCCGCCGTTGGTGCTGCCGGTCACGTTGTAGCAGGGCGCATTCTTGAAGTCGGAGATCGAAGCGCGGGTATAGGCGATGCCTGCGTTCACCACCAGGTCTTCCACCACCAGCGCCGACACATCCAGCTCCACACCCTTGGTCTCCACGCCGCCCACGCTGTTCAGGCGGGTGACGTAGGTGGTGGTGCCTGGCAGGTAGCTGCCGGAGTTCTGCTGGTAGTCCTTGAACTTGCTGAAGAAGGTGGCCAGGTTCACGGTCAGGCGGTTGTTGAAGAAGTTACCCTTCATACCTGCTTCAACCGTCTTCGCCGTTTCCGAAGGCACCGGCTGTTCCGCAGCGGTGGCCGCGTTCAGGCTGGAGGTCAGGTCGTAGGCCATGCCTTTGTAGCCGGTGGCGCCCATCACGTAGCCCATCACGCCTGGCGTGAACTGCTTCTGCAGGCTCAGTTTACCGGTGACGGCGTTTTCGCTGTTATCCGTGCTGGAGAACACCTCGGTCGGCACGAAGGCGCCCGGCGGCGGCAGGCCTTTCGAGAAGATGTAGCCCGACGTCTCGCGGTTGAAGCGCAGGCCGGCCAGCAGGCTGTAGGTCGGCGCGAAGTCCCAGGTCAGCTGGCCGTAGGCGGCGCGGTTCGAGTTGGTGGTGCTGGTGTCGTAACGTGCGGGGGTGGACAGTGCCACATCGCGGTAGCCGCGGGTGAATTCGCGGGCGATGCTGTTCCGCGCATACCACAGGCCTGCCACATAGCGCACGGTGCCGCTGTCCGGCGAAATCAGGCGCAGTTCCTGGCTGCGGCTATCCACTTCGGTAACGCCGTACTGCACATAGCCTGCGTTGGCGCCGGCCGGCTTGCCGTTACCCAGCGGGTAGTAAAGCAGGGTTGGCGCATCCACGAAGTCCTGGTCGCGCGTGTCGTCCGCCGTGTAGTGCGACACGGAGGTGATCGAGGCCAGCGTGCCGCCGTTCGGCATGGACCAGGTGACTTTCAGGCCTGCGCCACGGTCGGTCGAATCCTGGCCGGTGCGGTCGTTGTTGCGGATGTTGACGTTGTCGGCGCTTGGCGTGATGCCGGCCAGCAGCTGGCTGGCTGGCAGTTGCGGGATATTGCTCAGCAGGCCGCCGGTGGCCGGGGTCATGCTGGTCAGCGCGATGGCGCAGCAGGTACGCTCGGAACGGTTGATGCGCGGCGAGAAGTCGATGTCGATATCGTCGGTCAGGCGATAGCTCAACTTCACCATCAGCGATTTATCGCCGCTGCCGTTGGCATGGCGGCCCGTGGTCAGGTTGTACAGCAGGCCGGGGAAGCGCTCGTTGCTGGCGGAGATGCGGAACCCGAAGCGGTCGGTGAGCATGCCGCCGTAGCTGCCGCTCAGGCGCCATTCACCGTCTTCCGTGTACATGGTGCTGGCCTTGCCGGCCAGCGGGCCGGAGATCGGCTTGGTGGTGATATTGATCGCACCGGCGATGGCGGCCTTGCCGAACAGGGTGCTCTGCGGGCCTTTCAGGATCTCCACGCGCTGCAGCTCGGCCAGGTTCTGGAAGGCCTTCACCTGCATGCCCATCGGGATATCGTCCAGGATCACCGACACGTCGGCTTCCACGCCGATACCGATCGAGGTGGTGCCCACGCCGCGCAGGTTGATGCCGTTGTTCTGCGGCGTGGTGCCGTAGGTTACGCTCAGCGCCGGCGACAGGTTGATCACGTCTTCGATGTCGCGCACATTGTTGTTCTGGATGACGCTTTCGCTCAGCACCGAAATCGCCATTGGCACGTGTTCGAGTTTTTCAACGCGCTTGTTCGCGGTAACGACCACGGTTTCCAGGCCGCCCGATTGTGCTCCGTCCTGGCCCCATGCCAGCGCAGGCAGCGCCAGCGCCACGGCGAAGGCCATCGGCGTGAGGCGGCTATTCATCCCATATTTCACTTGTTGCATCAAGGTCTCCTTGTTCACTTCGTCTATTTAATGCTGCACGCTTTCGCATTATTTGGAAAACGTTTAACCGGATGGTAGATCATTTCTCAACACAGAACAAGCTCGCTGTCGTAAAAAAAGCACGCCTTGTGGAAGATCGGCGACAGGCATGGCCTTTGGTGCGCTGCAAAATCGCGGGCCTTCGCTGCCAATTGACTCGGACAAGATTTTCGATATACTGAGTTAAACGTTTTTCTTCCGAACCCATAAAAACACACTATGACCACGACAACGACAAACAAACCCTTCAAGCGCCTGCTGCTGACCGGCGCCGGCGGTGGCCTGGGCCAGGTGCTGCGCGACCGCATCAAGCAATGGGCCGACGTGGTGCGCATCAGCGACATCAAGGACCTGGGCCCTGCCCGCGAAGGCGAAGATGTCATGCAATGCGACCTGGCCGACCGCGCCGCCGTCATGAAGCTGGTGGAAGGCTGCGATGCGATCCTCCATTTCGGCGGCATCTCGGTCGAAGACCGCTTCGAACCGATCATGAACGCCAACATCCTCGGGCTGCACTACTTGTACGAAGCGGTGCACAAGTTCGGCGTCAAGCGCGTGGTGTACGCCAGTTCCAGCCACACCGTGGGCTTCTACAAGACCACCGATATCGTGGACGCCGACATGCCGCTGCGCCCGGACGGCTTCTATGGCCTGAGCAAATGCTTCGGCGAGGCGCTGTCGCGCTACTACTATGACCGCTTCGGCACCGAGACGGTGTGCATCCGCATCGGCTCGTCCTTCCCCGAGCCGCGCAACCCGCGCATGATGGTCACTTATCTCGACTACGACGACCTGCTGGAACTGCTGCGCTGCTCGCTGTTCACGCCGCGCGTCGGCCACACCATCACCTTCGGCACCTCGGACAACGACGTCCGCTGGTGGGACAACCGCAAGGCCTCCCACCTGGGCTACAAACCGAAGTCCAGCTCCCGCCGTTTCGCCGCGAACTTCCCCGACACGGCAGAACGCCCTGGCGCGGACGACCTGCCCACCATCTACCAGGGCGGGCCCTTCGTCACCGCCGGCCCGATGTACGAATAGCCAGTACCGGCCCTGACACCATGGTGCCTGACCCCATGGTGTCAGGGTTTTTGTTCCTATCAGAATGGTAGCGGTGTCATTCTTCACCGCAATTATAAATGGAAAGCTTTCCAGACTTTCCGGCACAAAGGAGACCGAAATGAAGCATCCACGCCTTGCCACCCTCGCCATCGCCGCCGCACTGGCCTGCAGCGCTGCCGCTTATGCACAAAGCCCTGCGCCGCAGCCTGCGCAGGCCGCGGTGCAGCTGTCCGCCGCCGTGGCGCCGAAGGCGGTGCTGGCCGCCATGGAGCGCGTCGCCGACTGGCAGCTCGCCAATCCAAGCCGCCACCGCACCACGGACTGGACGCAGGCCGTGGGCTATAACGGCATCATGGCGCTGGCGAATATCTCGGGCGACCGGAAATACCGCGACGCGATGGTCGCCATGGGCGAGAACAATGGCTGGAAGCTTGGTCCGAACCATTACCACGCGGACGACCATATCGTCGGCCAGACCTACGCCGAGCTGTACCTGCAGCTGCGCGAGCCGAAGATGATCGAGGGCCTGCGCGCGCATTTCGACGATATCCTCGCCAATCCGCGCGAAGGCACGCTGGACTTCACCGTGAAGGGCAACCAGGACCGCTGGTCCTGGTGCGATGCGCTGTTCATGGCGCCGCCCGCATGGATACGGCTGTGGGCCATCACCGGCGACCAGCGTTACTTCGACCTCGCCGTCAATCACTGGTGGCGCACCTCGGATTACCTGTACGACAAGGAAGAACACCTCTACTACCGCGACAGCAACTACTTCAACAAGCGCGAGGCCAATGGCCAGAAGGTGTTCTGGAGCCGGGGCAACGGCTGGGTGATGGGCGGCCTGGTGCGCATGCTGCAATACATCCCGGAAGGCCATCCGGCACGCGCCCGTTTCGAACAGCAGTTCAAGGAGATGTCGGCCCGCGTGCTCGGCCTGCAGCAGGAGGACGGCCTGTGGCGCGCAAGCCTGCTGGATCCGGCCACCTATCCGATGAAGGAGTCCAGCGGTTCCGGCCTGTACACCTACGCGCTGGCCTATGGCGTCAACCAGGGCATCCTGGACCGCGCAAAGTATGAACCGGCGGTGCGCAAGGCCTGGGCTGCCCTGGTCGGCAATGTGGCGCCGGATGGCAAGCTGACCCACGTGCAGCCTATCGGCCTGGCGCCGAAGTACTTCGACAGCGATCTCACCGAAGTCTATGGCGTGGGCGCCTTCCTGCTGGCGGGCAGCGAGATGTACCGCATGGCGGCGCTGGAAAAAACGAAGCCGTACCAGGTGAGCGTGACGAATCCCGGTTCCACGGTGCGCGACGACGAACTGGCCGAGGCAAAGCTGCCGAAAGGCCTGCGCAATCCGGTGGTGATGGATGCGCACACCTCGGCCATCGTGAACTCCCAGCTCGCCGGCGACCGCATCCTGTTCCCGGTGAACCTGGCGGCGGGCGAAACGCACCGCTATTTCCTGCTGCCGAAAGAGCGCCTGGCCACCGTGCCGCCGGCCGATGTGAAAACCCATGCGCGCTTCGTGCCTGAACGCCTCGACGATTTCGCCTGGGAGAGCGACCGTATAGCGCACCGTACCTATGGCCCGGCCATCATCAAGGATCCGAAGGAGCAGCTGGTCAGCAGCGGCATCGACGTGTGGGTGAAGCGCACTCGCGCGCCGGTACTGGACAAGTGGTACAAGGCGGGCAACTACCACAAGGACAACGGCGAGGGCATGGACTACTACCATGTCGGCAGCACGCGCGGCTGCGGCGGCACCACGGTCTACGTGGACGGCAAGTTCCACAACTCTCGCAACTTCGAAAGCTGGAAGGTGCTGGCGGACGGCCCGCTGCGCTCCGTGTTCGAACTGCGCTTCCCTGCCTGGGATGCGGCGGGGCGCAAGGTCAGCGAAGTCAAACGCATCTCCATCGATGCGGGCTCCAACTTCAGCCGCGTGGAAAGCCGCTTCACCGCCAGCGGCAAGCAGCCGCTTCCCGTCGGCGTGGGCATCGTGCAGCGCGAAGGCGAAGGCAAGTACCGCAGCGACGACAGTGCGGGCTGGATGAGCTACTGGGAGCCGCAGCACGGCGAAGACGGCAACACCGCCTGCGCCGTGCTGATTCCGGGCGGCGCCACCGGCTTCGCCAACGCGGACAAGCACTACCTCGCGCTCGGCAACGCCACGCCGGGCAAACCTTTTGTGTACTACTTCGGCGCTGGCTGGAGCAAGAGCGGCGACTACGCCGACGCGGCCTCCTGGGAAGCAGGTGTCAGCAACTTCGCCCAGCGTGTGAAGACTCCCCTCGTCGTCAAACCATAGAAAGGAGGATCCGTTTTACCAGGAATCACCTGAAGCACCGGGCCGCAGCCGCGGTCCGCAATAATAATCAGGAGACTTATATGCAATCTGTAAAACAGCGGCGGACCTTCCGTCCGTTGCCCCTCGCTGTAGCCGCCGCACTGCTGGCCAGTGGCGCCGCCCAGGCCCAGACTCAGGATGCGGCCGATAGCGGAAAACTCGAATCCGTGGTCGTTACGGCCAATAAACGCGCCCAGAACCTGCAGGACGTTCCTGCATCCATTACGGTGCTGGGCGATGCGATCCTGCAGCGCTCCAACGTGCGCGAGCTGGAGGACATACCCAGCCTGTCCCCCGCGCTGACCCTGTCCTACGGCACGCAGCCGGGCAACTTCAGCATCAATATGCGGGGCGTGGGCACGTTCTCGCTCGGCATCGGCGTGGAAGCCGACGTGGCGGTGATTGTCGACGATATCCCGCTCGGCATGCAGGCCAACGCCTTCAAGGACCTGGCCGATGTGAACCGCATCGAAGTGCTGAAAGGCCCGCAGAGCACCCTGTTCGGCAAGAGCTCCATCGCCGGCGCCCTGAACATCACCACCAAGCCGATCGGCGGCCCGGTCAAGACCAATACCACCCTGCTGGTGACGGAGGACGACGAGTGGCGTGCGGGCGTTAGCGTCTCCGGCGCCGTATCGGATACGCTGCGCATGCGCGTGGCAGCCAGCAAGACCAGCTACAAGGGCACGCTGAACAACCTCACCACCGGCGGCAAGCTCAATGGCAGCAAGGGCGAAAACATCAACGCCAAGTTCGAGTGGAAGCCGACCGACGATCTGACCTTCACGCTGACGCCGCGCTACAACCGTACCGAGAAATTCTGCTGCACCAATGCCTTCAGCTCAATGACGCCGGGCGGCATCTATCGTAACGCGCCGCAGCTGCCGCAATCCGTGGTCCTCGCGGGCATCAACATCAATCCGGACAACCGCGATATCCGCAACGACTATCCCACCGGCGGCAAGTTCCATGACTGGGGCACCGGCCTGAAAGTGGACTATGCCTGGGGCGACCACACGCTGAGCTCCATCTCGTCCTACAGCAAGTACCACATGGACGACTACCAGGACAACGACGATACCGATATCGACATCCTGCAATTCCTCACCCTGCAGGACGGCTCGCCGACCAATATGCATGGCGGCCTGTATCAGTATGGCGTGTTCAATGTAAAGTCCACCACCCAGGAATTCCGCCTCACCTCGCCGGACAAGGGCGCGCTGCGCTACGTGGTCGGCCTCTGGTACGGCAAGAACTACCTGAACCGCGAACTGGCCAAGGCGCCGCTGATCTTCAACTACGGCACCAACTACGGCGCCGATGCATGGAACGTCAACAAGGCGATCTACGGCCAGGGCAACTGGGACTTCCGCCCGGATACCAGCCTGATTGTGGGCGCGCGCTTCAACGACGAAGACACCGGCTACAACTTCCGCCGCTACACGGTGCCGCCGCAAGCAATTGTGACGACGGAGTTCTATACCAAGGCAGACAGCAACACGAGCCACACCTGGAAGCTGGGCCTGGAGCACCGCCTGAACCGCGACGCCATGGTCTACGGCACCATCTCCACCGGCCACAAGGGCGTGGCCTATGACCTGACCTCCGGCTTCACGGCGGCGCTGGCGAAGAAGGACGCGGTGCCGGCCGAATCGGCGCGCAGCTATGAACTGGGCTGGAAGCAAAGCCTGTGGGACAACCGCGCCATGTTCAGCATGGCCGTATTCCAGACCAACTTCCGCAACTTCCAGCAGTCGGCAGGCTTCTTCGACTACGACGGCATCTTCCGCACGGCCCTGAACAGCCTTGGCGGCTTGCGTACGCAAGGCTTCGAGGTGGAAGGCAGCGTGCGCGTTACGCCGCAGCTGCAGCTGAACGGCAGCCTGGCCTACACGGAAGCGACCATCCGCGAGTTCAGGAATGGCCCCTGCTACAACGTCCTGAATGCCGCCGGAACCGGCTCCACGCCCGGCCCTGGCTGCGTGCGCAGCCCGGAATTCAACAACACCAATGTGCAGGACCTGGCGGGCAAAACCCTGCCGAATGCGCCGAAGGTAAAAGTGAACCTGGGCGGCCAGTACGACATTCCGCTGGCATCGCAGAACTTCAACGCCTTTGTTTCGGGCACCACGCGCTTCCAGAGCCGCACGCAGTTCTCGCTGAACCAGGATCCGATGACCATCCAGGGCGCTTACAGCATCACGAACCTGAGCTTTGGCATCAATGACAAGAAAGGCCGCTACAAGGCTTCCTTCTTCGTCAATAACCTGTTCGACAAGCGCTATGCCGCGGGCCTGAACAACAGCATTGCCAACAGCAACTGGAGCCCCAAGGCGCCTAATGTGCCGCTTGCCGTCAATACGACCGCCTGGCTGCCGCCGCGCGACTTCGCTCGCTACTTCGGCGCCCGGCTCGATATGACGTTCTGAACCCGGCAACGCATGCCGGTCTCCCCTGCGCCGTCCACAATGCATCGTGGACGGCGTTTTTTTTCGCCCCCGCATCCGGATTGCGTCAAAACGCCCGCCACGGGACTGCGCTACGCTTGAGCAGCGTGCCTTCGGAATAGCGGGCGTGGTAAGCTTCGTGCCCGCGTAGTGTCGCCCCTTCCCGAACCGCTTTTATAAAAATCGCAATGGATATCGTTCTTGCACTGAAGGCCCTGATTATGGGTCTGGTTGAAGGCTTTACCGAATTCCTGCCCATTTCCTCTACCGGCCACCTGATTCTGGCCGGCAGCCTGCTCAACTTCACCGGCGAGAAGGTCAAAGTGTTCGAGATTGCGATTCAGGCGGGCGCCATGCTGGCGGTGATCTGGGAATACCGCGTGAAAATCGGCAGCGTGCTGGCGGGCGTGTTCAGCGAGCGCAAGGCGCAGCGCTTCCTGATGAATATCGTGATCGCATTCCTGCCTGCCGCTTTACTTGGCTTCATCTTCGCCAACGCCATCAAGGCCAGCCTGTTCGCCCCGGTGCCGGTGGCGCTGGCCTTCATTATCGGCGGCTTCGTCATCCTGTGGGTGGAGCGCCGCGCCAGGCTCAATCCCGTATCGGTGCGCGTGCATTCGGTGGACGACATGACGGCGCTGGACGCCATCAAGGTGGGCTGCGCCCAGGCTTTCGCGCTGATTCCCGGCACCAGCCGTTCCGGCGCCACCATTATCGGCGGCATGCTGTTCGGCCTTTCGCGCAAGGCCGCGACGGAATTCTCCTTCTTCCTCGCGATTCCAACGCTGCTGGGCGCCACCTTCTATTCGCTCTATAAGGAACGCGCGCTGCTGTCGGCGGCCGACCTGCCGCTGTTCGGCATTGGTACAATATCGGCCTTCGTGTCGGCCTTTCTCTGCGTGCGCTGGCTGCTGCGCTATATCAGCACGCATGATTTCACGGTGTTTGCCTGGTACCGCATCGTCTTCGGACTGGTGGTGCTGGCAACCGCCTACTCTGGCCTGGTAGTGTGGGCCGAATAGACATAATGAACGACACCAGCGAACGCGCCCTCCACCTGCTCCAGACGATTTTCGGCTACCCCGCCTTCCGCGGCAACCAGGCCGAGATCGTGGAACACGTGGGCAATGGCGGCGACGCGCTGGTGCTGATGCCCACGGGCGGCGGCAAATCCCTGTGCTACCAGATTCCGGCGCTGCTGCGCGACGGCGTGGGCGTGGTGATCTCGCCGCTGATCGCGCTGATGCAGGACCAGGTGGACGCGCTGGCAGAAGTGGGCGTGCGCGCAGCCTTCCTGAACTCCACCCAGACCTGGGAAGAAGCGGCGCGCATCGAACGCCTGGTGCGCACCGGCCAGCTGGACCTGGTCTATGTAGCGCCGGAGCGCCTGATGACGCAGCGCTGTTTCGACCTGTTCCAGGATTCGAAGATTGCGCTGTTCGCCATCGACGAAGCGCACTGCGTGTCGCAATGGGGCCATGACTTCCGGCCGGAATACATCAAGCTCTCCGTGCTGCACGAGAACTTCCCCAACGTGCCGCGCATTGCGCTCACGGCGACGGCCGACCAGCAGACCCGCGCCGAGATCGTGCACCGCCTCAAGCTGGAGGATGCGGCGCAGTTCGTATCCTCCTTCGACCGTCCGAATATCCGCTATTCGATCGTAGAAAAGGGCAATGGCCGCAAGCAGCTGCTGGACTTCATCACCACCGAGCATGCAGGCGATTCCGGCATTGTGTACTGCCTGTCGCGCAAGAAGGTGGAAGAGACGGCCGAATTCCTGAACGAGAACGGCATCCGCGCCCTGCCCTACCACGCCGGCATGGAGCACACGAAGCGCGCCGCCAACCAGGCCCGCTTCCTGCGCGAAGAAAACCTGGTGATGGTAGCCACCATCGCTTTCGGCATGGGCATCGACAAGCCGGACGTGCGCTTCGTGGCCCACCTCGACCTGCCCAAGAGCATAGAAGGCTACTACCAGGAGACCGGCCGCGCGGGCCGCGACGGCCTGCCCGCCAGCGCCTGGATGGCCTACGGCCTGCAGGACGTGGTGCTCCAGCGCCGCATGATCGACGAATCCGAAGCGGATGAAGGCTTCAAGCGCGTGCTGGGCACCAAGCTCGATGCCATGCTGGGCCTGTGCGAAACCCTGAGCTGCCGCCGCGTGCGCCTGCTGGATTATTTCGGCGAGCCCGCCACGCCCTGCGGCAACTGCGATACCTGCCTGATTCCGCCTGTGTCCTTTGACGGCACGGTGCCGGTGCAAAAGCTGCTGTCCGCGATCTACCGAGTGGACCAGCGCTTCGCGGCGGGCCACGTGATCGAAGTGCTGCGCGGGATCGAAACGGACCGCATCCAGACCTGGCACCACAATGCGCTGTCGGTGTTCGGCATCGGCGCCGACCGCAGCGAGCAGGAATGGCGCGCGATCTTGCGGCAGGTGATTGCGCTGGGCCTCGTCACCGTCGATCACGAGCAATACAGCTCGCTCAAACTCACCGATGCCGCGCGGCCCGTGCTGAAGGGCGGCCAGAAAGTGCAGCTGCGGCAGTACCAGAAACCGGTCAAACAGAAACGCACGGCGGCGCCGAAAGGCTATGTGGAGACCGACCTCGATACGGACGAACAGAAAATCTTCGACAAGCTGCGCTGGTGGCGTGTGGAGACGGCGCGTGCGCACAATGTGCCGGCCTATGTGATCTTTGTCGATGCCACGCTGCGCGAGATCGCCAAGGCCAAACCGCGCTCGCTGGACGACTTGCGCGGCGTATCTGGCGTGGGCGAGAAAAAGCTGGCGTCCTACGGCGAGGAGATCGTGCGGCTACTGGCCGACATGATCTGACGGAAGCGCGTGGGCGACGTACCCAGCGCATCGCGGAAACGGTGGCCGAAGTGGCTCAGGTCCGCGTAGCCGCAGGCATCCGCGATCTGCTGCAAGGGCAAGTCGGACATTTTCAATAGCTGGCGCGCGCGTTCCACGCGGCGCGCGGCGATCCACGCCGAAGGCGGCATGCCGAAACTGATGCGGAACATGCGCGCCAGGTGGAACTCCGACAGATTCGCCTGCTCCGCCAGCATGCCCAGCGTGATCGGTCGTTCCAGCTGCGCTTCGATATAGGCAGCCAGATGGCGGCGCGTATGCGGCGCCAGGCCGCCGCGCAGGCGCAGCGCGGGTCTGGTCATGGACTGCGAGTGCAGCAGCGCGCTGAGCGTCTCGTGGGTGATCTCGTTGGCGCGCAGCAGCTGGTCGGGATCCTGCCACGGTGTGGCCATCAATTCTCCCAGCAACTGCACGATGCGCGGGTCCTCGAAGTAGGTGCGGTCCTGCAGCGTAAGCTCACGCGGTTCGCGGTCCAGCTCCGCCACGGCGCGGCGCGTGAAATGCTCCGGCATGAAATACACATGCAGCAGGCGCAGGCTATCGCGCACCACCCATTCGGATTCATGCCAGTCCGGCAAGGAACACAGGCGGCCCGGCGCCCCATACTGGCCCGGCGCCCCGCCCCGCTCCACGCGGTAGCCGCCGCCCAGGTAGCAGGACAGCGTGTGGTGGCCGGGCTGTGTGTAAGCAGTCAGCTGCTCATCGGTCTGCCGCTGCCAGACCGCGGCAGCCAGCCCGTCGCCCAGCCAGGCAAAGCGCTCCAGCACCGCGTCGGTGGTCGACATGGTGCCGAACACCGCATGCGACATCGCATCGCGCGGTGCCGCATCCAGCGCCACACGCGCCGCCGGCGCCACGCGGCCTTTGGCAGCAGGAAACAGCTCGGCAAGTGACGGTGCGCAAGAACCCATGCCAAAAAGTCTATCACGCCCCTCCCCGCGGCGCTGGCGCCCCCCAAAAACTGCGCAAGCCTAGACAACTGACATGGGGTCAGGCACCAAGGTGTCAGTCAGCCGTGGAAATGCGCAAGGTGAAACAAGCGGAGATGGCGTCCGGGCGGGACACTGACACTGGGGGCCTGGCCCCATGGTGTCGCGGGCTCGGCCAGGGAAATGCGCAAATGGAGACAAGTGCGAGCGCGGCGGGGCCAGGATACTGGCGCCATGAATACATTTCTCTACCTGCTTACCGTCCTGATCTGGGGTACTACCTGGATCGCCATCAAATTCCAGCTGGGCGAGGCGGCCGCGCCGGTGTCGATCGCCATCCGCTTCTGGCTGGCGACCGCGGTCATGTTCGCCATCATGCTCCTCCTGCGCAAACCGCTGAAGCCGCCGCGCGCGGCCTGGCGCTACCTGGCCGCCCAGGGCCTCGCCTTGTTCTGCCTGAATTTCATCTGTTTTTATTATGCCAGCCAATGGATGCCGAGCGGCCTGGTCGCCGTCGTGTTCTCTACGGCCCCGATCTGGAACGCCATCAATGGCCGCATCTTCCTCAAGCGCACAATCCGCCCGCAAGTGCTGGCGGGCGCGCTGATGGGCCTGGCGGGCATCGGCATGCTCTTCCTGCCGCAGATGCGCGGCCACTGGGGCGACAGCAGCATGCTGCTGGGCCTCGGCCTCGCGCTGGCGGGCACGCTGTGCTTCTCGGCGGGCAACCTGCTGTCCAGCCGCATGCAGGCGCTGGGCCTGTCGCCATGGATGACGAACACCTGGGCCATGCTGATCGGCTCCTGCGTGCTGACCGTCGGCGCCCTGGCCTGCGGCATGAGCTTCAGCTTCGAGCCGAGCGCGCGCTACATCGGTTCCCTGCTCTACCTCGCCATTCCCGGCTCGGTGATCGGCTTCACCGCCTACCTGCTGCTGGTCGGCCGCATCGGCCCGGACCGCGCAGCCTACAGCACGGTGCTGTTCCCGGTAGTCGCGCTGACGGTATCCACCTTCTTCGAAGGGTATCAGTGGACGGCGCCAGCATTCGCGGGGCTGGTGCTGGTGTTAGGCGGAAACCTGCTTGCCTTCCTCAAGGCCTTACCCCGCCTGCCTGCGCTGTCGCCGCGCCAGTGCGAGGACAACTAAGCCCGCGAGCAGCAGTCTCAGCTGCCCGGGCTCCGGTATCGGGGTGGCCAGCGCCAACACCCGTTCCCATGGGCGCTCGCCATCTACTTCAAGGAGTATCTGGCCCTCGTCATTGATATCGAAGGCTTCATAGACTTGCAGGCCGCCGGTGTACTGCGGCCCCAGCAATCTGAGTCCGCCGTCGCGCCAGTAGTATGGTTCGAGGTCGGCGCCGTAACCGATGATTTCGCCCCGGTTATTCATCGTGGTGACGTGGAAGTTCCCCAGTTCGATCATCGTGCCATCACGCCAAAGCACCGCGCGCCCACCGATATTGCCGGCAATCCACCCCAGCTCATTGATCGCGACGGCGTCACCGCCCGTTCCGCCCGGCAGAAGTTCCGGCACGCCATCGCGCCACACTGCCGCATTCCAGCTGTGCCCCTCGCCTACCCTGCCCACCAGCACGCCGGAATCGTTGAGATCGGAAAGCGCGGCGTATTTGTAGCCTGCCGTGTCCGCATAACTCAGCCTGCCGTTTTGCCAGGTCCAGCCAATCGACTCGTCGGCACGAATAAAGGTGCGCCCAAGAATGACCCCGGAGTTATTGATGCGCTTGGCATACGAGGGCAGCGCGCCCGCCACCTCGATGAAGTGCATATTGCCCTGCTGATCCCACCATACCGGCCGCTGCTGGCCAACCGTGTAGTTCCAGGTGTTGCCTGCAACAATGCCGAGGTCGTTGATGTCTCCCATACCGCCCCAAAAATCGTCACTGGCCTGAAGGCGCCGGCGCGTACCGTCCGGCTCCACCAACACGGGCCGGTAATATGCCCGCGACGCGATATAGTCGATCTGTTGCCCGGTAATCTGGCCTGCATTATTCAGGCGATAGAATCCAACATCGATATCGGGCAGTTTGATTACCCTGTAGTCCGCGAGCGCAGCGCCGCTCGCGAAACAAAAGATGATTGCTGCAAGAATGTGTTTGCTGAGCATGGCGGGCCTCATTGCATTGAAAGCTTCATCATGCTGAAATGTCGCACTTGCTGGGCAGTGAATGTATGGAGTGCGCGACAGCTTGCAGGCCGCAAGCATATTAAATGGAGGTAACATGCGTTTGCTGTTTCCGCTTCTTGGGCTTGTCTTCGGCCTGGCGCAAGCCGCCACGCCTGCCGACGCCGTTTACCGAAACGGGCTCGTTGTAACGATGGATGCGCAGAATAGCGTGATGCAGGCGCTGGCGGTCAGCGGCGGGCGTATCGCCTACACCGGCAGCAATGAAGGCGTACAGGCACACATCGGCCCGCGCACGCGCGTGATCGACCTTCAGGGCCGCCTGCTGATGCCGGGCCTGGTGGACGCCCACATGCACCCGCAGTCAGGCGGTGCGCGCCTGCTGAACTGCAACCTCAATTACGAAAAGCTCACGGTGCCGCAGTTCCAGTCGCGCATCCAGGCCTGCCTTGACAAGGACCGCAATGGGAAACGCTGGCTGGTGGTGGTGAACTGGTTCCAGCAAGGCATGCAGCCGGGCGGCGTGGCCGTCAGCCATGCCACGCTGGATGCGCTGCGCACCAAACGCCCCATCCTCGTGCGCTCCTCCTTCGGCCACTCGGTGCTGCTGAACGCGCGCGGCCTGCAGCTGGCCGGTGTGAAGGACGACACGCCCGACCCGCACGGCGGCAAGATCGCCCGCGATGCGCAGGGCAAGGCGACCGGCCTGCTGGAGGATGCCGCGCAGGATATGGCCATGAAGCTGCTGCCGCCGCTCACCGTCGCCGAAAATCTCGCCGCCTCATCGCGCGCGCTCGATGCCATGCGCAAGCAGGGCATCACCACTTTCCTCGACGCCTACACCGATCCCGAAACGCTCACCGCCTTTGCCACCCTGCAGCGCCAGAACAAGCTCACCGCCCGCGCCCACTTCGCGGTGCTGGTGGAGCCGGAGCAGGCGCCCGACCAGGCCGTGAACGAGATCCGCAAGCTCGCCGGCCAGTTCGACCAGGGCGCCACCCGCACGGAGCCCTCAATGCAGGTACGGCATGCGAAGCTCTTCATGGACGGCGTGATCGCCGCGCCCGCGCTGACCGGCTCCATGCTCACGCCCTACTTCACGGAGAGAGGCGAACCGGGCGCCAGCGCCGGTCCCGATCCCTATTTCGCGCCGCCCGTGCTGCAAGCCATGCTGCGGGCGCTGGCAAAAGCGAACATTGATCCGCACCTGCATGTGGACGGCGACCGCGCCGTGCGCGAAGCGCTGGACGCCATCGAAGCCGTGCGCGCCACGCCCGAAGGCGCCGCCATGCGCCCCGCCCTGGCGCACAACGAGATCGTGGACCCGCAGGACTTCAACCGCTTCGCCCAGCTCGATGCCACGGCCGTGCTGTCCTTCCAATGGGCGAAACCCGCGCCCGATACCGTGGAAGCGCTGCAGCCGTATATGGGCCCGATCCGCTACGGCTTCGTGGAGCCGCAGTTCATGCTCCGCACCGCAGGCGCGCGCATCGCCTTCGGCAGCGACTGGCCGGTCGATCCGCTCAATGAATGGTTCGCGCTGCAGGTGGCCGTTACGCGCGCGGCCGGGCCGGACGCGGGGCCGCAGTATCAAGGCCGCCTCGGCACGCAGCCCGGCCTGCCGCGCGCCGCAGCGCTAAGGGCAATGACGATTGAAGCGGCTTATGTGCTGCGGCAGGAGCAGGACATCGGCTCGCTGGAGCAAGGCAAGCTCGCCGACATGATTGTGCTGGACCGGAATGTGTTCGACATTCCGCCAGAGGAGATCGCCCGGACCAGGGTGCTGCAAACGATCGTGGGCGGTAAAACGGTATACGAAGCGAAGTAGCTTACTTCTTCATGAAGACCAGGTCCCATACGCCGTGGCCCAGCTTCAGGCCGCGGTTCTCGAATTTGGTGAGCGGACGGTAAGCCGGCTTCTCGGCATAACCTTCCGCCGTGTTCTGCAGGCCAGGCTCGGCGCCCAGCACTTCCAGCATCTGCACGGCGTAGTCTTCCCAATCGGTGGCGCAATGCAGGTAGCCGCCGGGCGCGAGGTGGTCCACCAGCTTCTTGACGAAAGGCGCCTGGATCAGGCGGCGCTTATTGTGGCGGGCCTTGTGCCACGGGTCCGGGAAATAGATATGCACGCCGGCCAGCGAATTGGCCGGAATCATATGGTCCAGCACTTCCACCGCGTCATGCTGGATCACGCGCAGATTGGCCAGCTCCTGCTCCCCGATCAGCTTGAGCAGGCTGCCCACGCCGGGCGTATGCACTTCCACGCCGATGAAATCCTGCTCCGGCGCGTTCTTCGCGATGAACGCCGTGGTATCGCCCATGCCGAAGCCGATTTCCAGGATGACCGGCGCCTTGCGGCCGAAGGCTGCCTCGAAATCGAGCGGCGCCTTCGCGTAAGGAATCATGTACTTCGGCCCCAGGTCGTTCAGCGCACGCTCCTGCGCAGTCGACAGACGGCCCGCGCGCGTCACGAAACTGCGGATGCGGTGCTCGGTGGGGTCATACAGCATGGTCCGCGCAGGACCGTTCGAAGGCGTATCGGAAGACATGGAAAGCTTACGGCAAAAGGGAACGATTATACCACCTGAGCCCGTGTCCACTTTCGGGTCTGACCCCGGGGTGGACACGGCCTGAGCTGCTGGATGGCGGCACCTGCGATAATAGCGGCTTTACGCATTTTCCCGGACTGGCATGGCCCAAGCACTCAATATCGCAATCATCGTCGTCGCCCTGCTGGCGCTCTATTACCTGCTGAAAGGCGCCCCGAAGGCGAAGCCGGTAGCGCTCCAGCACCCGGCGGGCGGCTCCTACACTCCGGTGCCGGAAGGCGAGCCGGTGCGCCACTGGAGCGACGGCGGCCGCTTCAACCTGGAAGTGGTGGGCGAATCGCGCTACCGCGACGCGGTGCGCGCGCTGGCCGGAGAACATGGCGAAGGCAAGGCCGACGCCCGCCATCGTGCCCTGCTGCTGCCGGACGATGACAATCCCTACGAAGACAAGGCCGTTGCCGTGTTCCTCAGCGGTGAAATGGTGGGCTACCTCGCGCCGAAAGATGCGCTGGCCTTCCGCGCCCTGCTCAAGCGCGAAGAACTCGACGGTAAACTGACCTCCTGCGACGCCGCCGTGCGCGGCGGCGGCACCTGGGAAGGCAAGCTGCTGGCTTATTCGGTGTGGCTGGACCTCGATCCGGCCTGAGACTCAATGGCGGGGGCGGGGGGCGGGCCCAGCCGCGCCTCGATGGCGCCGCTGTCAATCAGTTCGCGCGCCAGCGCGCGGGCTTCGATCTCTGCGGCGTGTTCGCGCTTGAACAGCGCTGGGGTTTCAATCAGCACCGGCGGCACGAAGCTGCGGCCGGAATAGCGGTGGGACTTCACCAGGATCTGACCACGAAAACGCCCCTCGTCCTGCTGAACGACAGTCACGCAATACACATACCCTTTGACCCAGATATCTTCAGTCATACAGCCCTAGAAAAGGCCGCATGCTAGCACGGGGGTTTGCGCGCGCGCGCACGCTTGCCTCCGGAAACTTTTTGCATTTTCCCCAGCGCAGTATTACTTGCCGAGATGCTGGCGCACAGCACTCACGCTGGGCCCGGCAGCCTTCACCGCCGCCTCCAGTTCTGCCTTACTCAGGCCCAATTCCTTGGTCCAGTAAGCCACTTCCCATTCCTCGTTAACATTAATACGGCTGCGGTCCTGCGGGCCGCGGTTCTGCAGGTTGTCGGACATGACAGGCTCCTCGATGCACGGTGTATTCCGTAGCCTGAGCATCGCGCCGTATGGCGCCGCTGTCGGTTAAGTCGCTCACGGATGGCGCCCCTCACTTCTTGATGACAAACGCCCTTAACTCAACCATCTTCCCATCCTTGAACCGCCAGACATCGCAGTAAGCATGGAGCGCGCGCTGGCCAGCTTCGTCCTGAACGACGATTTCGCCAAGGGCTGCAAGGAGGTCGCCATCGGCGATCAGCTCATGAACATTGAACTCGGGTGGCCGGATGTATTCCGTCTTCATCCAGGAACGCACGGCATCCTTGCCATGCAGCGTTTCCCCACCCACGGTAGACCACTCGATGTTTTCGTCGCAAAAAGCGAGAAAACCCTCGTGGTCGCCAGCAGAAATGGCAGCGTTTGCTGCGATCAGAATGGCTTTATGGCCGTCCGGCATGTGCCCTCCCGGATGAAAGGTAGCGGCGATGGAGCGGGTGAAGGGAATCGAACCCTCGTATGAAGCTTGGGAAGCTGCCGTTCTACCATTGAACTACACCCGCGTTGCCGGGCATTTTATCAGGCTTCCAGACGGATGAGCTGTTTCGGTATAGTTCCTTGGAATACTTTCGAACGAAAGAATGATAACGAAAGCGCAAAAATACAACAGGAAACTCGAAAAAACGTAAGAACCTTTGTATTGCTCGGAGTTTCACTATAGACTGAATTTCGCCGCACCCTATAATGCCCCGGCGACAGATTTCGAAAGCTCCAAATCGAAACATTTTCGGGTCAAGATCAGTGTCATTCGAAACAAAACGAAAGCGCAATAAGGTCATGCCAGCCAGCCTGGACTAGGTGGTAGGACTGGTGAGCGCAAACAACTTATAAAAGGAACCGTTTAATGAGTTCTCACCTGAAACACCGCCCGCGCGGAGACAGTCATACCCCCTTCGTACTGAACCCGTTAACTGCCGCCTGCCTCCTGGCACTCGGCACTATGGCAGCGCCGGCTTATGCCCAGCAGGAAGCCACGGCGACAGATAGCGAAAACATGACCCAGGTCGTCGTGACCGGCACCCGCGCCAGCCTGCAGCAGTCCCTCGCCCTGAAACGCAACTCCTCCGTAGTGCAGGACAGCATCAGCGCAACGGAGCTGGGCCGCTTCCCTGACAATAACGTGGCCGACTCGCTCAGCCACATCACCGGCGTGTCGATTTCCCGCACGGCCGGCGGCGAAGGCCAGAAGGTCAGCATCCGCGGCCTGGGCCCGGATTACACGATCACCACCTTCAATGGCCGCCTGCTGGGCACCGACAGCGCGGGCCGCTACTTCGCCTACGACGTGCTGCCGGCCGACGTGATCAGCGGCGCCGACGTCGTCAAATCGACCCAGGCGCAGCTGATGGAAGGCGCCATCGGCGGCCTGGTGAACCTGCGCTCCGCCAGCCCCTTCGACCAGAAAGGCCAGCACGGCCTGCTGCGTGTGGAAGGCGACCGCAACCAGATGAGCGACCTGAACGGCAAGAAGGTGTCTGGCACCTACAGCAAAACGTTCAGTAACGAACTCGGCGTGTTGCTCGGCGTCGTCTACGCCAAGCGCGACGTGCGCACCGACACGGCCGGCAACGACGGCGGCTGGTCGCGCAATCCCATCCCAAGTGACCCAAGCCAGTTCTGGGAGTGGGGCAATACCTGGGGCGGCGCCATCGACCCGAACGGCAACGGCGTGCTGGACCGCGACGAAGAAGGCCTGATCGGGCCGGGCCAGTTCCGCTTCGGTTCCATCATGGAGAAAAAGGAACGCCTGGCAGTGTCGGGCAAGGTCGAGTGGCGGCCCAGCTCCGACGTGAAAGTCATCGTCGACGGTTTCAAGACCCGCCTGGATTCGCCGCAGGTCGGCTACCAGCTGTCCTTCTATCCCCTGTTTGCGCCGGGCCGCTGGTCGAACATGAAGGTCACCAACGGCGTCGTGACCGACCTGACCTTGTCCAATACCGATCCCGAAATGCGGCTCAATCCCGAGATCCTGAACAAGACCGAATACCGCGTGGTGGATACCGCGATGTACGGCGCCCGGACGGAATGGAAGGTCTCGCCTACCCTGAAAGTCGCAGGCGACATCTACGAGTCCACCTCGAAGCGCCACTCCGGCGGCAACGACAGCTACGTGGTGCTGCGCATGAACCAGCCCAACGTAACGCGCATCCAGCTCACCGGCGCTGCCGTTCCTGACGTGAAGACCACCTTCGCCGACGGCCGCGACCTGCAAAGCGGCCTGGCCCAGGGCCTGTTCAAGCCGAGCGACTTCAACACCCACTACTACAGCCGGGCAGGCGACAATATCGACGACCGCATCGGCGGTGCGACGGTGAATGCCGACTGGAAGCTGGACCGCGCCAACATCGAAACGCTGCGATTCGGCCTGAGCCAGACCAACCGCAAGAAGAAGCGCGACATGATCAACAACGCCTTCAATGCGGGCCAGGACCACTACTCCGGCGAGAATGCGATCAACCTGGGCGCCCTGGGCGGCAACGTCATCAACCAGACCCTGAGCCCGAGCGGCTTCCTGTCTGGCGTGAGCGGCAACTTCCCGCGCAGCTTCCTCGGCTTTGACGTGGCGAACTACGCAGAAGCACTGAAGGCCTACGACGGCAAGCCAAGGCCGGGCGGCGGCGTCTACAGCTCGACCCTGTCTGCACCTGCCTGGAACCCGCTGGAAAGCTACCGCGTGACCGAGAAGACCACGACCGCTTTCGTGCAGGCCGACCTGGCCGGCGAAACCTGGAACGCGGACGTCGGCGTGCGCCTCGTGAAGACCCGGACCACCTCGCAGGCCTGGGACGCCAAGATCAACGAGATCATCGAGAACGGCGCCTTCAACTATACGGCCGTCTACGCCGCACCGTCCGTGGTGCAGCAGAAATCGGACTACACCTTCGGCCTGCCCTCGTTCAATTTCACCTACCTGTTCACCGACACGCTGCAGCTGCGCATCGGCGGCGCCAAGACGATGGCCCGTCCATCGGTGGACAAGCTGGCGCCGTCCAGCACCACCGCCAGCATCTCCTGGGGCGACTTCACGCAGATCTTCGGCGGCAATGCGGAGCTGAAGCCGTACAGCGCACGCCAGGCTGACGTTTCGCTGGAGTGGTACTACGCCAAGGACTCCGCGCTGACCGTGGCCGTCTACCAGAAGAACATCAAAAACCAGATCACCAACCTCTGGCTCTCTGGCCAGGACATCGGCGCTCCCGGCGGCCGCCTGTTCAACGTGCAGCGCCCTATCAACGGCGACAGCGCCAAGGCGCGCGGCGTCGAAGTCGGCCTGCAGCATCTGTTCGACAACGGCTTCGGCGTGCGTGCACAGTACACCCGCAACCAGTCGAAAAGCTGGGTGGCCGGAACCGAGCGTCCGCTGGAAGGCATCGCGCCTGCAACCGCATCCCTGGGCCTGCTGTATGAGCGCGGCCCATGGAGCATGAGCACCACGGCCGACTACACCGACTCCTTCGTCACCGCCACCAATGTGATCGGCGCGGGCTGGAACGAAACGGCCAACTCCATGACGTGGGTAACGGCACAACTGGCCTACCAGGTGAACAAGTCGCTGCGTCTCAGCATCGAAGGCAACAACCTGACCGATGCGGTGCAGGCGCCGAAGCTGGGTAACGGCACCATCAGCCTGCCGAACGGCTATTATCGCTATGGCCGTTCCATCACCCTGGGCGCAAGCCTGAAGTTCTGATGCAGTAAGGGGCTCCTGTGCACGGCATGGGGGCCCCACCTGCACTACTGAAAACTGGAATCCTGATGCGATCATCTTTTCTCTCCATTGCCGTCCTGCTGTCAGGGACGGCCTTTTTCTCTGCCCATGCCGCGGACCAGGCCAGCTACTCAATGGCCGACTACTCCCGCGTCGTAAAGATCGATGTGCACCTGCACCTGCACAACCCGGCGCCGGCTTTCATGGAAGCCGCGAAGCGCCAGAACTTCAAGGTGCTGACGATTAATGTCGACTACCCCGACTTCCCTCCCCTAGATGACCAGCAGCGCGTTGCCATCGCGCTGAAGAAGCGTTTCCCGCAGGACGTGGCATGGGCCGCCAGCTTCTCCGTCGACGGTTCCGACCAGCCCTCCTGGCTGCCCGCCACGCGCCAGCGCATTGCCGCGTCGATGAAGGCCGGCGCCGTCGGCGTGAAGGTGTGGAAGAACATCGGCATGAGCCTGCGCAGCACTGACAAGAAGCTGGTCATGATCGACGACGCCCGCTTCGCGCCGCTGTTCGAGGATTTCGCCCGCCAGGGCATCCCCTTGCTGGGCCACCAGGGCGAGCCGCACAACTGCTGGCTGCCGCTGGAGAAGATGACGGTCAATAACGACCGCGAATACTTCAAGGCTCACCCGCAGTACCACATGCACCTGCACCCCGAGATGCCGAGCTGGGAAACGCAGATGGCCGCGCGCGACCGCATGGTCGCGGCACATCCGAAGCTGCGCTTCATCGGCGTGCACCTGGCGTCGCTGGAGCGTGATGTCGACGAACTGGCTGCCTTCCTCGACAAATTCCCGAACGCGGTGGTGGACATCGCCGCGCGCATCGGCCAGGTGCAATACCAGAGCCAGAAAGACCGCGATCGCGTGCGCCGCTTCTTCATCAAGTACCAGGACCGCATCCTGTACGGCAGCGACATGGCGCAAGCGCCCGATCAGGACGGCGCCGCGATGGGCCGTGAAGCCGAAGAGGTGTGGCGCATGCACTGGCGCTATTTCAATACGGCGGACTCCTTCAAGGTTTCTGACCTCGACCAGCCGGTGCAAGGCCTCGCGCTGCCGCGCCAGGTAGTGGACAAGCTTTATCGCACGAATGCCCAACGCGCCTTCCCCACAGCCTGGGGAGGCAAGCGATGACCGCGCGCCGCGCCTTCCTCCAGTGGCTGGGCGCCGCACCGCTGGTAACGCAGCTTCCGTTCGCCCAGGCGGCGGAAGGCAAAGGCCATGTGCGCGTACAGGACGCCGCCGTGTCGCTGCAGTTCGACCAGCAGATGCGCTGCCGCGTCGTGAACATGATGGGCAGGCAGCCCGCTGCGCTGACCGGCTTCGACACCAGCGAACACCTGGTCGTCAAAGGCAAGCCGCTCGGGCGCTTCACGCTGCAGAAGGCGGATCCGGCCCGGGCCATGACGCCGTTCGGCGCCGGCCAGGCGCTGCGCCTTGCAGGCCGCTCGGCGGAAGGCATCGAGAAGCGCGTCACCGTGACGCTGCTCGACGAGCATCCCGGCCTCGCATTGCTGGAAGTGAGCTACGTGAACACGGGCAGCCAGCCGCTGGCCATTGAGGCCTGGGTGAACGGCGCGCACCGCCTGGCGGCGCCACCGCGCCATGCGGGCGGTTACTGGACCTACTCCGGCGCCAGCCATGCCGACCGGCGCGACTGGGTGCAGCCCGTCAAGCGCGGCTTCGAGCAGGGCAACTTCATGGGCATGAACTCGTCGGACTACGGCGGCGGCACGCCGGTCGCCGATGTCTGGCGGCGCGACGTCGGCCTGGCCGTGGGCCACTTGGCCCTGCAGCCGCTCCTGGTCTCCCTGCCCGTCAAGGCAGCCGGCGACCAGGTGGACATTTCGCTGCGCGGCGACGTGCCGCAGACCCTGGCGCCTGGCGCCACGTTCACCACGCCGCCCAGCTTCATCGCCGTGCACCGCGGCGACTTCTACGTGCCGCTGGACCGCTACCGCCGCCTGATGGCGGCGCAGGGCCTGGCGGCTCCCGAGCCGCCGCAAAGCGCCTACGAGCCACAATGGTGCGCCTGGGGCTACGAACGCGACTTCTCGCTCGACTATGTGCGCGCCACGCTGCCGAAGGTGCAGGAACTGGGCTTCAAGTGGGCCGTGCTGGACGACGGCTGGCAGGTGAAGACCGGCGACTGGACGCCCGACCTTTCCAAATTCCCGCGCGGCGCCGCCGACATGAAGGCGCTGGTGGCCGACATCCACGCGCGCGGCATGAAAGCGCGGCTGTGGATCGCGCCGCTGGCCGTGGCTCCCGGCAGCGACGAACTGCATGACCACACCGACCTGCTGCTGCTCGACCAGAACGGCGCCGCGCAGGACGTGACATGGTGGAACAGCTTCTACCTCTGCCCCGCCTACGAGAAGACGCAGGCGCGCCTGGCCGAGACCATCCGCATGATCATCGCCGACTGGGGCTTCGACGGCCTCAAGGTCGACGGCCAGCACCTGAATGGCGTGGCGCCCTGCTTCAACCCCAAACACAAGCACAAGCGGCCAGAGGAATCGGTCGAGGCAGTATCGGCCTTCTACAAGGTGATGCACGACACCGTGCATGCCATCAATCCTGAAGCGGTGCTGGAAGTATGCCCCTGCGGCACCAGCTACGCCTTCCACAACATGCCTTTCATGGACCAGGCGCCGTCATCCGACCCGCTGTCGAGCTGGCAGGTGCGCCACAAGGGCAAGACATTGAAGGCGCTCATGGGCCCATGGTCCGCCTACGCGGGCGACCATGTGGAGTTGAGCACCGGCGGACAGGACTTCGCATCCAGCGTGGGTATCGGCGCCGTGGTGGCTACCAAGTTCACCTGGCCGGTAGATCCGAAGCCCAAGGATTCCTTCCTGCTGACACCCGAGCGCGAGGCACACTGGCGCAAGTGGGTGGACCTCTACAACAAGCAGCGCCTGGCCGAAGGCCGTTACCGCGGCGATCTGTACGACCTGGCTTTCGACAAGCCGGAGACCCACGTGGTGGAACAGGGCGGCTCCCTGCACTACGCCTTCTATGCCGAACGCTGGGATGGCATGGTGGCATTGCGCGGCCTCGGTCCGGGCGTCTGGACGGTGCGGGATGCGCTCACCGGGCAGTCGCTGGGCAAGGTGACAGCCGACAAGCCTACGCTGCCCCTGCGCTTCACACATAGCCTGCTGATCGAAGCACAGCCCGAAGTTCCGGACACGCTGCCGGTGGCGTTCGCCGGCAAGATCGCGGAGGTAGGCGCGGACGGCTTCCCTCGCCCATCGCAATGGGCTGACGCACCGGCGACCTTCTTCCGTCACGACTGGCAAGGTAAGCCGCTCGCCGGTCCGCAGTCGACCCGTGTTCAGCTGCTGCGCGGCGCAGGCCACCTTTACCTGCGCTTCATCTGCAAGTTCGATACGCTGAACACCTTCGAGCACGCCGGATCGGAAACCGCCATCTGGCCACTGTGGGAACGCGACGTGGTCGAAGTCTTCCTGCAGGCGCCGGACCGCGCGGGCCTGAAGAGTTATCGCGAGGTGGAAGTAGCGCCCAACGGACTGCTGCTGGACATTGCCGTCGAAGTATCGGGCAAGCGCCGTATCGTCGGCGAGAGCCGCGCCAAAGCGCACATCGATGCCGGAAACAAGGTCTGGACAGCCGAACTGGCCGTGCCAATGGGCAGTGCAGACGAGGGCTGGCGCCTGAACCTGTTCCGCGTGGAGGGCTCGGGCCAGCGCCGTGTCTATTCGGCGTGGAGCCCGACCCGCACCGGTACGCCGGACTTCCACGTGCCGGCTGCCTTCGGCCGCCTGCTGCCCGCCGCATGATGCTGCCGCTTCCCCGCCCACGCCGCAGGCACCAGGGCTTCAGGCGCCTCGACTTGCTGGCCTGCGTCACTCTGGCGCTGCTTTCCGCCTGCGGTGGCACGAACGGCGCGGAGCAGGTGCCGGCAGCGCCGCAGGTGCCGCAGGTGCCAGAAGCGCCGCAGGTGCCGCAGTCGCCGCAGCATCCCGATACGCCAACGCCCTCTTCGGGCATGGCGGTCGAAACCACCTTCCTTGCCACCGGCGAGGAGATCGCCAATCCAGAGCGCGGCATGTACGTCTGGGCGGCGGACAATCTCGCCTCATGGACGCAGGCGCAAGCGGATGCTCAGTTCAAGGCCGGCTATCGGCTCGTCTATGCACCGGTGCGGCTCGACGCGTATGCCAACAGCACGCTGCCGGAGAGCGCACTCACCGGCTTGGCCGACGTCTTCGCAACGGCGCGGCGTGCGGGCCTGAAAGTCATTCCGCGTTTTCTGTATAACTACCCTGCCGGCGAAACCGAATACCGCGCAGCGAAAGATGCGCCTCTCAGCCGCGTCCTGCAGCACATCGCGCAGCTCAAGCCGGTGCTGGCGGCAAATGCGGATGTCATCGCGTATCTGCAGGCCGGTTTCGTCGGCGCCTGGGGCGAGTGGCACACCTCATCCAACAATCTCACCGCGCCCGCAGCGCGCACGCAGATCCGCAACGCGCTGCTTGCCGCACTTCCCGCCGGCAGATTCCTGCAATTGCGCTATCCGGGCTATCTGATGGAATGGTCGCCGCAGGCGCCGCAATGGCGCGACGGTTCCGCCGCCTCGCGCATCGGCGTGCATAACGACTGCTTCATGGCTTCTACCACTGATGTGGGCACCTATAGCGAAGATGCGGCGGTCCGCCAGCGCGAGCGCGGCTACGTTGCCGCCCTCTCGGCCGTAGCGCCCTTCGGCGCAGAAACCTGCAACCCGGCGGACGAACCCAATCCAACGCCGCGCACGGACTGCGCGGACATCGTGCGCGAAGGGCGCCAGTTTGGCCTGACCTATCTCAATGACAGCTACTACCGCGCCCTCTTCCACACGCGCTGGCAAGCGCAAGGCTGCATGGCCGAGGTAAAGCGCAGCATGGGCTACCGCTTCGAGCTGGTGGCGCTGCGGCACAGTGCCGCCGTCGCTGCCGGCCAGTCCGGCGAACTCACGCTGACCTTGCGCAACAGCGGCTGGGCACGCGCCTTCAATCCGCGCAGCGTGCAGGTTTTGCTCAGGCACCGCAGCAGCGGCGCCGTGCTGCGCATGGCGCTGGCATCAATCGATCCGCGCGAATGGCTGCCAGGCAGCACCAGCACAGTGACTGCGCCTTTTCTCGTGCCGGCAAGCACACCCTCAGGTACCTATGACATGCTGCTTGCCCTGCCGGATGGCGCCCCTTCACTGGCAGGCGATGTGCGCTACAGCGTGCGGCCTGCCAACGCAGAAGATGCCGCCAGGTCGCAGGGATGGAATGAAGAACTGGGAGCGTTCCGTACCGGGACAATGCTGAGCGTTCCCTAGGAACGCTGGCGCCTAATCGGCAATCAGCAGCTCGATGCCCGCATCGCGCAGGCCATCGCGGTACTGCGCGCTGAGATTGCCGTCAGTGATGATGGTATGCACGCGGTCGAGCTGCACGATGCGGTGCAAGCTGATGACGCCGAACTTGGAAGCATCGGCAAGGACGATGACCTTCCTGGCGCGGTCCACCATCTTGTGGTTCAGGCTCGCTTCGGGCTCATGGTGGGTCGTCAGGCCGAATTGCAGGTCGAAGCCGTCGACGCCGAGGAACAGCTTGTCGAAGCTGTAGGCCTGCAAGCAAGCCTCGGCCTGCAGGCCCTGGATCGACAGCGACTGCTTGCGCAGCAGGCCGCCGGTCAGGATCAGGTCAACGCCGGGTGCGTTGGCCAGTTCCCAGGCGATATTCAGGCCATTGGTCATCACGGTCACGTTCTGGGCTTCGCGCAGGTGGCGCGCCAGCGAGAGCGTCGTGGTGCCCGAATCGATGATGATGTTCTCGCCCGGCTTGACCAGGCTCGCAGCCAGCTCGCCGATGCGCTCCTTCTGCTCGTGATTCAGCGCATCTTTCTGCGACACCGTATGTTCGGTGGGCGGTACGCGCGCCAGCATGGCGCCGCCGTGGCTCCGGATGGCGAGGCCCTGCGCCTCCAGTGCGGTCAGGTCGCTGCGGATCGTTACCGCCGAAACGTTGAGCTGTTTAACAAGTTCGCTGACTTGCACCGAGGCGTTTTCGGTAAGTACCTTAAGGATGGTAGCGCGGCGCTGACCTGTTTGTCCCATGGCCGGACGGATAGTTAGAATAAAGTAGCAGCTTACCAGATTGCAGCAGGGCCGGCACTACTGTTTGGGGCCTTGCGCTGCAAGGCGTTCGAGCGCTTCGGCGGCGAGCGGCGTGCCGGCATTCAGCGCCGCATACAGCGCAGCGCCCAGCACCGGCGGCAGGCGCGGTGATACGACGCGGTATGCGCCGGCGCCGCTGGCGGCGAGCGCCCGCGCGAAAGGCGCGCGCATCGGCCCATCCGCGCCGAACAGGCCGCCGGAATAAGATACCGCCACTTCCGTCGCCGGATCGACACCGAGCGCGCCGCGCACCGCATCGACCAGGGCTGCCACTTCGGCGGCGGCCGACTCGATGATCGCAGCCGCCTGCAGGTCGCCCTGCGCTGCGGCCTCGGTGACGAGCCGCGACAGCGCAGCGATCTTGCTGCGCTCTCCTTTCAGTTCGCCGTACACGACCTGGCACAGGTCGAGATCGTCCTGCAATGCCAGGCGCTCGCGCATCAGCGCATGCAGGGGGCCGCGTTCCATGCGCCCGTCGCTCATGCGGGAAAACAGCGCCAGCCCGGCACGCGCGATCCAGTAGGCCGAGCCCTCGTCGCTGAACAACTCGCCCCAGCCGCCGGCGCGTGCGCGCTTGCCGCCGATTTCGCCATAGGCCATCGACCCGGTGCCGGCGATGACGCTGATGCCATCGGCGCAGGCCAGCGATCCGGCCCAGCTGCACACCATGTCGTTGCCGCACAGGTAGCGGCGGTGACCCAGCACGGCGAGCGGCAGCGCATCCAGCTGCGGCTGCACCGCGCGGTCTTCGCCATAGGCCGGCAAGCCGAAGAAGGCGAATTCGACCTGCTCCGCAGTGATGCCGGCCATGGCGAACAGCACCGCGCAGCCGCGCGCCAATACCGTGGCGGCGCCTTCCATGCCGACTTCGAGGTAGTAGGCGCTGCTTTCCTCGTGGCGCGCGAGGATGCTGCCTTGCCGGTCGACCAGCGCGAACGCAGTCTTGGTGCCGCCGCCGTCAACCCCGAGGAACACTGCTCTCTCCTGACAAAGGATAAATGGTAACACCGCGCACCACACGGTTAACGGTGCCCGAAACGCTCGGCGTGTCCGGGCGCAGCCCCAGCGCCAGCGATTGCAGCAGCGCGAAAGCCTGGCAGAACAGGATGTATGGCAGCGCCAATGCCAGGTCGGCGGCCTGCTCTGCGCCATGCAGCGTCAGGCAATCCGCGCCCAGTTCCGGCTCGTCCTGGGCGCTCAGCGCCAGCACACGGCCGGCGCGGCCATCGTTACGCAGCTCGCGCAGCAGGTCCATATCATAGCGGCGCGCCTGCGGGTCGTTCGACAGCAGCACCACGATCAGGGTGTTGGCATCCACGATGGTCTTGGGGCCGTGGCGGAAGCCCAGCGGCGAATCGAACAGCGCCACCACCTGGCCATCGGTCAGCTCCAGCAGCTTCAGCGAGGCTTCGCGGGCCAGGCCGCGCAGCGCATTGCTGCCGAGGTAGACCACGCGGCGGAAGCGGCGCGCCACCAGCGCTTCCAGCAGCGGCGATGCCGTTTCCAGCACATCGTCCGCGGCCGCCGAAGACGCCCCGGTGGCGCCCGGCGCCAGCACGCCGAAGGCGCCTGCCGCGGCCAGCATCATCGACGTGAAGCTGGTGGTCATGGCGAAGCCGCGGTCGTGCGTGGCATCGGGCAGCAGGATCACGTGGGCGTTACTGCGTCCCTGCGACAGCTGGCACAACTCGCCGTCGGCGTTACAGGTAATGACGAGGTGGTATACGTCATCGACCAGCTGGTCGGCCAGCTTGACGGCAGCCACGCTTTCCGGGCTGCTGCCCGAGCGGCCGAAGGACACCAGCAGCGTAGGCACATGCGGCTGCAGGAACTGGCGCGGGCCGGAGACCAGGTCGGTGGTCGGCACGGCTTCGGCGCGCAGGCCGGCGCCCAGCAGGGCCGGCACCAGGCATTCACCGATGAAGGCCGAGGTGCCGGCGCCGGTCAGCACAACGCGCAGGTTGGGGCGGGACAGCAGCGGGCCGAGAAACGCGTCGAGCGCCGCGCGCTGTTCCGCCACCAGTGCCTCGATCTCGGGCCAGACGGCGGGTTGCTGCGCGATTTCACGCGCGGTCAGGCCGGCGCCGGCGGCATCGAGCCGGTCGGCGCTGATGCCAAGAATGTCTCTCTGTGCTACTAACATGCTTCCAGCTCCTTGATTGCGGCGCCCGCATTGCAGGCTTCCATATACTGGCGCAGCACACGGGCCACGCCTTCTTTCAGTAAATCGACCGGCCGGTTGCGCACCCGCCCTTCGCGCACCGCTTCATATTGCGGCGGCAGGTATTGGCTCAGCAGGGTAAGCGGCGGCGCCTGATGCTCCAGGTTCTGCAGCAGCTGCGCCTGCGCCGCCTGGATGGCCGGATGCGGCCAGTAGTAGCGGATCCGGTCGCTCAGGCTGTATTGCTGGTCGAAGCGCGCGCGGCGCGCATCGCCGCTGTAGTACTTGCGCCAGTATTCCGGTTCGGCGCGCATCACTTCCAGCACCTTGTTCTTGAAATCCGATCCCTGGCCGTCGCCCAGCATCGCCGCCTCGATGTCGGCCAGCGCCCACAGCGTTTCGCGCAGCGCGAAAGTGGCGCCGGGGCCCACCTTGAGAATGGCGAAGTGGCCTGCGACCAGCGCGGCGAGGTTGGCGGGCGTCTGGTAATCCGTCGAATGCGCTTCGTAGAGCAGCGTAGGTTCGCTCTCAATAAAGCGGCTGAGCGCCACAGCCTTTTCAGGCTGGAAGTCGATCACCTTGTGGTGGTCAAATTCCACGCCGGGCTGCACCACAATTCCGATTACGCGCGGCCACACAGCATCCAGTCCGGCGGCGGCGAATGCGCTCCGGTGCGAGGCGATCGTCTTGGCCGCTGCCTCGGGCGTGGTGACGGCCAGCTCGCCCAGATCCTCATGCGCCCCGCCGGGCACCGGCACTTCGGTGCCGACGATGTAGACCGGCGCCTCGCCGCCTGCGGCGCGCCAGGCCCGCTCGGCAACGGCGCACAGGCGGGCGGCACGTACGGCCACCACCTCGTCCGGCAGCGGCACCGGATCGCCGGCGCAGGACATCGAGCAGTCGAGATGGATCTTGCGGAAGCCTGCGGTGACATACTGGTCGATCAGCACTTCGGCCTTGGCCATGGCCGCGTCGGCAGGCTCGCCTTGCCAGGCGTTCGGTCCCAAATGGTCGCCGCCCAGCAGCACGCGCCCGCGCGCCAGGCCGGCGCGGTCGGCGATGCCGTAGACGAAATCGCGGAAGCCGGCCGGCGTCATGCCGGTGTAGCCGCCATCCTGGTTGACCTGGTTCGAGGTAGCCTCGATCAGTACCCGCTGTTCCGGGCCCGCCGCCAGCGCTACTTCCATCGCGGCTTCGATCACCAGCGGGTGCGCCGAGCACACGGCAAAAATGCCGGCCGGTTCCCCGGCCTTGTGCCGGCGCACCAGGTTCAGTAAATAATCCATCGTCAAGCTCCTTGATTGGTTTCGTTTCCGTCGCTTGCGCCCTCATCCGGATTCAGCGAGAGAAACAGGGCCGCAGCCAGGGCCAGGCCGATGCCGGCCAGCCGGTAGCCGCCCGGCATCGATGCGGCCAGCGCCATGGCGATCACCGTGGTCAGCAGCGGTGCGCCCGCGTTCACCAGCGGCGACACCGTCAGCGCCTTGCCGTGCCGGAAGGCGTACACCAGCGTCAGCGCACCGACGGCGTTCAGGATCTGCGTGGCGGCGGCCAGCAGCGGCCCGCCCGGACCGTAGTTGATCGGCTGCGAGAAATCGGTCATCGCCAGCGCCACCGGTATGCACAGCAGCGCGCTGACGGTCATATAGAAGAAGATGCTTTCGGCATCCATGCTGGTATTGGCCAGCTTGATGAAATAAGCCTGCAGGCCCCAGGCCACCAGCACGGCCAGCGCCAGCACGAACCACAGGCCGTACTGCTGCGGGGCGCCGCCCGGCGTGTAGTCGAACAGCGGCAGCGCGCAGATCGCCAGCACAATGCCGGCGATGCCCATCGCACCGGTACGCTCGCGCAGGAACAGGAAGGACAGCGCGATCGTGATGACGGGCGACAGCGAAATCAGCGGAAAGATCAGGTAGGTCGGCCCGGCCTTGACCGCATAGAACAGCACCATCTGCCCGCCCGCACCCAGCAGGCCGATCACCATTCCATAAGCGATGGCGCGGCGGTCGCGGCGCACCTGCCAGCCCGAGCGAGCCAGCACGAACAGGGCCGGCGGCACCATGGTGAGCGCCCAGACGACATAGACCAGCGTTTCCGGAAAGCCGTGCTGTGTGGGCAGTCCCGCAAACGCGCCCCAAACGCCCCACAGCAGCGTAGTGGCCAGGGCGTAGCCGAGCCAGCGTGGCCGGCGTGCGCTGGCGCCCCGCTCAAGCGGCATGGTGGTCGTTGTCTTCATGGTGGCCTTGGCTCCGATTTGTGAACAGATCCGATAGTAACGAAATTATCGAACGAAATGTAGAAATCTTTCTAAATATTTTCGTTTTAGTTGTATTTTTTTCGTTTAAGGAGGGTTGCTTTTCTTTTTGACGTCTCTCGTTTACTATCTAAAGCCATAACATTTTCAGATTCCTTATCGGAGATTTGCATGCAAAAGCGCTGGCCTGGAATGAGTGAAGCCCCGAAATTCAGGGTTCTTAGTGGAGTTCTTGCTGCGGCAATCGCTTTATCGCTCACTCCGGCATGGGCCGGGCCGGCGGCCGATCCGCTGGCGCCCGCCGGCCGCTGGGAAGGCAGTGCCGGCGGCAGCGCCAGCACCCCGCCGATGGGCTGGAACAGCTGGAATGCCTTCCGCACCGAAGTCGACGAAGCGAAAGTCATGGGCGCCGCGCGCGTGCTGGTCGACAGCGGATTGGCCAAGCTTGGCTATATCTACGTTAACCTCGACGATGGCTGGTGGCTCAAGCGCCGCAGCGGCGATGGGCGCCTGCAGATCCGCACCGGCATCTTCCCGTCGGCGGCCACCGGCGGCCCGGACGGCACCAGCTTCAAGCCATTCACCGACCGGCTGCACGCCATGGGCCTGAAGGCCGGCATCTATACGGACATCGGCCGCAACGCCTGCTCGCAAGCCTACGACCTGCATTCCCCCAATCTGCCGGAAGGCACGACCGCCGAGCGCGAGGTAGGCCTCGACGGCCACGTCGAGCAGGACATCAGCCTGTATTTCAAGGAATGGGGCTTCGACTACATCAAGATCGATGCCTGCGGGCTGGCCGATTTCGTGCCGGGTTCCGATCTGGTGAAACGCCAGGACTACCGCGCCATGGCGCCGCTCATCGAACGCGGCTCGATCAACCGCACCGACATCGCTGCCGTGAAAGGCCGCTACGAAGCCGTTGCCGCCGCGCTGAAGGCGGCGCGGCCGGCCAGGGACTATGTGCTGTCGATCTGCGCCTGGGGCATGGCGAACGTGCGCAGCTGGGGCAAGGACGTCGGCAACCTGTGGCGCACCAGCGCCGACATCACGCCAAGCTGGACCAGCATGCTGCACAACTTCGACAGCGCCGCGAAACGCCCGCTGTATGCGGGGCCGGGCCACTGGAACGATCCCGACATCCTGCACATCGGCCATGGCGAATTTGACGCCGCCCATCCGGTCGAAGTGCGTTCCCACTTCTCGCTCTGGGCAATGATCAATGCGCCGCTGCTGGTCAGCTATGACTTGCGCAATGGGCCTGCATCATTCCTCGACGTGCTGGGCAACGCCGACGTGGTGGGACTGAACCAGGACAAGGCCGGCCACCAGGGCGTGGTGGCCTACGATTCCGACGATGCGCAGATCATCGTCAAGACGCTGGGCGACGGCCAGCGCAAGGCTGTCGCGCTGTTCAACCGCGGCGCAGCACCGGCGCCGGTGACTTTGCTCGCCAAACACCTGAAGCTGTCGGACAACGCACCGGTCACACTGCGCGATCTGTGGTCGAAGCAAAGCCTCACTTTCACCGGCGAGAAGGCATTTACGCTGGCGCCACACGAGACGCTGGTATTCGAAGCGACTGGCAAGCGGCAGCTGGAAAACGGCGTCTACCTCTCCGAGATTCCCGGCGCAATCAACGTCGCCATCGACGGCACCCGGCAGCCACAGCTCGACCCCAGCATTCACCGCATGATCGACCCATGGTCCAACACCCGCTCCGGCGGCTCCCGTCCCCAATACGCAGGCTGGGGCGGGGCACAGGCGGATACCACCCCGTACGGCCAGACCCTGCAAGTGGCGGGCCAGTCGTTCGACTCGGGGATTGGCGTGCTGTCCAACTCGCGTCTTCAGGTAAGGAACGATGCCGGCTATGCGCAGTTCACAGCCTCCGTCGGTGTAGATGACTCAACCGAAAACACTGGCCAGCCCCTGCGCTTCTACGTTTATGGCGACGGCAAGCTGCTGGCCGAAAGCCCGGAGCTGGCATTCGGCAGCAAGGCGCACCGCCTGAAGGCCGATATCCGGGGCAGGAAAGTCATCGAACTGGTGGTGCGGGATGCAAAATCCGGCAAGGCGCAGCCCGTGGTGGCAAGCTGGGGAGATGCCCAGTTGACGCGCTGATCCGCAGGCGTTTTGCTGCGCCTGTCCATCGGCTCATTCAGGCGGCTGGACTGAATAACCCTTGGTCTTCAGCGCGGCGATATAGCCGTCGGGGTCAACGATATCGCGTAGCTGGAGCACTGCGAATGTAGAGCGGTTGGCCGCCAGCGCGCGCTCGGCGGCATTCAGCCAGGATTCCCGCATGCGTTGTTCCATGGAGTGGAAGCTGGCCTGCTCTTTCATGAACTGGCTGTTGTATACGGCATCGCGGCAGGAATTCTCGCGCTCTGCAAAATTCAGCTTGAGGATCTCGCCGATATCGCCAACGGCCCAGGCGTTGGCGCGCGTACGCAGCGTATCCAGCTCGCCCTCAAGCTGGTCCAGCGTTTTGCGGAAACACGCCACGTCTTCCAATGGCGACTTCTTGAATTCCTTGAGCATGCGCGAGGGGTCATCCAGCGCCAGCGTGATGGTCGTTTTCGTGACCGGCACCTTGTTCTGTTTGGCGAGCTTCTCAATGCGCTCACGCACTTCCTTATCCGTACCGAGACCAATCTTGCCGAGCGCACGGCGATGCAGTTCGTCTGCCGCAAACAGCGGCCGTTCCCGTTCAATGCCGCTGTCGTCGCCAATGTATTTCTGCTTGAGTTCCAGCCAGCGCGCGTAGACGTCCGCAGGCAGCACTTCCTTCAGTTCCGCGCCGTCAGGATTTTTCTTCAGGCCGATCATCTGCGGCAGCAGGGTCAACCCCTTGAAGAACCCGACGTCGGCACGCGCATTTGGCGGCAGCAGATACTCCTGCGATTCCGCGAGTATCTTTTCCACCTCGCGCGAGCGCCACTCCATCTTCCTGGGCAGCGGCGCGTAGCTGCCGAACACCCACAGCACATGATCGCCCTTACTCACCTTCCACAAGCCCGGGCCCGGCTTCTGGCCCACCACCACGATCTGCTCGGAAGGTTTTTCGGGCTCGGCATCCTGCGCAAATGGAGAGGATGCTGCGAGACTCAGGAGAATGGCTGCGGCAATTTTCATGATCAAATTTTACCTCACCCCTTTCGACTCAAGCAGCGGCCGCATGTGCGATCATTGAATTTTCCAGCCGAAGATCGATGATGATGCGCTACCTCCTCACTGCCATGGCACTCAGCATTTCCGCCGCCGCGCCTGCGCAGGATTACCAGCATGAAGGCGTGCGCGATGCGCTGCCGGTCTATCAGCAGGCGCTGAAGAAGCGCCTGGCGTTCCCGATGGCGTGGTCGCAGGATGTGCACGACCTGCCGGCCTGGCGCGCCGCCGGCCGCGCGAAGCTGTGGGAACTCACGCTGCAGCCGCGCGATAACTCGCCCTTTGTGCCGCAGCTGATTGCGGAGCAGGACCGGGGCAGCTATGTGGCGCGCCAGGTCGTATTCAACCTCACCGCCGAAAGCCGGGTGCGCGCGCTGCTGCTGGTGCCGAAAGCGGCGGGCAGGCATCCCGCGGCGCTGATGCTGCACGACCATGGCGCGAAGTTCGATATCGGCAAAGAGAAGCTCATCACGACTTGGAACGATCCCGCGCGCGAGGCCTCGTCGATGGCATGGGCCGGGAAGAGTTTCTCCGGCCGCCTGCCGGGCGATGCGCTGGCCCAGCGCGGCTATGTGGTGCTGGCGGTGGATGCCCTGGGCTGGGGCGACCGCGGTCCGATGACGGCAGACGCGCAGCAGGCGCTGGCGGCTAATATGTTCAACCTGGGCAGCTCGATGGCGGGCGCCATGGCGGCGGAAGACGTGCGCGCCGCCGCCTTCCTCGCCTCGCTGCCGGAAGTCGATACGCGCCGCGTGGCCGCCATCGGCTTTTCGATGGGCGCCTTCCGCGCCTGGCAGGTGGCCGCGCTGTCCGATGATATCAAGGCCGTGGTGGCGGTGAGCTGGATGGCGACCACGGAAGGCCTGATGGTGCCGGGGAATAACCAGCTGCGCGGCTCCTCCGCCTGGCAGATGCTGCATCCCGGCCTGCTGCGTTATATGGACTTCCCGGACGTGGCCAGCCTTGCCGCGCCCAAACCCGCGCTGTTCTTCACCGGCGCGCAGGACAAGCTGTTCCCTCTGCACTCGGCCGAACAGGCTTTCGCGAAAATGCGCCGCGTATGGCAGTCCTGGGATGCGGAGGCGAAGTTCGATGCGCGCGTGCTGCCCGGCGGCCACGTGTTCCCGCGCGAAGCGCAGGATGCCGCCTTCGACTGGCTGGAGCGCCAGCCCTACTAGATGCTGCGCAGCAGGTTGAGGATCAGGCGCGGCTGGGAGTTGGCCTGCGCCAGCATGGCCATCGCCGCCTGCTGCAGGATCTGGCTACGCGTGAGCCGCGCGGTCTCCGCCGCGAAGTCGGTATCGAGGATGGCGGAACGGGAAGCGGCCAAGTTCTCGGCCATCGTGGCGTTATTACTGCTGGCGTAGCCCAGCCGGTTCTGCATCGCGCCCATGCGCGCGCGCACCATGTCGATATGCAGGATCTGCTCGTCGAGGAAAGTCAGCGCCTTGGTGGCGTCGGCATGCGAGGTCAGGTCAATGGAGGTCGGATTGTAGCCGTCGGCGTCCACATGGAAGATGGACGGTATGCCCAGCTGCAGCAGGTCCCCCGCATTCGCCCCTATCTGCAGGTGTGAGCTGAAGCTCCCGTCCAGCAGACTGATGCCGTTATAGTTGGTGTCCTCCACCATGCGCTTCGCTTCCAGCAGCAGCGCCGAAGCTTCGAGCTGGATCGCCATCCGGTCCTGCGCATTATTGGTATCGCTCGCCGCCTGCACGGCCAGCTCGCGCACGCGCTGGAAGATGTCGGTAATGGTGCCGAGCGCGCCTTCGCCGGTCTGGAGCAGCGAGATGCCGTCATTGATGTTGCGGTTCGCCTGCTGCATGCCGCGCAGCTGGGAGCCCATGCGCTCGCTGATCGCCAGGCCCGCCGCATCGTCGCGCGCAGAGCTCATGCGCAGTCCGCTGGACAGGCGGCGCAAGCTGTCGGCGACGTCCATCCCGTGGCGCTCGATGGCGCGCAGGGCGAAAAGCGCGGGCGTGTTGGTAAGCTGCATGGCGTGTCCGTGGCTGGCGGACAAAGCGCCGCTCTACCCTGTTAACGACAGGAAAGCAGAGAACTTAATCACCAATTGTCACAGCGGGGATTCAAGCGGCGGCCAGTTCCTGCCCGGCCCGGGCCGCCGCCAGCTGCGCCGGCGCCAGGCGGGCCGCGGCCTGCGCCAGGTAGCGCACCGCGCCGGGCATGCCCTGGCGTTCGGCTTGCGCCAGCCAGTGCCAGGCCTGGGCCGCATCGGCCGCCACGCCCTGTCCCGACAGGAACATCAGCCCCGTATTCAGCTGGGCGCGGCCATGCCCCTGTTCGGCGGCCCGCAAGTACCAGTGGAAGGCCTGCACGAAATCGCGCGCCATGCCCTGCCCGCTGTCGCAACGCAGCGCCAGCGTGAACTGCGACAGGGTGTGGCCGTTTTCGGCCGCCTTGCGGTACCAGTGGTTGGCGCGCACCGTGTTCGGCGCCGGACCGTCGTCGCGGTCATAGAGCTGGCCCAGCATGTACTGGGCGGCCGCGTAATCCTGTTCGGCGGCGCGCGAATACCAGCTCAGGGCCTTGCGCAGGTCGCGCGGCAGACCCTGCCCGTTTTCATAGCGCAGGCCGAGGTCGAACTGCGCGCGCGCGTGGCCCTGCTCGGCGGCCTCGCGGCACCAGCGGATGGCCTCCTGCGTATCCTGCGGCACGCCTTCGCCCGCCTCGTACAGCAGGCCGAGATGGTATTGCGCGGCCGGGAAGCGCTGCTCCGCCGCCTGGCGGTACCAGTGCGCGGCGCGCGTGGCATCGGCCGCCACGTCCTGGCCGTGCTGGTAGCGCTGGCCCAGGTTGTTCTGTGCCGCCGCATGGCCCAGCTGCGCGGCGGCGCGGTAGCACTCCATCGCGCGTTCGGGATTGCGCGGCACGCCGCTGCCGTTGTCGTAGATCAGCGCCAGGTTGAAATGCGAACTCACATGGTCCTGCGCGGCGGCGCGGCGGTACCAGTGGATGGCCTGGCGCGTGTCCTGCGGCACGCCGTCCCCCTTGTCATAGCGCAGCGCAAGGTTGAACTGCGCCGGCGCATAGCCCTGCTCGGCCGCCTTGCGGTACCACTGGATGGCCTGTTCCGGATCGGGATCGATGCCATGCCCGTTGTCGTAGCGCAGCGCGAGGTTGAACTGCGCGCGCGCATAGCCCTGCGTGGCGGCCTTCTGGTACCAGTACAGGGCTTGCGCATAGTCCTGCGGCACGCCCTTGCCGGTGTCGTACATCATGGCGAGGTTGTTCTGCGCGCCGGCATCGCCCTGTTCCGCGGCCTTGCTGAACCAGAAACGCGCCTGTTCGGTATCCTGCGCCACGCCCTGGCCCTTGGCATACAGCCAGCCCAGGTTGTACTGCGCGGCCGCATAACCTTTTTCGGCCGCCATCTGGTACCAGCGCGCTGCCTCGCACAGGTCGGCGTCCACGCCCTGGCCCTTCTGGTACATCACGCCCAGGTTGTATTGCGCGTGTTCTAGGCCGGCATTCGCGGCCTGGCGGTACCAGGCCACGGCCAGTTCCTCATTGCGCGCCACGCCCTTGCCGTGGAAGTACATATAACCGAGGCTGTGCTGCGCAGCAGGATTGCCGCGTTCAGCCTGGCCTTTCACGCGCAGGAATTCGGCGGTGTAGCTGCTGTTGTCGACGGCAGCGGCGGTTTTGGCGACGAGGGCTTCGGTGACGATCATGGGCTTATGCCTGCAGGGCGCGCGGCGCGGCCGCTTGCGGTGCGATGCGTTCCTGCGCGGCCAGCACGTCCATGAAGGCGCCCAGCGAAATCGGACGGTGGAACAGGTAGCCCTGCATGGTGCTGCAGCCGTTGGCCTGCAGGTAGCGCGCCTGCACTTCCGTCTCCACGCCTTCCGCCACCAGGTGCAGGCCGAGCCCGCGCGCGATCGAGATGATCGCCAGGATCACCGGGTAATGCCCGCTTTCGTCGTGGATCTCCTTGACGAAGCTCTGGTCGATCTTGATGGTGTGGATCGGGAAGCGGTGCAGGTAGCTCAGCGAGGAATAGCCGGTACCGAAATCGTCGATGGCGACCGACACGCCCAGCTGGCACAGCTTGTTCAGCTGCTCGATCGCATACTGCGGATTGCGGATGCAGATGTTCTCGGTGATCTCCACTTCGATCTGCGCCGGCGAGATGTTGTAGCGCGTGAGCGCGCCGCGCATCTTCTCGAAGAAATCGCCGCGGTCCAGGTATTGCGGCGACAGGTTCAGCGACAGGCGGATGGTGTCCGCGCCGGCCTGCTGCCAGTGCAGCAGGTCGCGGCACAGGGCGCCGATCATCCAGTCCGAAATCGGCAGCATCAGGCCGTTCTCTTCGGCGAAGGGCAGGAACTCGCCGGCCGACAGCAGGCCGCGCTGCGGATGGTTCCAGCGCATCAGGCCTTCGGCGCCGATGATGCGGCCGCTCGCCACGTCGAGCTGCGGCTGGTAGTACATTTCCAGTTCGCCGTGTTCCAGCGCCTTGCGCAGCGCCTGTTCCAGCGCGATCTTCTGGTGCGACACGTCCTGCATCGAGGCGTGGTAGAAGCTGTGGCCGTTCTTGCCCAGCGCCTTCACCTGGTACATGGCGATATCGGCGTGGCGCAGCAGCTCGTCGATGCTTTCGCCGTCGCTCGGATAGACGGCGATGCCGATCGAGGCCGAGATATGCACCACATGGCCATCCAGGTCGAAGGGCTTCTGCAGCGTTTCCAGGAATTTTTCGGCAATGACCTTGGCGTCGTTGCGGTCGCGCAGTTCCGGCAGCACGATGGTGAATTCGTCGCCGCCCTGGCGCGCCAGCGTGTCGCCCTTGCGCAGGCAGTCCTTCAGGCGTGCGGCGGCCTGCTTGAGCAGCTCGTCGCCCTTCACGTGGCCCAGCGTGTCGTTGACCAGCTTGAAGCGGTCCAGGTCGATGAACATCACGGCCAGTTCGGACAGTTTGCGCTTGGCCTGGATCACGGCCAGGCCCAGGCGGTCCTTGAACAGCACGCGGTTCGGCAGGTCGGTCAGGATATCGTGGTAGGCCTGGTAGGAGATGGTTTCCTCGGCGCGCTTGCGGTCCGTGATGTCGCGCGCCACGCCATAGGTGCCGAAGAATTCGTGCTTGCGCACCGCATTGTCCGGCACGTGCATGCCGATCGCGTTCAGCGAAATCGTCATCAGCGTGTTGTTGAAGGTGCGCTCGGCGCTGCCGATGGCCGTCTTGCACTTCAGGCGCAGCTCCACATTGCGCGAGGCGCGCTGGTCCACGCGGCGCTCGTTGAAGGCGTAGCGCGCCTTCTCCTGGTCCTCGTCGTGCACCACCAGCGAATAATGCTTGCCCAGCAGCTCGTCGCGCTCGTAGCCCAGCAGGGTGGCGGCGCGGTCGTTGACGAAGGTGAATTCGCCGGCGTGGTTCAGGGTGTAGATGAGGTCCGGCGAGCTGTCCACCAGGTAGCGGTACATCTTCTCCGAATTTTCCAGGCGCTGCGTGATGGTGTGGTTGTCGACCTTCAGGCGGCGCTTCTGCAGCGCGTTGTCGACGGTCTTGATCAGCTCTTCCGGGCTGTAAGGCTTGCGCAGGTAGTCGTAGGCGCCGCGCTTCAGCGCGCCGATCGCGGAATCGATGCCCACTTCGCCGGACATCACCACCACGTCGCAATCCATCTCGCGCGCATTGATCACGTCCATGATGTCATGCCCGCTCATGTCCGGCAGGCGCAGGTCCAGCAGCACCAGGTCGAACTGCAGCTTGTCCAGCTGGGCCAGCGCGTCGGCGCCGGTGGCCGCCGTTTCGAGGTGGTAGCCGCGGCCGGACAGCAGCGCATGCAGGGAGGCCAGCAGGCGCGGTTCGTCGTCGACCAGCAGCAGGCGCGGATAGAAGGCGGAGGCGTCGTTCGGGGTCAGGATCATGGTCGCTTATACGGAATCGAGCAGGCGGCCCGTGGCCGCGGTCGGGGCCGCGGCAGCGCGCACCGGCAGCAGCAGTTCGAAAGTGGTGCCGCCCTTGCCGCTGCGGCAGCTGATCATGCCGCCCAGCTTGTGCACCAGGCTGTGCACGATGGACAGGCCCAGGCCGCGGTGCGCGCCGCCCTTGCTGCTGGCGACCGGCGCGAACAGCTTGGCCAGCACCTCCGGCGGCAGGCCGGGACCGTTGTCGGCCACCGCCACTTCGGCGTACAGCTGGCGCTCGCGGTTTACCAGGCCGCGGTGGGCGATTTCGATGCGGCCGCCTTCGGGCAGCGCTTCCACCGCATTCTTCACGAGGTTGAGCAGGATCTGCTTCAGCGAGTCCGGGTCGCCCTCGATGTCATTGTGTTCGTCCTGCATGCGCACCAGCAGCTGCACCGAGGCCGGCACGAAGCTGGTGCTGCGGAAGAAGCGCAGCACATCGTCCACCACGCGCCCGATATGGGCGGTGCGCGCGGCGTCGGCGGCGGGCCCCTCGGCCAGGCCCTGGATCAGTTGGCCCACGCGGTCGATCTCTTCGTTCAGCACCGACAGCTCGCCCACCACCGGTTCGCGCCGCGCCAGTTTACTGTCCAGTACCGACAGGTAGTTCTTGATGATGGACAGCGGGTTGTTCACCTCGTGCACCACGCGCCGCGTGGCGTCGCGGTATTCGTCGGCCACATGCGCCAGCTGGCGCTTGGCGTGGCCGCGTTCGGACAGCGCGGTTTCCAGCGCGGCCCCGGCCTGGTTGCCGAAGGCCTGCAGGAAGCGCAGGCGCTGCTGCGCGGCCGGCAGCTGCCAGGCCGCGACGCCGCCCACCAGCACGCCGAGGCAGCGCTGCCCGGCCACCAGCGGCACGCACACCATGCCCTCGCTGCCCAGCATGCGGAACAGCTGTTCCTCGGCCAGCGAGGCCGGCGTGGCGCTGCTCGCGGCCAGCACCGGGCGCCGTTCGGCCGCGGCCTGCGCCGCGTGGCTGCCGTCGCCCAGCGGCAGGGTGAATTCGGCCAGGCGCTGCGGCTGCTCGCTGCCGCCCGCGCCCACCAGTCCCTGCCCGGCCGGATGCTCCAGCAGCAGCAGGGCGCTGTCGAAATCGAACAGGATGCGCGCCGAGCGCGTCATCGCGTCCAGCATGGCGCCATCGCCCTGCTGGCGGCTGAAGCTCTGGCCCATTTCGGACACCAGCACCATATCGCGCACTTCCTGCTGCAGGCGCTGCTGCACCGGGTCGGCCGGCGCGGCCAGCTGCGCCGGCGGCGGCACGATATCGTCCGCCCCTTCCAGGTCGATGCCGAGGTAGTCGGCCGACTGCTGCACCTGGCGCGCGGCATGCTGCACCACGCTTTGCAGCTGCGCCGGCTCCAGGCCGCACAGGCCGGCCGCCTCGTCCAGCGCGTCCGCATCGTCGCGGTGGTAGGCCAGCAGGTGCGCCAGGCGCACCAGGCGGATCAGCGGATGGGCGGTGCTCAGGCGCGCGCTGGCCTCGTGGTGGTACAGCACGGAGTCGGCCAGGAAGGAGTCCAGGCGCCAGCGTTCCACCAGCCAGGCGCCCGCTTCGGTATGGGTGATCTGCAGGGTGCGCTGCTCGACGGCGCACAGCGCCTCGTCGTCGCGCGCCTGGAAATTGGCGGCATATTCCTTGGGCGCCGTGGCCAGCAGCGCCAGCCGGCCCACATTGTGCAGCAGGCCGGCCAGGTAGGCCTCCTCCGGCTGCGGGTAGGCGATCAGGCGCGCCACGTCGCGCGCGATGACGGCCGTGGCCAGCGAATGCTGCCAGAAGCTGCGCAGATCGGTGCCGCCGGAATGGGGGAAGCTGCTGAAGGTCTGGTACACCGATTCGCTGATGACCAGGGTCTTGATCATGTCCGTGCCCAGCGACACCAGCGACTGCTCCAGGCTGACCTGGCGCCCGGCGCGGTGGTAGGCCGAGCTGTTGGCGACGCCCAGGATCTTGCTGGCCATGCCCGCGTCCTGGGCGATCAGCGCGGCCAGTTCCGGCATGCCGGCGTCGTCCGCCTGCAGCAGCTCGATCAGCTTGATCAGGATCTGCGGCATGGCCGGCAGCCGGGCGATCAGCAGTCGATTGCGGATGTCGTGGTCAGGTTGGTGCATGTGCGCTGTGCCGTCAGTGGACGTTTCCCCGGTGCGGGCCGCACGCCAGGCGGGGGCGCGGGACCAAAGGGGATCTTAGCATAAAGGTACGCTGGCTTAAGGGAAACACAAATTTCCCCCTAAACTTTTTCGATTTTTCCGCCGTTAATGTTGTTTCGCCGCCAGTCGGCGCCGGTACTGGCGTGCCAGCAGCCAGAGTCCCAGGCCGCCGCCCGCAAACAGCAGCTGGCCGGCGGCCAGCGCCAGCACCGAATGGGACAAAGCCGGGGCAACGACGCCGGCAATCACCGCGCTCAGCAGGGTGGTGGCGAAGCTCTGGCAGGACGCCACCGTGCCCCGGATCTGGGGGAACAGGTCCAGCGTCAGCAAGGTGGCGGCCGGCGCCACCATCGACATGCCGAAGGTGTAGACGAAAATCGGCAGCACGGTCCACGGCAGCGCCGGGGCGTGCAGCAGGTGGAAGGCCACATTGATGACGGCCGCCGCCAGCAGGAAGACGTAGCCGTAGCCGATCTGGCGCGCGAAGCTGATCCGGCCCGCCACCCGGTTCGCCGCCAGCGCGCCCAGGAAGATGCCGGCCACCGAGGGAATGAACAGCCAGCCGAAATCGCCCGGCCCCAGGTGCAGCTGCTGCGGCAGCATCACCGGCGCCGCCGTGATGAACACGAACAGCCCCGCGAAATTGAGCGCCACCACCCCGGATTTCAGGTGGAACAGCGGCGAGGCCAGGATCATGCGGTAGTTATGCCACAGGTGGCGCGGGTTGAAGGGCTGCCGCTTGTGCGGCGGCAGCGTCTCCGGCAGGCGCAGCCAGCACACCACGAACAGCACGATGCTGAAGCCCAGCAGCGCCAGGAAAATGGTGCGCCAGTCGGCCACCTGCACGATGGCGCCGCCCAGGATGGGCGCCAGCGCCGGCGCGATCGAGAAGATCATCGTCACCAGCGACAGCAGGCGCGCCGCTTCGGCATCGTGGTACAGGTCGCGGATGATCGCCCGCCCCACCACCAGCCCGGCGCCGGCCGACACGCCCTGCAGCACGCGGAAGATCCACAGGTATTCCACGCTGTGCGCGGCGGCGCAGCCCACGGTGCCGATGGCGAAGGCCACCAGCGACACCAGGATCACATTGCGCCGCCCGAAGGCGTCCGACAGCGCGCCATGCCACAGCACCATGCCGGCAAAAGCCAGCAGGTAGGCGGTCAGGCTCTGCTGCAGCTGCAGCGGCGTGGCGCGCAGGTCGGCCTCGATCTGCGGGAAAGCCGGCAGGTAGGCGTCGATGCAGAACGGGCCGAACATCGACAGCGCGGCCAGCACCACCGCCAGCCCGCGCCGCCCGAGCGGCCTGGGCCCCGGTTTCAGCTGGGGCGCAGGGGGTGGAACAGGATCGGGCGGCAGGTTGGCGGGTGATTCCGGGAACATTTACTCGGTTTTCGGTTTGGCTTCTTCGCGCCGGTTAAAGCCCGCCACCATATCGAAGCGGAACAGGCGGCATTCCAGCGCGCCATTGAAGAACGGCGTCTTGCGCGATTCCTTCAGACGCAGCAGCTTGGGCAGGCCAAGGTCGGCGGTGAACAGGTAGGCGGTCCAGCCCGCGAAACGCTGCTTCAGCGTGCTGCTGAAATCGGCGTAGAAGGACTTGGCCAGCTCGTCATCCGCCAGCGTGGAGTCGCCGCGCACGCCGATCCGCTCGCCATACGGCGGGTTGGTCAGCAAAATGCCCGGCTGGGCGGTCGGCGCCTGCACCTGCTGCGCCTCGATCTGCTTCAGCGGCACTTCGAACAGGATACCTGCACTCTTCAGGTTGTGGCGCGTCATTGCCACCATATCGCCCGAGATATCGGAACCGAAGATGGTGGGTTCGGACGGCAGCGGATTGGCCTTGATGGACGCCTTCATCTCCTGCCACGGGGCCGGATCGAAATCGTGGAACTTCTCGAAGGCGAACTTGCGGCGCGCGCCGGGCGGCACGCCCTGCACCATCTGCGCCGCTTCGCACAGGATGGTGCCCGAGCCGCACATCGGGTCGAACAGCGGCACGCCCGGCTTCCAGCCGGACACGCGCAGCAGGCCGGCGGCCAGGTTCTCGCGCAGCGGCGCGTCGCCCGTCTCGTTGCGCCAGCCGCGCTTGAACAGCGCCTCGCCCGAGGTATCGAGGTAGATGATGAACTGGCGCTGGTCCAGGAAGCCGGCGATGCGCATATCCGGCTCGCGCGTATTGACCGACGGCCGCTTACCGTACATATCGCGGAAGCGGTCACACACGGCATCCTTGATCTTCAGCGTGGTGAATTCCAGGCTCTTGAGCGGCGACTTGATGGCGGTGACATCGACCCGTATCGTGTGGTGCACGCCGAACCACTCCTCCCAGGGCTGGGCCAGCACCAGGTCGTAGATATCGTTCTCGTTCTGGTAATGGCAGACGCCCATGCGCATCAGCACGCGCGAGGCGATACGGCTGTACAGGTTGATGCGGTAAGCGTCATACAGGTCGCCCGAGCAATGCACGCCGCCCGGCACCTGGTTATGCACCTTGAGCGTCGGGCTCAGTTGTGCAATCTCCGCCAGCTCTTCCGCCAGCGGCCCTTCCATGCCGCGCGGGCATGGGCAAAAATAAGAAGTCATCGGTGTACCCTTTGTCCGTAAGTAAATATTGCCTGAAAATTGGGGACAGACCCGGATTTCGGAAATCCGGGTCTGTCCCCAATTTATTTAATCAGGGTCTGTCCCCAATTATTTTCCGCTCGAGGAAGTCGAGGCGGTCCTGGCCCCAGAAGCTTTCGCCGTCCAGGATGTACCAGGGCGAACCGAATACGTTCGCTGCCGTCCCCGCTTCGGTGTTGCTGTCGTATTCGGCCTGCACGCTCGCCGTTTGCGCCGCCTTCAGCAGCGCCGCGCCATCCAGCCCGCAGGCGCCGGCGATCGCCGCCAGCGTGGCCTCGTCGCCGATGTTCTTTTCTTCCGCCCACAGGCCGCGCATCACGGCTTCGCTCAGCGCCAGCGCCGCATCCAGGCCATGGCTCAGGCGCGCGGCGATGATCAGCCTGGCCGCCGCGTCCGGCGACACGGGGAAGAATTTCGGCTGCAGCGTCAGCGGCACGCCGAGAAATTCCGACCAGCGCGCCAGCTCCACCAGCCGGTAGGCCTGGCGCTGCGGTGCGCGCTTGGCCAGCGGCAGCCCGCCGGACACGCCGAACACCTTGCCCAGGTCCAGCGGCTTCAGTTCGATCGCCACCTTGTTGGCCTTGCACAGCGCCACGAAGCGCGCATGGCCCAGGTAGGCCCACGGCGAATGCGGCGCGAAATAGTATTGGCAGACCTTGCTCATCTCATCCTCAGAACGGTTTGACCGTCGCCAGCACCACAATGGCCAGCAGCAGCAGCACCGGCACTTCATTGAACCAGCGGTAGAACACATGGCCGCGCGCATTCACGCCGCGCTCGAATTTCTTCAGCAGCGAGCCGCAGGCGTGGTGGTAGCCAATCACCAGCACCACCAGCGTCAGCTTGGCGTGCAGCCAGCCCGGCAGCTTGCTGCCCGCTTCCAGGTACTGTATCCAGACCAGCCAGCCGCCCAGCACCAGCGCCGGCACGGCGAGGAGGGTGGTGAAGCGGTACAGCTTGCGCGCCATCAGCAGCAGGCGCTCGGTGGCCGGCGCCGACTTTTCCATCGCCAGGTTGACGAAGATGCGCGGCAGGTAGAACAGGCCGGCAAACCAGCTGGCGATGAAGACGATGTGCAGCGCTTTGATCCAGAGCATTGGCAGTCCTTGTTGGCGTCTTATTGACGTACTTCGCCGTGGCCGAACACCACGTACTTGAGGGAGGTCAGGCCTTCCAGCCCCACCGGCCCGCGCGCGTGCAGCTTGTCGTTGCTGATGCCGATTTCGGCGCCCAGCCCGTATTCGAAGCCGTCCGCGAAGCGCGTCGAGGCGTTCACCATCACGCTGGCCGAATCGACTTCGCGCAGGAAGCGCATGGCCGCGCTGTGGTCTTCGGTGACGATGGCTTCCGTGTGCTTGGACGACCACTGGCTGATGTGGTCCATCGCCGCGTCCATATCGTCCACCACGCGCACCGCCAGCACCGGCGCCAGGTATTCGGTGGCCCAGTCTTCTTCCGTGGCGTGCGCCAGGTGGGCATAGCCTTCGGCCGCCAGGATGCCGTAGGCCGCGTCGTCGCAGCGCAGCTCGACCTGCTGCGTGGCGTACAGCTGCGCCAGCGGCGGCAGGATGGACGGCGCAATGGCGCGCGCCACCAGCAGCGTTTCCATGGTGTTGCAGGTGCCGTAGCGGTGGCATTTGGCGTTGAAGGCGATGTCCAGCGCTTTCTGCGGGTCGGCCTTGGCGTCGATGTACACATGGCAGATGCCGTCCAGGTGCTTGATCATCGGCACCGTGGCCTCGGCCATCAGGCGCGCGATCAGGCTCTTGCCGCCGCGCGGCACGATCACGTCCACATATTCCGGCATGGTGATCAGGGCGCCGACGGCAGCGCGGTCGGTGGTGTCCACCACCTGCACGCCGTCTTCCGGCAGCCCGGCCGCCACCAGCCCGGCTTTCACGATCTGCGCCAGCGCGCGGTTGCAGTGGATCGCCTCCGAACCGCCGCGCAGGATGGTGGCGTTGCCGCTCTTGATGCACAGGCCGGCCGCGTCCACCGTGACGTTGGGACGCGCTTCGTAGATGATGCCGATCACGCCCAGCGGCACCCGCATCTGCCCGACCTGGATGCCGGTGGGGCGGAATTTGAGGCCGCTGATTTCGCCGATCGGATCCGGCAGCGCGACGATCTGGCGCAGGCCCTCGACCATGGTGCCGATCGCCTTGTCGCTCAGCGCGAGGCGGTCCAGCATGGCCGGCGCCAGGCCGTTGGCGCGCGCCGCGTCCAGGTCCTGCTGGTTGGCCGCGCGCAGCAGCGCGGCGTCGCGCTCGATGGCGTCGGCGATCAGCAGCAGCGCGCGGTTGCGCGTGGCGCTGTCGGCGCGCGCCATGGCGCGCGAAGCGGCGCGGGCGCGTTGGCCCAGCTGCTGCATATACTGCGCCACATCGGGCGTCTTGTCCGTCGGGGTGTTCATCTTTATCCTCTTGCCACGTTCAGCGCCAGGTGCAGCATGGCGTCCCATGCATCGCCGGCAAAGGCTTTGGCGCGCAGGCCCTTGACCATCTTGTCGACCTGCGCGGCCTGCTGCAGCGCCGCTTCCAGCGCGCCCTGCGTCAGGCGCCGCAGCGCCGGTTCCATCATCCGCTCGCGCGGGCCCCAGATGCGGTGCTCCTTGAGCAGTGCGCCCAGCGGCCGGCCCTGCGCCATGCCTGCCTTTAATTTTAGCAGCGTGCGCAATTCTTCGGAGACCGCCCACAGCACCAGCGGCAGCGCCTCTCCTTCGCCCTTCAGGCCTTCCAGCATGCGCACCAGGCGCGCCGGGTCGCCGGCCAGCATGGCCTCACTCAGCTTGAACACGTCGTAGCGCGCCACGTTCAGCACCGCGTCATGCACCTGCTCGTAACTCAGCTTGCCGGGCGGGTGCAGCAGGCCCAGTTTCTGGATCTCCTGATGCGCCGCCAGCAGGTTGCCCTCGACCCGGTCGGCAATGAAATCCAGGCTTTGCCGGTCGGCGCTCTGTTCCTGCTGCGCGAGGCGCAGCGAGATCCAGTTCGGCAGCTGCGCGCGCTCGACGTTGGGAATTTCGATGTACACCGCGGCCTGCTGCAGCGCGCCGACCCAGGCCGCCTTCGCGGTCTGCCAGTCCAGCTTGGGCAAGGTAATCAGCGTCAGGTTGTCCGGGCTCAGGTCCTTCACATAGCTTTGCAGCGCGGCGCCGCCGTCCTTGCCCGGCTTGCCGGTCGGGATGCGCAGCTCGATCAGCTTCTTGTCGCCGAACAGGGACAGCGCCTGGTTCGCGGCCAGCAGCTCGCCCCACTTGAAGCTGCGCTCCACCGTCAGCACGTCGCGCTCCGTATAGCCCTGGGCGCGCGCGGCGCGCCGGATCTTGTCGGCCGCTTCCAGCGCGAGCAGGTGCTCGTCGCTGGTGATCACGTACAGCGGCGACAGGGGTTTGGCCAGGTGGCCGTCCAGCGCTTCGGCCCGCAGTTGCATGGCGCTCCTTATTTGGCCGGCACCACCGGCAGCGCCGGCCCGGTGGGCTCGGTGGACTGCGGGGTCGGCGCCGCCGACGGCATCACCGGCACGCCCGGCAGCGAAGGCGCCACCGGCGCCGCATTGCTGGCCGGCGTGGCCGTCAGCTTGATGGCCGCCATGCGCCGCATCATCTGCTGCACCAGGTCGGTCTGCATGTCCTTGTACAGCAGCGCCTCTTCCTGCTCCTTGGCCAGCAGCTGGGTTTCATTGAAGGTGATCGGGCGCGTCAGGGTGATCTGGGTCGGCGCCAGCAGCTCGTTGCCGGCCTTGTCCTTCACGCGGAACACGATGTTATAGCTGAGCAGGTACTCGCGCACCCGGCCATTGCTGTTCAGCGACAGGATGGTCTTGCTGCGCGTTTTTTCCGGATCGGTGATCACTTCCACCACGCCGTCCGCATACTTCATTTCGCTGACCACGGCGGTGTGGCCGTTGACGCGGATATTGCGTTTCAGGTCGATCGCCAGCGGCGACGATTCCGGCAGCCCGATGTACATGGCGCGGAACGGCAGCGTGTAGTTGCCGCCCGAGCCGCGCAGGTGGAAGCCGCAGGCCGTCACGCTGCCGGCGAGCGCCGCGCACAGCAGCGCCGCCCTTGCCACGCGGACCATCCTGCCCATCCGGCCGACCGCGCCGATACCGCCCATCGAAATCCCCGCCATGCGACGCCCCTTATACGACGATGTTGACCAGCTTGCCCGGCACCACGATGACCTTCTTCGGCGTGCCCTCGATGAATTTCTGCACGCCCTCTTCGGCCAGCGCGGCCGCCTCGATACTGGCCTTGTCGGCATCCTTCGCCACCTTCACGGAGCCGCGCAGCTTGCCGTTCACCTGGATCATCAGCTCGATCTCGCTCTGCTCCAGCGCGGCCGGATCGACCTGCGGCCAGGCCGCGTCCAGGATGTCGCCGCCATAACCAAGCTCCTGCCACAGCACGTGCGTGATGTGCGGCGCCACGGGGTTCAGCAGGCGCAGGAAGATGGCGAAGCCTTCGGACAGCACCGCGGAGGACTCCGCGCTGTCATCCAGCTTGGCCGATTCCAGCGTGTTCAGCATCTTCATGCAGGCCGATACCACGGTGTTGTACTGGATGCGCTTCAGGTCGTAGTCGGCCTGCTGCAGCACCTTGTGCAGCTCGCGGCGCAGCGTCCTGGCCGCATCGGTGGAAGCGGACGCCGTCAGCGCGGCGCCGGCGGCGGCAATGCGCTCGCGCTGCGCGTAGCCGAAGGCCCACACGCGGCGCAGGAAGCGGTTGGCGCCTTCCACGCCGCTGCCCGACCATTCCAGCGTCTGCTCCGGCGGCGAGGCGAACATGGTGAACAGGCGCGCGGTGTCGGCGCCGTACTGCTCGATCTGGGCCTGCGGGTCGATGCCGTTGTTCTTCGACTTCGACATCTTCTCGGTGCCGCCGATCAGCACCGGCTGCCCGTCTTCCTTCAGCAGCGCCGAGACCGGGCGGCCCTTGTCGTCGGTGGTCAGCTCCACGTCGGCCGGGTTGTACCAGACCTTCTTGCCAGCAGCGTCTTCACGGTAATAGGTTTCGTTCAGCACCATGCCCTGCGTCAGCAGGTTGACGAAGGGCTCCTTGAAATCGACCAGGCCGAAGTCGCGCATCACGCGCGTCCAGAAGCGGGCGTACAGCAGGTGCAGCACGGCGTGCTCGATGCCGCCGATGTACTGGTCCATCGGCATCCAGTAGTCGTTGCGCTGGTCCACCATGGTGTCCGCGCCCGGCGAGGTATAGCGCATGTAGTACCAGGACGAATCGACGAAGGTGTCCATCGTGTCGGTCTCACGGCGCGCCGGCTTGCCGCACTGCGGGCAGTCGCACTTGAGGAAGGCTTCATGCTTGTTCAGCGGATTGCCCGAGCCGTCCGGCACGCAGTCTTCCGGCAGCACCACCGGCAGGTCTTTCTCCGGCACCGGCACCGAGCCGCAGTCGGCGCAATTGATCATCGGGATCGGCGTGCCCCAGTAGCGCTGGCGCGAAATGCCCCAGTCGCGCAGGCGGAAGGTGATCTTCTTCTCGCCCAGGCCCTTGGCCGCCAGGTCGGCCGCCACCGCATCGACGGCTTCGGCGTAGCGCAGGCCATCGTACTTGCCGGAGTTGGTCACCACCGAGATGTCCTTGTCGCCATACCATTCCTGCCAGGCGTCCGTGCTGTACTCCTTGCCTTCGGCCGTGATCACCTGCTTGATCGGCAGATTATATTTTTTGGCAAAGGCGAAATCGCGCTCGTCATGCGCCGGCACGCCCATCACGGCGCCGTCGCCATAGGTGATCAGCACATAGTTGCCGACCCAGACTTCCACCTGCGCGCCGGTCAGCGGATGGGTGACGAACAGGCCGGTCGGCATGCCCTTCTTCTCCATCGTCGCCATGTCGGCCTCGATCACGGAACCCTGCTTGCACTCGGCGATGAAGGCCTGCAGCGCCGGATTGTTCTGCGCCGCATGCGTGGCCAGCGGATGCTCGGCCGCCACCGCGCAGAAGGTCACGCCCATGATGGTGTCGGGACGGGTGGTGAACACATACATCTTGCCGTCGCCGATCAGCTGGCCGTCCGCACCCGCAATGCTGTGCGGGAAGGCGAAGCGCACGCCGGTCGATTTGCCGATCCAGTTCGACTGCATGATGCGCACCCGCTCCGGCCAGCCGGGCAGCTTGTTGTCCACATAGTCCAGCAGGTCTTCCGCGTAGTCGGTGATGCGCGCGTAGTACATCGGGATCTCGCGCTTCTCGATCACCGCGCCCGAACGCCAGCCGCGGCCATCCACCACCTGCTCATTGGCCAGCACGGTCTGGTCCACCGGGTCCCAGTTCACGGTGCCGGTCTTCTTGTAGATGATGCCCTTCTCCAGCATCTTGAGGAACATCCACTGGTTCCACTTGTAGTACTCCGGCTTGCAGGCCGTCATCTCGCGCGACCAGTCGATGGCCAGGCCCATCATCTCCATCTGCTGGCGCATATGGGCGATGTTCGAATAGGTCCACTGCGCCGGCGGCACATTGTTCGCCATCGCCGCATTCTCGGCCGGCATGCCGAAGGCGTCCCAGCCCATCGGCATCAGCACGTTGTAGCCGTTCATCCGCAGGTAGCGGTACATCACGTCATTGATCGTATAGTTGCGCACGTGGCCCATGTGCAGCTTGCCCGACGGGTAAGGCAGCATCGAGCAGGCGTAGTACTTCCCTTTCGGGAAACGCGGGTCGTTTTCGACGGCCTTGTAGGCGTCGATGGCCTTCCAGTGGGCCTGGGCTGCTTTTTCTACGTCGGCGTGACTATATTTGTCTTGCATGATGGGATGCGGATGTTGGTATAAGAGTGGAATGGATATGAACCGATCATTATACTGGTTCACGCCATGATGCTCTATCGCGAATATCCGCCCTGCCCCGCCCTGGCCCCGCATGTGGCCTGCCTCTGGACTTCCCACGTCCGCCCGGCGCCGGGGGCCTTGCCATTTATGCATCGTGTACTGCCCGATAACTGCGTCGATATCCTGTGGCAGGACAGCGGCGCTTCGGCCTTTGCGGTCGGCATGATGAGCAGCGCCATCTTCGTGGCCAGCTCCGGACCGGTGCGGACCGTGGCCGTGCGCTTCCGCCCGGGCGCGGCGCGCGGTTTTTTTGGCCTGCCGCTCGCCACACTCACCGATGGCCGCGCGGACCTGGCGGACTTGTGGGGCCGCTCATGCGCGGAGCGCTTGCAGGGTGATTTGTGGGAGCGCGAGCTGTCCGACCGGGAGCGGCTCAACCTGATTGAGCGGGCGCTGGTCGAACGGTTCATGGCGCGGATGTCTGGCTCGCTGCCGGCGCGAGTCGGGACGGTTCGCGGTTCGCCGGTGGCGCGGCTCGCTGCGGTGGACGGGTCGCTGCTGGCACGGGCCGCTGTGGCGCGCATTGAGGCTTGCGGCGGCGCGCTGCGCGTGGAGTCGCTCGCGGACGAGCTGCGCGTCTCGCGCCAGCACCTCGCTGTGCAGTTCCGCGAGCAGGTGGGCCTGTCGCCTAAACTGTTCGCACGCATCACGCGCTTCCGCCGCGCTGCCGAAAAGGCGCGCAGCCAGCATGCGGTCGATTGGGCTGCCCTCGCCCTTGATTGCGGCTATTTCGACCAGTCCCACCTGATCCGCGATTTCCGCGACTTCGCCGCCACTACGCCGGAACAATTCCTGTCCCCGCCACGCTATTGAGGGTGGGGCAGTGCTTTCCCAGCCTTCTCTCAAAACCTCTCAAACTGGGTCTCTTTTTCTCTCTTTTTGACCTTTTTTCTCTCAAATTGACCCGTTTTCATAACAGGTGGCAATTTGAGAGGAAAAAGGCCGATTTGAGAGGATTTGAGAGGGCATTTGAGAGGATTTGAGAGGCCCGTTTTGCCACCCGCGCCCCGGGCCTTGTTCAGTCCGCTCTCAAATCCTCTCAAATGAGCTCTCTTTTTCTCTCTTTTGAACCTTTTTCCTCTCAAATTGTCCAACTCTAACAAAAGGGCCCAATTTGAGAGAAAAATGGCCGGTTTGAGAGGAAAAGAGAGGAGATTTGAGCATGTTTGAGACGACGGGCCTGTCCATACACCCGGACACCATGTACCAGCTGCTGGACTACCTGCGCGAATCCGGCAGCCCCCTTCACCCCGCTGCGGCCGCCGACCAGGCCTTGCGCGCCTGGCTGTCAAAGGCACGCGAACAGCACGGCAAAGCTGGCGCCCCGCTGCGCGGCTATCGCTGGAAGCAGCTTTTCCTGCCTGATGGCAGCCGCTTGCGCGTATGGCTGCGCCACGAACATGGCCACGCCGAGGTGATCGGTGACGAGCTGGTTTACGACGGCCGCCCAGTCTCCCCGAACGAATACGTGCGCTACTGCGTAGGCGCGAACCGCAACGCCTGGGAGCTGATCAGCGTTCTGCTGCCCGGCGCGCCCAAATGGATTCCGGCAGCGGTGCTGCGGCGCCAGGCCGCCACGCCACCGCTGGACGCAGCAGCAGTGGCGCCCGCAACGCCTATCGCCGCCGAACCCGCAATCAAACTCCCGCCCGCCCCGCCCCCGAAGCAGGCCAGCCAAAAGCGCTGGGGCGAGCGCCGCGCCTGGAACCAGCCCGGACGGCGCGAAACCGACTGCATGCCGGAGCAGGTGTTCCTCGACCACTGAAGACGCTTTCCATTTTTCCAATCGGCGCCGCGCGCGCCATGCGAAGATGCGGCTCTCAAGAACAAGGAGGAAGATCATGATCAAAGGCCTGCGCACTGCGCTGTATCCCGTCAACGACCTGGCGGCGGCCAAAGCCTGGTATGCCGAGGTGGCGGGCGTCCCGCCCTATTTCGACCAGCCGTTTTATGTGGGCTTCGCGGTCGGCGGCTTCGAGCTGGGCCTGGTGCCGGACGGCGAGCCGGGCAAGGCCGGCACGCAAGTCTACTGGGGCGTGGACGATATCGAAAGCGAGGTGCAGCGCATCCTCGCGCTCGGAGCAAGCACTCACACCGCGATCCAGGACGTGGGCGACGGCATCCGCGTGGCCGAGCTGGCCGATCCATTCGGCAATGTGCTGGGCCTGATCCAGAATCCGCATTTCGACTTGCAAGCGGTACGCTGAGTCATGCTAATATACGGTTTATATACAAACCGTATAAAGGCATGAAGAAATGGGCATCGTAAAAATTTCCGACCAGATGCATGAGAACCTGCGCATTGCGAGCGGCGCGCTGAGCCGCTCGATCAATGCCCAGGCCGAGCACTGGCTCCGTATCGGCCTGCTGGCCGAAACCAATCCCGACCTGCGCTACAGCGAGCTGTGCCAGCTGCTGCTGCGCGGCGAGATCGGCGGCGGCGGCGGGCCGCTGAGGCTGGGCAGTGTCGAGGTGGAGGCGCTGCAGAATGCGTAAGAAGAACAGCAACGCCATCCTGGTCAAATCGCCGGAGCAGGTGGCGCAGTCGCGCGTGGCGGCCCAGCTGGCCTCGCGCGTGCTGGACATGATCGGCCCGCACGTGAAGCCGGGCGTGAGCACGGAAGACCTGGACCGGATCTGCCACGACTTCATCGTCAAGGAGCTGCAGGTGATCCCGGCGAATGTGGGTTACGGCGGCTTCACGAAAACCATCTGCACCTCGGTCAACGAGGTGGTGTGCCACGGCATTCCCACGCCGAAGAAGGTGCTGAAGGACGGCGACATCATCAACATCGACGTGGCCGTGATCAAGGACGGCTGGTTCGGCGACACCAGCCGCATGTACTACGCGGGCAATCCCGGCAAGGCGGCGAAGCGCCTGTGCGAAGTGACCTATGACGCCATGTGGGCCGGTATCCGCGCCGTGAAGCCGGGCGCCACGCTGGGCGATGTGGGGCATGCGATCCAGATGCTGGCCGAGAATGCGGGCTACAGCGTGGTGCGCGATTATTGCGGCCACGGCATCGGCATGGTCTACCACGAGGATCCGCAGGTGCTGCATTACGGCCGCAAGGGCCAGGGCCTGACGCTGCAGCCGGGCATGATCTTCACCATCGAGCCGATGATCAACGCCGGCAAGCACCACACGCGCGCCCTGCCGGACGGCTGGACCGTGGTGACGGCGGACCGTTCGCTGTCCGCGCAATGGGAGCATATGGTGGCTGTTACCGACAGCGGCTTCGAGGTGCTGACCCTGGCGCCCGGCGAGCAGGCGGCTTGAGAGCCTAGCGCAGCACCAGCTTGAGGGCCGGCTTTTCGCCGTAGTCCTCGTAGCGCTCGTTGATGCCGCCCACGCAGAAGACGATTTCCTCCAGCAGTTCGGGCACGGCGGCGCGCATCGCTTCCGCCTGCTCGATCACCAGTTCCAGCACCTCGTTCGGTTTCAGGCGGAACTGCGTCATGCCCTCGGTATCGCGCAGGTAGCTGAGGGCGTCGATCCAGCTGTCGATGCTGGTCACGTATTCGGGCAGGCCGAGCGCCGCGCGGCTGGCGGCGAAGAAGGTGGCCTCGTCGCGGATTGCCGCGCCATTGATGCTTGCGGTGGCCATTATTTGCTTTCCTTGGGGTCGGTGACGAACACCAGGCGGTTCAGGCCGCGGCCCTGGGCCGCCGCCATCAGCTGCGCCACCACTTCGTAGCGCGTGTCGCGGTCGGCGCGCAGCTGCAGTTCGGGCTGCGGCTCGCGCTGCGCCGCTGCGGCCAGGCGTTCATCCAGTTCGCCCGCCTGCAGCGGGCTGTTGTTCCAGTAAATGGTGCCGGCGGCGTCGATCGCGATGGCGATGCTGTCCTGCTGCTGCGGCGCGGCGGCGGCCTGGGCTTTCGGCAGGTCCAGCCGCACGGCGTTGGTGAACATGGGCGCGCTGATGATGAAGATCACCAGCAGCACCAGCATCACGTCCACCATCGGCGTGACGTTGATGTCGGCCATGGCCTCTTTCTGCCGGTGGTGGTTGAAGGCGCCGAAAGCCATTTCAGTCCCCGCGCGTCAGCCAGGCATGCAGGTCGTGGGCGAAGGCATCAAGCTCGCTCAGCGTAAGGCGGTTGATGCGGTTGAAGCCGTTGTAGGCCAGCACGGCGGGAATCGCCACCATCAGGCCGACGCCGGTCATGATCAGCGCTTCGCCCACCGGGCCCGCCACCTTGTCGATCTGCACCGTGCCGCTGGACGACACCGCCGCCAGCGCGTGGTAGATGCCCCACACGGTGCCCAGCAGGCCGACGAAGGGTGCGGTGGAGGCGATCGAGGCCAGCAGGGTCAGGCCGCTTTCCAGCCGCGTGGTCGAACGGTGGATCGCGTCGCGCAGCAGGCGCGTGGCCTGTTCGGCGCGGCCCACGTCGGCGCCCAGCGTGCTGCGGCCAGCCGCCGCGGCGCTACCAGCGCCAGCAATGGGCATGGACGCAGCGCCAGCGCCACCGGCCGCGCCCGCAACGCCAGCGCCAGCCGCCGGCACGCCTGCGCCGCCGGCCGTGCCGTGGGCCGCGGCGTGCAGCGCCGCAGCGCGCACCAGCTCCGTGTAGATGCCTTCCGCGTCGCCCGCTGCAACGACGGCCACGCCGTCCTGCAGCGCGGGCGCATCCCAGAAGGCCTGCACCACGCGCGCCGCACGCCGCACGCGCCACGCGGTGTAGCCTTTGGCCAGGATGAAGAACCAGCTCGCCAGCGACATCGCCAGCAGCAGCCACGCCACCGCATGGCTGATCGCATCGCCCCGTTCCCAGTAGCTGGCGAAGCTGAAGTGCTCCATCAGCCGTTCAGCCCCAGCACGTCGTACATGTCGTACAGGCCGTTCGGCTTGTCGGCCAGGAAGCGCGCCGCGCGCAGCGAGCCGTGGGCATAGGTCACGCGGCTGCTGGACTTGTGGCTGATTTCGATGCGCTCGCCGGTGCCGGCGAACAGCACCGTATGGTCGCCCACGATATCGCCGCCGCGGATGGTGGCAAAGCCGATCGAGGACGGGTCGCGCTCGCCGGTCACGCCTTCGCGCGCATAGACGGCGCAGTCGTCCAGGTTGCGGCCCAGCGCGCCGGCGATCACTTCACCCATCTTGAGCGCGGTGCCGGACGGCGCATCCACCTTGTGGCGGTGGTGGGCCTCGATGATTTCGATGTCGTAGCCGGTGGCCAGGCTTTTGGCGGCGAACTCCAGCAGCTTGAGCGTGACGTTGACGCCCACGCTCATATTCGGCGCGAACATGATGGCGGTCTTTTGCGCGGCGGCGCCGATGGCGGCCTTGCCGGCCGCGTCGAAGCCGGTGGTGCCGATCACCATCTTGATGCCGTGCTGGGCGCACCAGGCCAGGTGCTCCAGCGTGCCTTCCGGCCGGGTGAAGTCGATCAGCACATCGGCGCCCTGCAGGCCTTGCGCGAAATCGGCCACGATGGCCACGCCGGAGGACTGGCCGAGGAAGGCGGCCGGATCGCTGCCCAGCGCCGGCGAGCCGGCGCGGTCCAGGGCGCCGGACAGGCGCAGATCATCGGCCTGCAGCACGGCTTCGATCAGCATGCGGCCCATGCGCCCGCTGGCGCCGGCAATTGCAATATTGAGTGCCATGGCTGCCTTATTGTTTGATCGGCGGCGTAACCTCGACCGGGCGGGCGGCCGAGCTGTCGGTGCCGGCCGGCAGCGGCGCCTTGCTGTCGCCCATGGTGTTCTCGGCGGCCCGCTTCTGCTCCTTGGCGAACTGCTTGACCGGGCCGGCGATGCGGGCGATGTATTCCTGTTCGGTCGGCAGGTTGCCGCCTTCCCAGCGCGCCACCTTGCCGTCCTTGTCGAAATAGACCACCACGGTGGACACGGTCAGCTCGCCGTTGCCCTTGGCCATGCGGAAGGGGTAGTCCCAGCGCTCGGCGTGGAAGATATCGGCCAGCAGCGGGGTGCCGAGCACGAAGCTGACCTGCTCGCGCGTCATGCCCTCCTTCAGCTTGGCCAGCATTTCCTGGGACACGAAGTTGCCCTGCTGGATATCCGGGCGGTAGGGCGAGAAGAACCACATGAACTTCTGCAGCTGGGTCACGGTGCTGGTCTGGGCGCCTTTGGACGGGTCGAGGGCGGCGGCGTCGGCCGGGTGGCCGCCCTCCTGCGGGCCGAGCACGGTGCGGCTGGCGCAGCCGGTGGTGGCCAGGACCAGGCCCAGCAGGCCGAGGGCCGGAACCCGTTTCAACGACAACAATGGGGTGAAGCGCATAAAAGACCTCAATTCGGATTGAGCAGAAGTGCCAAAACGCTATATCATAAAGCACTCCAGCCCCAAACGACACCAAACATGAGTAACAGCCCTACCGACCTGAAGGCGAGCGGCCTGAAGGCGACCCTGCCGCGCCTGAAAATCCTCGACATTTTCCAGAGCAGCCCAGTGCGCCACCTGACGGCGGAAGACGTCTACAAGATCCTGCTGGCCGACAATATGGACGTGGGCTTGGCCACCGTCTACCGCGTGCTGACGCAGTTCGAGCAGGCCGGCCTGCTGAACCGCAACCATTTCGAGAGCGGCAAGGCGATTTTCGAGCTGAACGAAGGCTCGCACCACGACCACCTGGTGTGCCTGGACTGCGGCCGGGTGGAAGAGTTCATCGACGAAGACATCGAGCAGCGCCAGCAGCGCATCGCCACCGAGCGCGGCTTCAAGATCGCCGAGCACGCGCTGGCCATCTACGGCAACTGCGTCAAGACCAACTGCCCGCACCGCTAAAATAAATGGGGACAGACCCGGATTATACGAACCGTATAATCCGGGTCTGTCCCCATTTATTTAGTTCTGGCTCAGGGCGTTCGACAGCAGCCGCGATGTAATATCGACAATCGGGATCACCCGCTCGTAGGCCATGCGGGTCGGCCCGATCACGCCCAGGGTGCCGACGATGCGGCCGTTCTGCATATAGGGCGCGGTGACCACGCTCATCTCGTCCAGCGGCACCAGGGTCGACTCGCCGCCGATGTAGATCTGCACGCCGGAGGCCTTGCTCGACACGTCGAGCAGCTGCATCAGCCCGGTTTTCTGCTCGAACAGGTCGAACATCGCGCGCAGCGAGCTCATATTCGAGGACAGCTCGTTGACCGACAGCAGGTTGCGCTCGCCGGCGATCACCACCTCCTCGCTGCTTTCGGCCATGGCGGCGCTGCCCGCCTCCACCGCGGCCTGCATCAGGCGCCCCATATCGTCGCGCAGCTGGGCCACCTCCTGCTGCAGGCGGCCGCGCACCTGCTCGAAGGACAGGCCGCTGTAATGCTGGTTGATGAAATTGGCCGACTGCTGCAGCTGGGCCGGCGAATAATCGACATCGGTCAGCAGCAGGCGGTTCTGCACATCGCCGCCGGGCGCCACGATGACGAGCAGGATGCGCTTCTCGCCCAGGCGTAAAAACTCGATCTGCTGGAAGGCCGACTCATGGCGCGGCGTCATCACCACGCCGGCGAACTGGGACAGCGAGGACAGCATCTGCGCCGCATTGGCGATCAGCTTCTGCGGCGGCTGGGCCTGGGCCTGCAGGCGCGACTCGACGGCGCGCTCGTCCAGCGGCTGCACCGTCAGCAGGGTATCGACGAAGATGCGGTAGCCGCGCGGCGTGGGCACCCGGCCGGCCGAGGTATGGGGGCTGGCCACATAACCCAGCTCCTCCAGGTCGGCCATGATATTGCGGATGGTGGCCGGCGACAGGTCGAGGCCGGAGATCTTGGACAGCGCGCGGGAGCCGACCGGCTGGCCGTCGGCAATATAGCGCTCCACCAGCGCTTTCAGTAGGGTTTGGGCACGTGTATCGAGTTGCATAATGAGATCAAGCACTTTCCGCCTATTATGCACGGCCCGCGCCGGGCCGGGGCCTCAATTGGCCAATTGTTGTTCCATCCACGCAATGAGTTCGGTAAAACTGCCGACGATGGCATCCGGCTGCACGCCGGCCGCCAGGTGGGCGTCGCTGCCGCTGCGGTTCATCCACACGGCGCGCAGGCCGGCCTGCTGGGCGCCGCGCACATCCAGCTCCAGGTCGTCGCCCACATAGACCGCCGCCGCCGGGGCCACCCCCAGCGCCTCGCAGGCGGCGCGGAAGATGGCCGGATCCGGCTTGCCGCGCCCGAAGCGGGCGGCGGCCAGCGATACCTTGAAATGGTGGGCCAGGCCGACAACTTCAAGGTCCGCGTTGCCGTTGGTGATGGTGCCCAGCGCCAGGCGCTGGCCCAGGTGCAGCAGGCCGGGCAGCACGTCGTCATAGGGCTGCACGGCATTGCGCGCGGCCAGGAAATGCGCCATTGCGCCCTCGATATGGGCCGCATCTTCGCCGGCGTGGGCAAACGCCTGCTCCAGTCCGCGCCGGCGCAGGGTGGCCAGGTCGTGCGCCAGCTGCGGCGCGTCCTGCAGCAGGGCCAGGCGGCGCGCGCGCAGGGCCGCGATATCGAAGGCCGCCGCCACGCGCGGCGCATGGCTGGCCAGCCAGGCATGCAGGCTGGTCTCGGCGGCGGCGATCACGGGGGCGATCGGCCACAGGGTATCGTCCAGGTCGAACAGGATGGCTTGGGGGCGCATGGCGCCATTGTCGCATGGCGGGCGGTCACAAGCTGTTACAAGGATTAATCGTCCTGATGCTTGCCAAATGCACTAAAATAGGCGCCGATTCCGTGCCGCGCGGCGGCAATGGCCCTGATTGTGGAGATAGAGTTCAATATGAAGAGTATGTTTGTGCGGGCGGGCAGCGGCCTGCTGTGCGCCGCCGTGCTGAGCGCCTGTGGCGGCGGCGATGGCAATGGCAATCTGCTGCTGGGCGGCTCGGTCGTGGGCCTGAGCAAACCGGGCCTGGTGCTGCGCAATGGCGACCAGACGGTGGAAATCGGCGCCGGCGCCAGCAGCTTCTATTTCCCCAACCTGATCGCCCCGGACGCCAACTTCGACGTCCAGATCAAGACCGACGCCACCGCCAGCGAATGCAAGATCGAGAACGGCAGCGGCAAGGCCAACTACTACAACACGCAGCAGGTGGTGGTGCGCTGCACCACCGACAGCTACCAGCTGGGCGGCAGCATCAGCGGCCTGACGGCGGACGGCCTGGTGCTGGCCAATGGCGCCAGCACGGCCGGCGTGCTCAAGGGCAGCACCAGCTTCCGCTTCACCACCCCGGTGTTCGACGGCGCCAACTACGGCGTCACGGTGCTGGCGCAACCGGCCGGCCAGGTGTGCACCGTGGCCAACGCCAGCGGCACCATGCCCTCGGGCGACGTGCTGACGGTCGCCGTCAGCTGCCAGCCCGCCGCCTGACCCGCCCCTGACCTGGAGACCTGAATGAAAGCCAAGTACTTCCTCGCCGCCGGCGCCCTGGGCACCGTGCTGGCGCTCGCCGCCTGCGGCGGCAAAGCCAGTTTCGCCATCAACGGCGTGTTCATCGACGGCAACGGCAATGAAACCGGGGTGCCGAACAGCGGCCTGGTGCTGCAGAACGGCGGCGACACCGTCAGCGTGCCGGCCGGCGCCAGCCGCTTCACCTTCCCCAACACCATCAGCTACGGCACCGAATACCATGTGACGGTCAAGACCCAGCCGGAGCACATGACCTGCGGCACGGTGGGCGGCAGCGGCATCGGCTCGGCCGGCCACACCACGGCGATCAATGTGCTGGTGAGCTGCGCGCAGAACACCTATTCGCTGAGCGGCACGATCAGCGGCCTGACGGCGGACGGCCTGGTCATCATCAACGGCAGCAACGGCACCGGCCTGACCCTGGTCAAGGGCGCCACCACCTTTGCCTATCCGGAAGCGATTCCGGTGGGCGTGGCCTACGGCCTGACGGTGCTGACCCAGCCGGCCGGCCTGCGCTGCACGATCGCCAACGGCACCGACGTGATGGGCGACGCCAACCGCGCCAATATCGTGATCACCTGCGTGCCCGCCTGATATTCACGGTGGAAATGACGGGCATCCATAAAATAAATTGGAACAATATGCGGCAGTGCCGCATAATCACTCCCGTCTCCTCCACTTCTTTCTGAGAATTGGATTTAGCCGGCTCCCAGAGCCGGCTTTTTTTTGCCTGAAAAATGGGGACAGACCCTATTTTTTAAATGATCAGGGGCTCGGCGCCCCCGTCTGTCCCCAATTTCCGGGCGAGGGCCACGTAGGCTTCGAGGGGGATGGTTTCGGCGCGGGCGGTGGGGTCGATGCCGGCGTCGCGCAGCTGGGCTTCCGTGAACATGCCGCCCAGGGTGTTGCGGAGGACCTTGCGGCGCTGCGAGAAGGCCTGCTGCACCACTTTTTCCAGCGCGGCGGCGTCGCATTCCAGCGGCTGCTCGATGGGGATCATGCGCACGATGGCCGAATCCACCTTCGGCGGCGGGTCGAAGGCTTCCGGCGGCACGATGAACATCAGCGCCATGCGGTAGCGCCATTGCAGCATCACCGACAGGCGGCCGTAGGCCTTGCTGCCCGGCTCGGCCACCATGCGCTCCACCACTTCCTTCTGCAGCATGAAATGCTGGTCCTGCACCAGCGGCGCAATCTGCGCCAGGTGGAACAGCAGGGGGCTGGAGATGTTGTAGGGCAGGTTGCCCACCACGCGCAGCTTCTTCCCTTGCGCCACCGGGATGCCGGCGAAATCGAATTTCAGCGCGTCGGCCGAATGGATCACCAGGCGTTCGCGCGGGTAGCGCTTTTCCAGGCGCGCCACCAGGTCGCGGTCCAGCTCCACCACATGCATCTGTTTGACCGTCTGCAGCAGCAGGTCGGTCATGGCCGCCAGGCCGGGGCCGATTTCGACCATGGCATCGTCCGGCGCCGGATTAATCGCGCTGATGATGTCGTTCAGGATGCTGTCGTCCTGCAGGAAGTTCTGGCCGAAGCGTTTGCGGGCAATGTGTTTCATGCTGTGTTCTATGGTTGGTTGCGGACGGCATCGGCCATGCGCAGGGCGCTGCGGATGGCTTCCTCCATGCTGCTGCTGTCGGCCAGGCCCAGGCCGCGCGCGGCCAAGTCGAGCGCCGTGCCGTGGTCCACCGAGCTGCGCACCAGCGGCAGGCCGAGCGTGATGTTGACGCCGCGCCCGAAGGTGGCGTATTTCAGCACCGGCAGGCCCTGGTCGTGGTACATGGCCAGCACGCAGTCGGCGTCCCGCAGGTATCTGGGCTGGAACAGGGTGTCGGCCGGATAGGGGCCGCGCGCATCGATGCCGCGCGCGCGCGCCGCGGCCAGCGCCGGTTCGATCACCTCGATCTCCTCGCGCCCCAGGTAGCCGTTCTCGCCCGCATGCGGGTTCAGGCCCGCCACCAGGATGCGCGGCGCGGCGATGCCGAATTTGGCGCGCAGGTCGGCGTGGATGATGTCCAGGATCTGCGCCAGGCTGTCCTGCGTGATGGCGGCCGCGACGTCCTTCAGCGGCAGGTGGGTGGTGGCCAGCGCCACGCGCAGCGGCGGCGCGTCCTGCGGCGCATGCGGCTGGCCGGCCAGCATCATCACCACGCGCGGGGTGCCGGTGCGGCCGGCGAAATATTCGGTGTGGCCGGAGAAGGCGATGCCGGCGTCGTTGATGGTGCTCTTCTGCAGCGGCGCGGTGGCCACGGCCTCGAACCAGCCGGCGCCGATGCCTTCGATGGCGGCATCCAGCGTGGCCAGCACGGCGCGGCCGTTCTCCTTGTCGAGATGGCCGGGCTGCACATGGGCGCTGAGGGGAAGGTCGATCACGCACAGGCGCTCCGGCCCGAAGTGCGGCAGGCCGCTGTTGCGCACGGCCTGCAGCGACAGCGCGCTGACGCGGATTTCGGGATCGATCTGCTGCGCCGTCATCGCGAGGAAGGCGGCGTCGCCCAGCAGCACGGCGTTGACCTCATGGCGCAGCGCCCAGGCCGCGCGCAGCGAGATCTCCGGGCCGATGCCGGCCGGCTCGCCGGTGGTGACCGCAACGGCGGGGCGCGCTCCAGGGCGCCGTGCTTGCAAAGTGGCGCGCATGAAGCCGGCCCGCCTTTACTTGAGGTCTTCGCTGCGGTACTCGACGTAGGCGCGGTCGCGCGTCTCGCGCTGGAACTCGTCGGCCGCCTCCACCATCTTGCGCTCGCGCAGGGCCAGGCGGGCTTCGTTGCGCTTCTTCTCTTTCGACATGTCGTCGCTCTTGCGCTCCAGCACCTGGATCAGGTGGTAGCCGAAGCTGGTTTCGACGATCCCGCTGACCTCACCCGGCTGCAGCGCATTCATGGCCTGTTCGAATTCCGGCAGCGTGTCGCCCGGATACAGCCAGCCCAGGTCGCCGCCCTTGCCGGCCGAGCCGTCCTGCGAATTCAGGCGCGCCAGTTCCTCGAAGGTGGCGGCCTTGTTGTCGAGGCGCTCCTTCAGGTCCGTCAGGCGGCGCTTGGCGTCGGCCGCGGTCTGGGTCGGCGTCACGCGCAGCAGGATGTGGCGCGCGTGGGTCTGCTGCACGGCGGCGGTGGCCTGGGCTTCGGCCAGGCTGCGCTTGTCCACCAGCTTCAGGATGTAGAAGCCGTTGACGGTCTTCATGGCCGGCGTGACCTGGCCCGGTTTCAGCTTGCCCAGCGCGTCGGCGAACAGCGGCGGCAGGCGGTCGCTCGGGCGCCAGCCCACGGCGCCGCCCTGCAGCGCGTCGGCCGCGTCGGAATAGGTGGCGGCCATCTTGGCGAAATCGGCGCCGGTGCGCAGCTGGCGCATCACCTCATCGGCGCGCGCCTGGCGCTGCGCGATGACTTCCGGCGTGGCGTTCTCCGGGATGCGCACGAAGATCTGCGCGATATTCAGTTCGAACTGCTCCTGGGCCGCCGCCTCCTGGGTGGCCAGGAAGCTGTCCACTTCCGCTTCCGAAATCTGGATCTTGTTGTCCACCTGGCTCTCGCGCAGGCGCTGCATGATGATCTCTTCGCGGATCTCCTCGCGGAAGGCGGCGAAGGAGGTGCCCTCCTTCTCCAGCTGGTTGCGCATCTGCTGCAGGTTCATCTTCTGCTGCTCGGCGATGCGGGCGATGGCGCGGTCGACGATGGCGTCGTCGGCGCGGATGCCCATTTCCCTGGCCAATTGCAGCTGGGCGCGTTCCACGATCATGCGTTCCAGGATCTGGCGCTGCAGGTCGGCGGCGGACGGCAGCTGCACCTGCTGCTGCTGCATGCGCTTGATGACGGTCTGCACCCGCTCGCGCAGCTCGCGCTGCGTGATCACATCGTCATTGACCACCACGGCAATCGAGTCGATCTCCTGGTTGGCCGACTGGCCGGGCGGCGTAAAGCCGGACGGCGCCGGCGGGGTGCTCTGCGCGAAGGCGGCGCTGCCCGCGCCCAGGGCGCACAGCAGGACTACGGCAAGTTTGATCGGGTGCATACTGGCATTACGCATATCGGAGACGCTCATGTGTCGGTGAAAGGGGTAGTGTAGCGCGGAATCAGCGGCGGTAGCCCTCATTCAGGCGCTGATAGCCGGGAATGCTGTTCTTCAGCACCTCCAGCGGATTGCCGATGCCGAACTTGGACAGGCCGTTCAGTTCGAGCTGGAAGAAGACCTGGGTCGAGGTCTTGTTCGCGGTAGTGACGAAACGCTGGGCGCCCATGCGGAACACCCAGCAGTCGCAGTTGTATTCCAGGCCGATCAGGCTTTCCAGCACGCGGTGGTCCTGCAGCGAGTAGCTCAGGCGGCTCACGCCGAACCACTTCTGTGACAGCGGCCACTGGGTCGAAAAATCGGCATTGCGGAAACTGTCGCGCAGGTAGCGGTAGCCGGCATTGAACACCTTCTTCGGCCCCGGCTGGAACTGCACATTGAAGTTCGAGCTGATGATGCGGCTGTCACCCGGATTGTACTGCACGGCGCTGTCCACGGCCCAGGTATCCGAAATGCGGCCGCTGGCGGCCAGCAGGTAGTCGGAGCGGCTGATGTTGCGCTTCACGTTCGGGTCCAGCTGCACGCGCTGGTCGTTGAAGTAGAAGCGCTGGCCGAAGGCCAGGCGCAGGCGCTCGGCGCCGGACGGCTCCAGGAAGCGCGACACCACGGCCGCCGTCAGCTGGTTGGCATCGCTGATGCGGTCCGAACCCACGAAGCGGTTCTCGTTGAAGATCTGCGAGAAGTTGAAGGTGGATTCGGCCGTGTCGAAGTTCGGGAACGCGGTCTGGTCGCGGTAAGGCGTGTAGACGTAGAACAGGCGCGGCTCCAGCGTCTGCGTGACGCTGCGGCCGAACAGCCTGGTCTCGCGCTCGAACTCCAGGCCCGAATCGAGCGAGAAGGTGGGCACGGCGCGGCGCAGCGATTTCGGGTCGTCCTCGTTGGGCGTGGCCGGATCGTCTTCCAGCTGGTAGGCGCTGGCGTTCATCATCAGCTTGGGCGTGATGAAGAAGCTGGGGCCGATGATCGGATAGCTGACCTGGGGCTGCACCACCAGGCGGTTGCCGCGGATCAGGTCCGGATGCCAGAAGCGGGTCAGCTCGCTGTCCACCTGCCAGTCGAAGCCGCCCACGTCGTAGCGCGCGGCGTGGAAGTTAATCGCGGGCAGGCGGTCGTAGGGACGGGTAACGAACAGGCTGGGATCCGTGACCGAATCCGGATCCTGCAGCACCTGGTATTTCTGCACGCGCGCGGTCAGGCTCCAGAACTCGCCGCGGTAATCGCTGCGCAGTTCGCGCAGCAGCTGGCGCTCGGCGCTGCTGGCCACCGTCTTCGAGAAGTCGTTCGGGTAGTTGTCGTCCGATGCGGCGCGCACGTTCCAGCCGTAGGACCATTCCCTGGTCAGCGCCTGCGAATGGGTGGAGGTGACTTGCCAGCGGTCCGAGTCCGTCTTGCGGTCATGCGGCAGGTACTCGATGAAGGTGCGGCCTTCATAGTAGTTGCCCGCGTCCGTCTCGCCGATATAGCGGCCCACGGCGCCCAGCTGCAGGCCGCGGCGCGAGATATAGCGCGGATACAGCGTGAGGTCGCGGTTGGGCGCGATATTGAAGTAGTAAGGCACCGTCAGTTCGGCCGCGCCGCGCGAGCTGAAGCCCGGCACCGGCGGCAGCCAGCCGGAGCGCCGCGCGCCGGACAGCGAGAAGGACAGCGCGGGCGTGCCGATGATGGGCACGTCCTTGAAATAGACGATGGTGCCGCCGGCGGTACCCAGGTCGCGCGCCGTGTCCAGGTTCAGGGTGCTGGAACGCAGGTACCAGTCCGGGTTCGGGCCCTCGCAGGTGCTGTAGGTGCCGTCCACCACCACCGCCTCTTCCTGGTTCAGGAAGTCGATGCGCTGCGCCTTGCCCTGCGCATTGTTCAGTTCCAGCTTGTAGGTCGGGCGCAGCATGTAGCCGACGCCGGTTTCCGTATTCAGCTTGAATTCGTCGGCCGTGTAATAGTCGCCGAAGCGCCAGATGCGCACATTGTTGTTCGCCTCGATCTCCGCTTCCACATTGCGGTAGCAGGCGGCATCGGCGGTCACGCGCATCTTGTCGCGCACGATTTCCACATCGCGCTTCAGAATCAGCTCGCGTTCCGGGCGGCCGCTGATTTCCTCGGCCTGGATGGTGACGGGGGCGTTCGGGTCTTCCACGCGCGGCCCCGGCTTCTGCTGGCCGGCCGGCACGGTCTGGGCGTGGGAAGGCAGCGCCGAAGCGGCGGCCAGTGCGGTCAAGGCATATGCCCAGCGTTGCTTGTGTTGGGGGGCCAAAAACCAGCTCATGAAAAGAACGCGTGAAACACCATTGAAGGCGAATTTTTGATTGGAATCCCTTATTATATGAGAATTGTCTCCACCAACCGGATTTCACAGGCCGTTTTCATGTCTTTATTGTCTAATTCACCATCCGGCACCGCCGATGTTCGCCTGATCCAGTTGAAAGAATGGCTACACAGCACCGGTCTGGTGCTGGCCGATTCCGCCCGTCCCGCCTCCGCCGACGCCAGTTTCCGCCGCTATTTCCGCATCGACGTGCTGCCGCAGCACCAGGCCGCCCATGGCGCCACCCTGATTGCGATGGATGCGCCGCCGGAGCGCGAGAACGTGCCGGCCTTCGTCAAGGTGGACGGCATCCTGGCCGCTGCCGGCGTGTCGGTGCCGAAGATTGTAGCGGACGACGTGCCGCGCGGCTTCCTGCTGCTGTCCGACCTGGGCACCACCACCTATCTGCAGGCGCTGAACCACGATAACGCCTCCGCCCTGTATGCCGAGGCGCTGTCGGCGCTGGTGAAGATCCAGCAGCATAGCCAGCCCGGCCTGCTGCCCGAATTCGACCGCGCCTTCATGCTGCGCGAGCTGAATATCTTCCCCGAGTGGTATATCGGGAAACACCTGAATACCACGCTGACAGATGCCCAGAGCGCGGACCTGAACAAGGTGTTCGACACCATCATCGGCAACTGCCTGGCGCAGCCGCAGGTGACCATGCACCGCGACTACCATTCGCGCAACCTGATGTGGATGGACGAGAACAATCCCGGCATCCTCGACTTCCAGGACGCGGTGTGGGGTCCGATCACCTACGACGCGGCCTCGCTGCTGCGCGACGCCTATGTGTCGTGGGACGAGGAACTGGTGCTGGACTGGGTAATCCGCTACTGGCAGCACGCCAGATCGGTGGGCCTGCCGGTGCACAGGGACTTCGATGACTTCTACAAGGACTTCGAATACATGGCGCTGCAGCGCCACCTGAAAATCCTCGGCATCTTCTGCCGCCTGAACTACCGCGACAACAAGCCGATGTACCTGGGCGACCTGCCGACGGTGATGGAATACGTGCGCAAGACGGCCGGCCGCTACCGCGACCTCAAGCCTCTCCTGAAACTGCTCGATACGCTGGAAAACGTCCAGCCCCAGGTCGGCTACACCTTCTGAGGACGCACGCATGAAAGCCATGATACTCGCCGCAGGCCGCGGCGAACGGATGCGTCCATTGACGGACACCAGCCCCAAGCCCCTGCTCAAGGTGCGCGGCCGGCCGCTGATCGAGTGGCATGTGCTGAACCTGGTGCGCGCGGGATTGAAGGACATCGTCATCAACCACGCCCACCTGGGCCACATGATCGAGGAATACCTGGGCGACGGCAGCCGCTTCGGCGCGCGCATCGCCTACTCCGCGGAGAAGGAAGCGCTGGAGACGGCGGGCGGCATCGCCAACGCCATGCACCTGCTGGGCGATGAGCCTTTCCTGGTGCTGTCCGGCGACATCTACTGCCCGCATTTCGATTTCAGCGAATGCGTGGGCGTGCTGCATGACCGCGATGCGCGCGGCGGCCTGTACACGGCGGAGCAGCGCGATATTGCATGGATCTGGCTCACGCCGAATCCCTGGCACAACCCGAAGGGCGACTTTGCGCTGACGATGTACACGGTGTCCGGCCAGGGCGAGCCGAAATGGAACTTCTCCAATATCGGCGTGTACCGTCCCGAAATGTTCGCCGGGATTGCGCCGGGCCAGAAGGCGGGCCTGGGCAAGCTGCTGTTCGAATACGCGGACAAGGGCCTGATCGGCGGCGAGATGTATGAAGGCGAATGGGTCAACGTGGGCACCGTGCAGCAGCTCGAACAGCTGAACGCGGCGATGAACGCATGAGTCCCCACGCCGCGCGCCGTGCCCGTTTGCTGGCGCAGATGGAGCCCGGCAGCGTGGCCGTGCTGTTCACCGCGCCGGAAGTGCTGCGCAACGGCGACAGCGACTATCTGTACCGCTACGACAGCAGCTTCCACTACCTCACCGGCTTCGGCGAACCGGAAGCGGTGCTGGTGCTGGCGGCGCCGTCGCAGAGCATCCTGTTCTGCCGCGAGAAAAACCAGGAACGCGAAATCTGGGAAGGCCGGCGCCATGGGCCGGAAGCGGCGCGCGAAGCCTTCGGCTTCGATGCGGCGTATCCCATTTCCGCGCTCGACGAACAGATGGCGAAACTGCTGGCCAATGTGCCGACGCTGTACAGCGCCAGCGGCCGCAGCGAGAAGCACGACGCGCAGCTGCGCAAATGGCTGGACAGCGTACGCGCGCAATCGCGCAGCGGCGTCACGGCGCCGTCGTCCCTGCGCGACCTTGTTCCGCTGGTCGATGAAATGCGGCTGCTGAAGGATGCGCACGAACAGTCCATCATGCTGCGTGCGGGCGAAATCTCCGGCGCCGCCCACGCCCGGGCCATGCGTGCGGCGAAACCCGGCATGTACGAATACGAACTGGAAGCGGAGCTGCTGTACGAGTTCCGCCGCCGCGGCGCGCAGTACCCGGCCTACACGCCGATCGTCGCATCGGGCGAGAACAGCTGCATCCTGCACTACAACATGAACAACCGGCGCATGCAGGACGGCGACCTGGTGCTGATCGACGCGGGCTGCGAGCTGGATGGCTATGCGTCCGACATCACGCGGACCTGGCCGGTGAACGGCAAATTCAGCGGCCCGCAGCGCACCCTGTATGAGCTGGTGCTGGCCGCGCAGCAGGCGGCCTTCGGCGCCATCGAACCCGGCAAACCGTATTCGGCGATGCACGAAGCGGCAGTGCGCGTGCTGGCGCAGGGCATACTGGACCTCGGCCTGATTGCGCGCAACCGCGCCGCCACCGCCGACGACGTCATCACGAACAAGCTGCACCTGCCCTTCTACATGCACGGCACCGGCCACTGGCTCGGCATGGACGTGCACGACAGCGGCGCCTACCGCGACCTGACGCAGGCCGGCAAGCCATCGCGCCCGCTGCAGGCCGGTATGGCGGTGACGGTGGAACCGGGCATCTATGTGCGCCCGGCGCAGGGCGTGCCGGAGGAATACTGGAACATCGGCATCCGCATCGAGGACGACGTGATCGTCAGCGACAACGGCTACACGCTGCTGAGCGGCAGCGCGCCGAAAGCCATTGCAGACATCGAAGCGCTGATGCGGGACACGGCATGAGCCTCGACTACGACATCGCCATTTGCGGCGCCGGCCCTTCCGGCATGGCCTTCGCGGCACTGCTGGTGAAGCGCGGCATGCCCGGCGCGCGCATCGCCCTGATCGACGCCAAGACGCTGGAGCAGGCCAGCGCCGACCCGCGCACGCTGGCCCTGTCGCACGGCAGCCAGCAGATCCTCGAGCAGATCGGCGCCTGGCCGATTCCGGCCACGGACATCCACGAAATCCACGTGTCGCGGCGCGGCCAGTTCGGCCGCAGCATGATCTCGCGCGAGGACGAAGGCGTGCCGGCTCTCGGCCATGTGGCGCGCTATGGCGATATCGTCACGGTGCTGGGCCGCGCCTGCGCGGCGCACGGCATCGTGGCGCTGCGTCCTGCCCGCGTGGCTGCCATCGACGAACAGCAGGACCACGTCGCCCTCACACTGGAGGACGGCAGCACGCTGTGCGCCGCGATCGTGGTGCAGGCCGAAGGGGGCCTGTTCGGCGAACAGGGCGCCAAGGCCGTGCAGCGCGATTACGGGCAGACGGCGATCATCGCGCAGGTGCAATCGACCGCGCCGGTTGCGCACCGCGCCTACGAGCGCTTCACGCACGAAGGGCCGCTGGCGCTGCTGCCGCAGGGCGAGGAATATTCGATGGTATGGTGCGTGCGTCCCGGAACGGCGGAAACGCTGCTCGCGCTGGATGACACGGCTTTCCTGGACAAGCTGGGCGAGATGTTCGGCCAGCGCGTGGGCCGCTTCAGCGCCATCACGCGCCGCCTGGCCTTCCCGCTCGGCCTGAACGCAGGCGTCTCGGGCACGCCGCGCATCGCGGCCATCGGCAATGCTGCGCAGACCCTGCATCCGGTGGCGGGCCAGGGCCTCAACCTCGGCCTGCGCGACGCCACGGTATTGGCGCGCTTGCTGGCGCAGGAAGCATCGCCGGCCCGGCTGGCCGAGTACGCCGCGCTGCGCCGCCGCGACCGCGACACGACGGTGCGCCTGACGGACACCATGGCGCGCATCTTCGCCAACAACTCCCCTGCGCAGGGCCTGCTCGGCCTCACCCTCGCCGCCATCGACCTCGCCAGCCCCGCCCGCAGCGTGCTGGCCGAGCTCATGATGTACGGCCGCCGCTAAAAAAAAGTTGCAAAAAAATTGGGGACAGACCCGGATTTCTAAAATCCGGGTCTGTCCCCAATTTTTGAGAAATATTTCTTACTGTTTATGGAGGTTGGCGTATTTCAGGCCGAAGTAGAGGATGAAGGCGTAGCACGCAACGGGAACGAAGAACGATACCTGCAGGCCCGACGAGTCGGCCACTGCGCCCTGTACGAACGGCACCAGAGCGCCGCCCACAATCGCCATGCACAGCAGTCCCGATGCCTGGCCAGTCTGCGAGCCCAGGCCGTGCAGCGCCATGCTGAAGATGGTCGGGAACATGATGGAGTTGCACAGGCCAACCGCGATGATCGCCCACATCGCGACGTGCCCGCTGCCGAAGATCGCGGTCAGGATCAGCAGCACGCTGCACAGCGCGTTGAACGCCAGCGCCTTGCCCGGGCTGACCGTGCGCATCACGGCAAAGCCGATGAAGCGGCCCACCATCGCGCCGCCCCAGTAGTAGCTCACGTAGACCGCAGCGTCGGCGTGCGACAGGCCCGCAATATGTGCTTCGCCGAGGTAGTTGATGAGGAAGCTGCCGATGCTGACTTCACCGCCCACGTACAGGAAGATGCCGATGGTGCCCAGCACCAGGTGCTTGTGCTTGAACAGGGCGCTGAAAGGCTGCGCGCTGTCCGTGTCGGATTCGCTGGCGCCGCTCAATTTCGGCAGGCGTGCGATGGCAAACAGCACCGCGAGCAGCAGCAGCGAGCCGGCCAGCGCCAGGTATGGGCCCTGCACGCTGGCGGCTTCCTGCGCACGGTGCGCTTCCTGCTGCGCCGCCGTCATCGCCGCCAGCTGGTCTGCGCTGAATGCGGCGCCGTTCAGGATCAGCATGCCGCCGACCAGCGGCGCCAGGGTGGTGCCCAGCGAGTTGAATGCCTGGGTCAGCGTGAGACGGCTCGATGCGGTGCGCGGGTCGCCCAGCACCGTCACATAGGGATTGGCCGCCACCTGCAGGATCGTGATGCCCGACGCCAGCACGAAGAAGGCGAACAGGAACAGGCCGTAACCCGCCTGCGCCGCCGGATAGAACATGGCGCAGCCGAAGGCGGCAATCACCAGGCCCGTCACCGCGCCCATTTGATAGCCGATGCGGCGGATCAGCATCCCCGCCGGCAGGGACACGATGAAGTAGGCGCCGAAGAAGCAGAACTGCACCAGCATGGCCTGCACATAGCTCAGCGTGTAGATCGCCTTCAGGTGCGGGATCAGCACGTCGTTCAATGCCGTCAGCGCACCCCACATGAAGAACAGGATGGTGATGATGACCAGCGGCCCGGTATTGGACTGGCTGGACGTCCCCTGCGGCACTGCGGCCGCTTGCGAATAGTGTTCCATGTCTCCTGTTCCTTATCTTTAGTTATTGCAGCTCAGCGTATCTTTGTCGCCTGCCGCACCGCCAACGATCTGGATGTTGGTGATGGCGGCCACCAGCCCGCCTTCGGCGCTGATCTTGAAGGGCGTGTCCACCTTCTTCAGGTCCACACCCTTCGCGGTGAAGCAGGACAGCGGGATCTTGACGGTGCTCTTAGGCTTGCCGGCGCGGCTTGCCAGCGCTTGCGTCACGTCCACGGCGGCCTTGTCCATCGAGATCTCGGCCTTGCCCTGCGGCGCGGCGCTCACGATGGTGTCGAAGGATAGCACGCCGTCCTTGACTGCATATTCAGGAATCTTATAGGGCTTCTTGCCGTGCGCCTCCACGCTGCCGGCGCCGGTCCAGCTGATTTTCTTGGCGTCCTGCTGGGTGTTGACCTGCGCGGTTTCGATTTTCATCGTCGGCAGCGTGTACACGGCATTCAGGTCGGTGCCCAGCGGCTGGCGCTCGCCGCCGCTCGTCACATACAGCGGGAAGGTGGCGCGGTCGGCCTGGCTGAACACGGGGAAGGCGGTGGTGTTGCCGCAGCCCGCGGTGCTGCTGTCCACCGGCAGCTTGCCGACCTTGCTGGCTTTGCCGTAAGTGAGGCCGTAGCCGTAGGCGAACAGCGGCGCGTAGTTCTTGTCACCGACGTTGAGCGGGGTCTGGCACGGCGCTTTCGGCCAGGAGAAGGACAGCTTGCCGCTGAACGGCGCATTGACCTTGCCGTTGGCGGCGCGCACCAGCACGTCCGCCACGCCCTTGCCTTCGGAGCCCGGCAGCCACGCCGCCACGAAGCTGTCCGACAGGTTGAGCAGGTCATTGGCATACAGCGGGCGGCCGGACAGGAATACCGTCACCACCGGCTTGCCCTTGCCTGCCACGGCTTGCAGCACTTCCAGGTCCTGCGGGAAGCGTGCGCTGTGGCGCAGGTTGCCCGCCGGGCCGATGTCGCCGTCGCCTTCCGCGTAAGGGTGTTCGCCGATCACGGCCACCACCGCGTCGAACTTGCTGAGGTCCACGCCCGCGCCGTCGATACTGAAGCTCACGTTCGCCTCGCCCAGCGCGTCGCGCAGTCCGGCCAGGATGGTGTCGCCGTATGGGAAGTCCTTGTTGGTGTTGCCGGTGCCCTGCCAGGTCAGAGTCCAGCCGCCGGTCTGGTCGGTCATGCTGTCCGCGCTCTTGCCGACGACGAGCACTTTCTTGCCGCGTGCCAGAGGCAGGGTGTTGGCGTCATTCTTGAGCAGCACCAGCGATTCCTGCACCAGCTTGCGCGCCAGCGGGCGGGCCTGCATGGATTCCATCTTGCCGGCATGGACCGACTCGGATGGCTTCTTCATGTTCGCGCGCAGCTTTACGCGGATGATGCGGCTCACCGCGTCATCGATGCGCGCCATCGGGATCTCGCCCTTCTTCACCTGCTCGATGGTTTTGGCGATGAAGGACTTCCAGTCGTCCGGCACCATGATCATGTCGATACCGGCGTTGATCGCCTGCGCGCAGTGGTCCTTGGCGCAGCCCGGCACTTCTTCCAGCGCGTTCCAGTCGGAGACCACGAAGCCGTCGAAGCCCATTTTTTTCTTCAGCACATTGGTCAGCAGCTCTTCGCTGCCGTGCATCTTGCCGAAATTGGTGCCGTGTTCAGGATCGGTCACGCTGCTGAACGATGCCATCACCGTCTGCGCGCCCGCTTCCAGCGCCGGGTAGTAGCCCGCGCCGTGGATGTTGATCAGGTCCGACAGCGGCCCCTTGGTGGCGCCGCGGTCCTTGCCTTCGGCCGTGCCGCCGTCGCCCAGCCAGTGCTTGGCGGTGGCCACCACGGTGGCGTCGCCTTTCAGGTCGCCCTGCAGGCCTTTCACGTACACGTCGGCATAGTCGGCAACGATGCGCGGATCTTCCGAGAAGCTTTCATAGGTGCGGCCCCAGCGGTCGTCGCGCACCACGGCCAGCGTTGGCGCGAACACCCAGTTGATGCCGGTGGCGCGCACCGCTTTCGCCACCGCTTCCGCCATCTGGCCGATGCCGGCGCGGTCGCGCGCGGCACCGAGGCCGATATTGTGCGGGAACAGCGTGGCGCCCAGCACATTGCTGTTGCCGTGCATGGCGTCGATACCCCAGATGACCGGCACCTTGTGCTTCATGTCGGTGGACATGGAGGCGTCGTAGTAGGCGTCCGCCAGCTTCACCCAGTCGGCCGGGGTGGCGTTCTTGCTGTTGTTCGGCCAGCTGCCGCCGCCGTTCAGCACGGAACCCAGGTAGTACTTGCGCACGTCGTCCGGCGTGGCGGTCTTGATCTCGGGCTGGGTCATCTGCCCGATCTTCTGCTCCAGCGTCATGCTGGCGACGATTTCCTTCACGCGCGCCTCGATGGCGGCATCCTGCTTCACGGCGCTGGTGATGTGCGGCCAGTCTTTCAGCGCTGCTTTGGCAGGTGCTGCAGCCGGGGTGGCGGCAAACGCGGTAGCGGCGCAGAGCAGCTGCACCGCGGCAGCGAGGGCGGTAAGTGGACGATTCAAGGCAAGTCTCCTGGTTGTTGTCATCGCAGGCAACGTCCGTTGGAAACGTTACCAATCATCCCGCAATTATTCGGCTGGGCGATTTTTTTGTCAACGAATTCCTTTCAGGAAGTCGCGGTACCACTGGCCGCTCAGTTTCAGGGAGCGCTGCTGCGTCGCGAAATCCACATACGCCAGGCCGAAACGGCGGATATAGCCTTCCGCCCATTCGAAGTTGTCCAGCAGGCTCCAGGCGAAGTAGCCTTTCACCGGCACGCCCCGGGCGATGGCGTCGCGCACGGCATTCAGGTGGCGCACCAGATAGGACAGGCGCTGGGGATCCTGCACCGTGCCGTCCGGCCCCGGCACGTCTTCGTAGCTGGAGCCGTTTTCGGTGACATAGATGTTCTGCGCGCCGTAATCCTTGTTCATGCGGACCAGCAGTTCCGTCAATCCTTCGGGGGACACTTCCCAGTTGAAGGCGGTGCGCTCCACGCCTTCCACATGCACTACCCTGCCTTCCAGCGGACCGTTGCCCGGCGCATGCGCAATTACTTCCGGGAAGTAGTAGTTCAGGCCCACGAAGTCGGTCTTGCGCGCGATGGCTTCCACGTCGCCCGGCTCGATGCGCGGCGCGGCGTGGCCCATCAGGTCCAGCACGTCCTGCGGGTAGCCCTTGCCGTACAGCGGATCCAGGTACCAGCGGTTGCGCAGGCCGTCGTGGCGGTGCGCCGCCGCCAGGTCCTCCGCGCTGCCGGATGCGGCGCGCGTCGGATGCAGGCTCAGTGCAATGCCCACCTGCGCATCCGGCACATTGCGGCGGATGATGGGCAGCGCCAGCCCGTGCGACACCAGCACGTTATGGCTGCACTGCACGGCAGTCGCAAAGTCCTTCATGCCGGGAGCGTGCATGCCGTCCCAGTGCCCGTGCATGGCCGTGCACCATGGCTCGTTGTGCGTGATCCAGTGCTTGACGCGGTTGCCCAGGCGCTTGCTCACGATGTCCGCGTAGTGCAGGAACGCGTTCACCGTTTCGCGCACGGCCCAGCCTCCCTGGTCCTGCAGCACCTGCGGCAGGTCCCAGTGATACAGCGTTACCCAGGGCTGGATGCCGCGTGCCAGCATGCCGTCCACCAGCTTGTCGTAGAAGGCCAGGCCTTCCTCGTTCGGGGTCTTGCCGTCGCCGTAAATGCGCGGCCAGGCGATGGAGAAACGGTACACCGTTGCACCGGTATCACGCAGCAGGTCCAGGTCCTCCTCCCAGCGGTGGTAGTGGTCGCACGCCACGGCGCCGCTGGAGCCGTCGCGGATCTTGCCCGGCTGCTCGCAGAAGGTGTCCCAGATCGATTTGACGCGGCCGCCTTCGTTGATGGCGCCTTCAATCTGGTACGAAGAGGTGGCGAAGCCCCAGAGGAAGTCGCCTGCGAAGTCACTGCGCTTGGGCGCGTTGTCGTTATTGGATGTCATTGATGTTCCGTGGAGAGGTGCTGGTGAGCCAACGCTGCAGCGGCTCGTGGATTTCATATGGCTGGGTGCCGAAGGAACGGAACAGCGCTTCGATTTCAGCCAGCGATGCGGTATTGAAGTTCGTTTCGGGAACGGTGGCGCCTTTGGCGTTGGTGATCATGCCCCAGATGCCTTCGCCATGGCCGCCATTGCGGGTGACGATTTTCCAGGACCACGCCGTGGCGGCCCAGCCGTACTTCGCATAGGTGTCGAAGGAAGCGCGCGCCACCTGGCCGCCACGCTCCAGGCCGAGGAAGGCATAGGGCTGGATCTCGCCGACGTAGAAGGCGGTATCGAGCTTCTTCAGGCGTTCGTCCCAGGCGCAGACGGTATCGCCGCCGCTCTTGTCGCAGGTGAGCCATTTGCGGTGCACCTCGATGCCCGGCTTGTCCCAGCCGAAGTGGCCTGGGTAAGGGTGCATTTCAAACGCCACGTTGCGCATGCCGTAGTCGGACGGCTTGCCGTAGGCGTCGATGCCTTTCACATGGCCCGGCAGGATAATGACGTGGTTCGGGTCCGCCGCACGCACCGCCGCGTACAGCTTGCGCATCACGGCCGCCATATTCTCCGGCGTGGTGCCCCACGGTTCGTTCAGGATGCTGTAGCCCGCCACCGATTTGCGGTCCTTGTAGCGCCCTGCCACCTGCTGCCACAGCCACTCGGTGCGCGCCTGGTATTCCGGGTTGCTCCAGTATTCGTTCTTGTTGGCGCAGCCGCTGTGGTGCTCCGTGCCCTGGCTGCCCACGGCGCCGTGCAGGTCGAGAATCACGTAGATGCCGCGCGACTCGGCCTGTTCGATAGCCCAGTCCAGGTAATGCCAGGCATCCGGGCGCAGGGTGCGCGGCCTGGTTTCGTCTTCCACCACGCTGTAGATGAAGGGCAGGCGCACCACGTTCAGGCCATGCTGCTTGATCAGGTCCCAGTCGCGGGTGGTGATCCAGTTGTCGCGGAAAAGCTTCATCAGGCGTTCGCGCTCCGCGTGGCCGAAGCGCTTGTCCAGCACCGCTTCCAGCTTGCACTGGTCGTCGATGCCGGCTGAACCCTGCTCCATCATCCAGAATTCGTTCAGCAGCCAGTTGCCGAGGTTAACACCGCGCAGCGTAAGCTGCTGATTGTTGGAATCCAGCCAGCGTGTGCCTTCGGTATGAATCATGGGCAGTTGCGGCGCGGGCTCGCGCACGGCGGCGCAGCCGGCCAGCACGGCCAGCGCGGAACAGAGCAGAAGCTTCTTTAACAACTCCATCATTGTCTCCTTATGGTGGAAAGCTTTCCATATACCGCACTTATAAAGGCATGCCGAAAACGCATGCCTTGCCGCTTTTATTTGCGAGTGCGTGATCCTTCAGATGCTGCAGCCAGCGAGGCGCGGTGCGTCACGCTGACGGGATACTGGCGCGACACCGGCCGCTCGCCGCCATAACATCGGTTCATCAGCGAATTCAGGCCGCTCAGCGTCACGTCGCGCCACGGCACGTGGACGGAGGTGAGTCGCGGCGCGGTAAACTCGGCGCTCGGGGTGTCGTCATAGCCAAGCACGGATACCTGCTCCGGCACCTTGATGCCGGCCTGCTGGAAGAAGGACAGCGCCCCCACCGCCATCTCGTCATTGGCGCACCAGACAGCCGTGAAGTGGTAGCCGGACTTCAGCAGCTCTTCGGCGCAGGACCAGCCGCCTTCCGGCGAGAAGTCGCTCTCCGCCACCCACAGCTTCTTGGTGTCGATGCCGCAGCGCTCCAGTTCCGCCATGAAGCCGCTGATACGGTCCACGTTGTCCGGCGCGGTCGATGGGCCGGCAATCACGGCGATGTGCTTGTGTTTCTGCGCCAGCAGCGTGGCCGCGGCCAGCGCGCCGCCCTGCCGGTGATCGACATAGAAGCACTGTTCGCTGGGGCCTTTGAAGTTATGGTTCACGGCCACCATCTTCCAGCCGCGCGCGGTAAACGCTTCGATATCGGCATCCAGCAGCGAGGTGCTCATGCTGATGATGCCGTCGCAGCCGCGCTGCATCAGGAATTCTATGCCCTCGATGGCCTGGCCGCGCGCGTCGGCCTGGCCGTAGCCGAAGGCCACCACCATATGCAGGCCGTTGTCGCGCAGCTCGGTGTCGATCAGCTGCAGGATGGGCGTATAGAAGGTGCCCTTCAGCACCGGGATATACACGCCGATCATCTGCGTGGTGCCGGAAAGGAGGGAACGCGCCGCGTGCGAGGGACGGAAATCGAGTTCTTCGATGGCCTTGCGGACCTTGGCCAAGGTGGCCGGCGACACGGCGCCCTTGCCACTTACAACGCGCGAAGCGGTGCCCAGGCCTACGCCTGCCAGCCGAGCCACATCTTTGATGGTTGCCAAGGTTCTAGTGCCTTATACAGTCTGTCATCCCGCAAGGATACTGCAAAGCGCTGCTCCCGGGCTACCTGCCGGTCGCAATCTGCAGCCTGTGGAAACGTTACCACAAGGATGGCGCTGACTATAGCACAACCGCTGGGCGATGCAAGCGTTCAGCGCGCGGGCGGGATGACAGCCAGCTGGCCGTCCAGCAGCACGGAGAGGCCGGTCAGCATCTGCGCCACGCGCGCGAAGAAGTCGGCGTTGATGCGGTCGAAGGTGTCGGTGGACGCGTGGTAGTCGGCATGGTCTTCCACGCCAAAGTAGAGGAAGGGGATGCCGGCCTTGTGGAAGGCGCCATGGTCGGAGCTGCCGGTCCAGTCCTCCACCTTTCCTGCCAGCGCCTGCGGCATATCGTGGCCGGCCGTCACGCGCACCGTGGACTTTGCGGCGGCACGCTCCACCAGGGGCTTCAGCCAGGGATAGTGATAGGTGCCGGCGACGAAAATCTGGTTCTGGTCATTATGCGAAATCATGTCCATGTTCAGGTTCAGCGCCACCTGCTCCTTCGGCACCGGCAGCCGGGCGACGAAGGCCTTGGCGCCCTGCAGTCCCTGCTCCTCGGCGTCGAAGGCGGCAAAGATCACCGAATGCTTCGGCGGATGCGCCTTGAACCAGGCCGCCATGGCCAGTAAGACAGCCACACCGGAGGCATTGTCGTCCGCGCCATGATAGATCTTGCCGTCGCGGACGCCCAGGTGGTCATAGTGCGCAGAGATCACCAGGTAGCGGTCCGGCTTTTCGATGCCGCGCTGCCAGCCGACGATATTGGTGGCATCCGGATAAGCCGTTTCATAGTGTTTGCCCGGCGTGAGCAGGCCCTTCACGCTGTGGTGGGTGAAGCTGAAAGGCTGCCTGAAGCTGCCGCCGAAAGGCTGCAGGCCGAGGGCGGCAAAGCGCTGTTCGATCAGCGCCTGCGCCTTCTTGTTGCCCGGGCTGCCCGTTTTGCGGCCCTCGAACTCAGGCGATGACAAAGTGCGCACATCGTCCAGCAGTGCAGTGCGCGCGGCGGCCGGCATGGCTTCCGCCTCCAGCTTCGCCGACGGCATCGGCTCGGCAATGCGCTTCGCCTCCAGATAACCGGCGCCGTAGAACCACGCGCCGAGCACCGCCACTACCGCCAGACCTCGCACGACGCGCGCTTTCTTTGCCATTGACCTTACTCCGCTGCCTTGACCATGTCTTCGATGACTTTCTTGGCGTCGCCGAAGACCATCATGGTCTTATCCATATAGAACAGTTCATTGTCCAGGCCTGCATAGCCGGCCGCCATTGAACGCTTGTTGACGATGACGGTCTTGGCTTTGTAGGCCTCCAGGATCGGCATGCCGGCAATCGGCGATTTCGGGTCCTTGGCTGCCGGATTCACCACATCGTTCGCGCCCAGCACAAGCACCACGTCCGCCTGGCCGAATTCGCTGTTGATGTCCTCCATCTCGAACACCTGATCGTAAGGCACTTCCGCCTCCGCCAGCAAGACGTTCATATGTCCCGGCATACGGCCCGCAACGGGGTGGATGGCGTATTTGACCGTGACTCCATGCTCCGTGAGCTTCTCCACCAGTTCCTTCAGCGCGTGCTGGGCGCGCGCCACGGCCAGGCCGTAGCCCGGCACGATGATGACGGTTTCCGCATTGCTCATCAGGAAAGCAGCATCGTCGGCCGAACCGGATTTCACGGGACGCTGCACCTGCGCGCCGCCCGTGCTGGCCGCTGCCGCGTCGCCGCCGAAGCCGCCCAGGATCACGTTGAAGAAGGAGCGGTTCATCGCCTTGCACATGATGTAGCTCAGGATGGCGCCGGAGGAGCCCACCAGCGAGCCCGCGATGATCAGCATGGAGTTATTCAGCGAGAAGCCGATGCCCGCCGCCGCCCAGCCGGAATAGCTGTTCAGCATGGACACCACCACCGGCATGTCGGCACCGCCGATCGGGATGATGATCAGCACCCCCAGCACGAAGGCGATGGCCGTCATGATGAGGAAAGGCGTCCATGCCGGCTCGGCGCCGCCGCTGAACACGAACACGAGGCCCAGCGCAATCATCACCAGCGCCAGCACCAGGTTGAGGATGTGCTGGCCGCCGAACACCACGGGCGCGCCCTGGAACAGGCGGAACTTGTATTTGCCCGCCAGCTTGCCGAAGGCGATCACCGAGCCGCTGAAGGTAATGGCGCCCACGAAGGTGCCGATGAACAGCTCGATGCGGTTCCCCATCGGCAGCGCCTCGCCCACGGCAGCGATGCCGAAGGCGTGCGGCTCCGACACGGCAGCCACCGCAATGCACACTGCGGCAAGACCGATCAGCGAGTGCATGGCCGCCACCAGTTCCGGCATCTTGGTCATTTCGACCTTCTTTGCCAGGTAAGCGCCGATGCTGCCACCCACGATCACGCCCAGCGCCACCAGGCCGAAGCCCATGCCGCCCGCAGGCGCTTCCGCCTTCAGTTTGAGGATCAGCGCCAGCGTGGTGACAAAGGCGATGGCCATGCCGGTCATGCCGAAGGCATTGCCCTTGCGCGCCGTGGCGGGCGAAGACAGCCCTTTGAGCGCCTGGATAAAGCAGACGGAGGCGACCAGGTAGAGCATGGTCACCAGGTTCATGGAGATAAAGCTCATTGCTTGCCTCCTTCCTTGGCGCCCTTGCCTTCTTTTTTCTTGAACATTTCCAGCATGCGCTGGGTAACGAGGAATCCGCCGAAGACGTTCACCGCGGCCAGCGCAACGGCCACCGTGCCGGCCACCTGGCCGACGATGCCTTCAGTGAGGCCGGCCGCCAGCATGGCGCCGACGATGATGATGGCCGATACCGCATTCGTTACCGCCATCAGCGGCGTATGCAGCGCGGGCGTAACAGTCCAGACCACGTGGTAGCCGACGTAGATGGCCAGCACGAAGATGATCAGGTTGATGATGGTGTGGCTGACTTCCATGTCTTTCTCCTATTTGCGCAGCACTTCGCCTGCGTGGGCGACGAGCGTGGCCTTGATGATTTCGTCTTCGCGGTCGATCAGCAGCGGAGCGCCGCCCGATTTGTCTTCCTTGTCGATGATGAGCTTCAGGAAGTCCAGCACATTGCGGGCGTAGAGGGCGGAGGCGTCGGCTGCCACCAGGCAGGCCAGGTTCGGTTCGCCGACGATGGACACGCCATGCTTGACCACCGTTTTGCCCAGCTCGGACAGCGGGCAGTTGCCGCCCTGCTCCACCGCCAGGTCCACGATCACGGAGCCGGGCTTCATGGCCTTCACAGTCTCCTCGGAGATCAGCACCGGCGCCGGGCGGCCCGGAATCAGCGCGGTCGTAATAATGATGTCGGCCTGTTTCGCGCGTTCGTGCACCAGTTCACCCTGGCGGCGCATCCAGTCGGCAGGCATGGGGCGTGCGTAGCCGCCCACGCCCTGTGCGATTTCCTTCTCTTCGTCGGTGAGGAAAGGCACATCGATGAATTTGGCGCCCAAGGACTCCACCTGCTCCTTCACCGGCGGGCGTACATCGGAAGCCTCGATCACGGCGCCGAGGCGCTTGGCGGTGGCAATTGCCTGCAGGCCGGCCACGCCGACACCCATGATCAGCACACGGGCCGCCTTCACGGTGCCTGCGGCCGTCATCAGCATCGGCATGAAGCGCTGGTAGGTATTGGCAGCCACCATCACGGCCTTGTAGCCGGCGATATTGGCCTGGGACGACAGCACATCCATCGACTGGGCGCGGGTGATGCGTGGCACGGCTTCCAGCGCAAAGGCGGACAGGCCGGCGGCGCCCAGCGCGGCGACGGTCTCGGCATCGAAGGGATTCAGCATGCCGATCACCACGCTGCCCGGCTTCATCTGGGCGCGCTCGGCCGCATCGGGAGCGCGCACCTTCAGCACGATCTCGGCGCCCAGGGCATCGGCCGCGCTGCCGATGGCGGCGCCGGCTGCGGCGTAGGCTTCATCCGTAATGGAGGCCGAGGCGCCCGCTCCGGACTGCACGACGATCTGGTGTTTCGCTGCAAGCTTCTTGACGGTTTCGGGCGTGGCTGCAACCCGGGTCTCCCCCGGCCGAGTCTCGGCCGGAATGCCTATTCTCATCTCTGCCTCCAAATTGTGGATAAACTGGCTAAAATCTAACACGGATTCATATTCGTCAACATTTAGACTTTGCAACTTTTGGAAGAATCCGACACCCATCAGTTGCCCGGCGGATGCGCAATGGCGGAACAGGCTAAAATAGCGCCTCTTTCAAGGATGAAACATGCCGCTTACCTGGAGACCTAACGTGACCGTAGCCGCTGTTATCGAGCGGGACGGGAAGTTTTTGCTGATCGAAGAAGAGACCAGCGACGGCGTTCGCCTGAACCAGCCGGCCGGCCACCTGGACCCGCACGAGTCGCTGGAGCAGGCCGTGGTGCGCGAAACCCTGGAAGAAACGGCGCATGACTTCACGCCGACCGCGCTGGTGGGCATGTATATGTCGCGCTACCGCTCGGCGCGCACCGGCGAGGCCGTGACCTACCTGCGCTTCGCCTTCTGCGGCGAAGTGGGCAAGGAACACAAGGACCGCCCGCTGGACGAAGGCATCCTGCGCACACTGTGGCTGACGCGCGACGAAATCGCCGCCTGCCGCGAACGGCACCGCAGCCCGCTGCTGCTGACCTGCGTGGACGAATACCTGGCGGGCAAGCGCGCGCCGCTGGAAATCCTGCATACGCACTCTTCGGTGTTCGAAGAGGTGTAATCGATATCGGAATACTGCAATGAGCAAGAAAAAAGTCGTGATCGGCATGTCCGGGGGCGTGGACTCCTCGGTCGCGGCGTGGATGCTGAAGGAACAGGGTTATGAAGTCATCGGCCTGTTCATGAAGAACTGGGAAGACGACGACGATTCCGAATACTGCTCCACGCGCCAGGACTGGATCGACGCGGCCAGCGTGGCCGACGTGATCGGCGTGGACATCGAAGCCGTCAACTTCGCCGCCGAATACAAGGACCGCGTGTTCGCGGAATTCCTGCGCGAGTACCAGGCCGGCCGCACGCCGAATCCGGATGTGCTGTGCAATGCCGAAATCAAGTTCAAGGCCTTTCTCGACCACGCCATGCACCTGGGCGCGGACCTGATCGCCACAGGCCACTATGCGCGCGTGCGCCAGAACACGGACAGCGGCCGCTTCGAGCTGCTGAAAGCCTTCGACCATACCAAGGACCAGAGCTACTTCCTGCACCGCCTGAACCAGGCGCAGTTGTCGAAGACCCTGTTCCCGCTGGGCGAAATCCCGAAAACCGAAGTGCGCAAGATCGCCGAGAAACTGGGCCTGCCGAATGCGGCCAAGAAGGATTCCACCGGCATCTGCTTTATCGGCGAGCGGCCGTTCCGCGACTTTTTGAACCGCTACCTCTCTTATAAACCGGGTCCGATGAAGACGCCGGACGGCAAGGTGGTGGGCGAGCATGTGGGCCTGAGCTTCTACACGCTGGGCCAGCGCAAGGGCATCGGCATCGGCGGCGTGAAGACCTACCAGAACGCGGACGGCAGCAGCGACGCCTGGTATGTGGCGCGCAAGGACATCGCCAACAATACGCTGTGGGTGGTGCAGGGGCATGACCACCCCTGGCTGCTGTCGCAGACGCTGGAAGCCGACCAGGCCAGCTGGATTGCCGGCGTGGCGCCGGAAGCGGGCCGCATCGCCGCGAAGACGCGCTACCGCCAGTCGGACGTGGCCTGCGATGTGGCGCCGCGCGAAAACGGCAATTTCGCCTTGAGTTTCGTGGATGCCCAGTGGGCAGTCACGCCGGGCCAGTCGGCCGTGCTGTACGACGGCGACGTGTGCCTCGGCGGCGGGATTATCGACAGCTCAAGCTTCGTCGCCGCCTGATTCCCCGGCGGCGGCGGCCTGGGCTTTTTGCTGGCGCCGCACCATCGTAATCACGGTATTGCGGATTGTCTTCAGCACCGTGCCGGCATTGAAGGGCTTCACGATAAGGCCGTTGATGCCCAGGGCGTGCGCCCATTGCACGGTGGCGGTATCGAACTCGCTGGACACCATGAACATCATCGCCTTGGGATAATCGGCGCGCATGGCTTTGGCGCCTTCCTCATCCGCCTCCGCCACATCGCGCGAAATGCAGATGATCTGCGGCTGATGCTTGATCAGCAGGACGGTGGCGGAAGGACAGGTATGGGCCTGGCCGGCCACCTCGTAGCCGCCATCCGTCAGCACCGTCTGCAGCAGGCCGCGCGCAACGGCGCTGCTATCGATAATCACTGCCTTTAACATCTTCTCTGAGCCCTATTCGGCGCGGTGCCAGGCCAGCATATTCCAGCTCACCCCGACCCGCACATCTGTTTTTAACTGAACCAGCTGACGAGAAAGATACAGCATCTCGCGCTCTTTTCGTAGTGTTTCGCCCAGCTTGTCCTTCAGGATGCCCGCGCCCTCCATGATGCCGTCCAGCGTGCCATAGGTGCGCAGCAGCCTGGCGGCGGTCTTCGCGCCGACCTTGGAGACGCCGGGAATGGAGTCGGTGGCATCGCCCATCAGCGCCAGCAGGTCGGGCAGCTGGTCCGGCGGCACGCCCCATTTGCTCTCGACCCAGGCATGGTCATGCCATTCGCTCTTGAAGTGGTCCCAGACCAGGGCGCCGTGCGCGATCAGGCAATGCAGGTCCTTGTCGGTGCTGGCCACGACGGCTTCGCCGCGGCCCTCGTTCAGCCAGCGCATGACGACGGTGCCGATCACGTCATCGGCCTCCACTTCGGGCAGGGACACGGGCTTGAGGCCGAGTTTTTCCAGCGTCTGGTAAAAGCCCGGCAAGGCGGCGCGCAGCGGGGCCGGCATGGGATCGCGCGCCTCGCGGTAGCCCTGGTAGAGGGAGTGGCGCCAGGTCGTGCCGCCGAAATCGAAGGCAGGCAGCACGTGGCTGGGATCGTGGTCGTTGACGAGGGTGCGGAAGGAAGACAGGGCATGGCGCAGCGCGATATCAGCCTTCAGATCCGAATCCGGCTCCGGGCTGGCCTCATACACGCGCCGCACGATATTCAGGCCATCGATGGCAAGCAGTCTCCCCATCCCGCCATTCTACCGCAGAGCAACTGACACCCTGGGGTCAGGCACCACCTGTCAGGTTCACAGACGCAACATGACAGCGGTGCCTGACCCCATGGTGTCATGCTTAGCGGAGGAGCTCGTAGGGGCCGCCGCGTTCGAGGGCGCGCTGGTAGGCGGGGCGGGCGTGGATGCGGGCGAGGAAGGCTGTCAGCTTTGGATAGCCGCTGCCCAGGCCGCCACGGGCGGCGGCGGCTTCGAGGGGGAAGCTCATCTGGATGTCGGCGGCGCTGAATTCTGCGCCGGCGAACCAGTCGCGCCGGCCCAGCTCGGATTCGAGGAATGCCAGGTGCTGGTCGATCTGCGGCTGGATGTAGCTGCCTTTGACCTTCCTTGCGATGCCGCGCGCGATGGGTTTCACGAAGAACGGCGCCGGGCTGCTTTCTATCCGGTCGAATACGAGCTTCATCAGCAGCGGCGCCATCATCGAGCCTTCCGCGTAGTGCAGGAAGTAAGTCCAGCGCAGCTTGTCCTGCGTGCCGGCGGCGGGCTTCAGGCGGCCATCGCCGTATTTTTCGACCAGGTATTCGATTATGGCGCCGGATTCCGCCAGCACAGCATCGCCATCCACCACCACGGGGGACTTGCCTAGCCGGTGCACCTGCTTCAGCTCCGGCGGCGCCAGCATGGTCTTGGGGTTGCGCTCGTAGCGCACGATCTCGTATTCAAGCCCCAGTTCTTCCAGCAGCCAGAGCACGCGCTGCGAACGGGAGTTGTTCAGGTGGTGGACGGTGATCATGCGCTTCCTTTCTCGACGGAGAAAGGAAGCTTAGCAGTTTGCTTAGAAGCCTGGCGGCGGATTCTCGGGAATCTGGTTGCGCAGGCTGAGGTTAATCGCGTTCCAGCCGCGGATCACGGCCACGTTGTAGCAAAGTTCGGCGATTTCGGTCTCGTTGAAGAAGTCCTTCACCTTGGCATAGGCGGCGTCGGTGTGGTCCTGGCCCGGCAGCGCGTTCACGGCTTCGGCCCATTCCAGGGCGGCGCGCTCACGTTCGGTGAAGAACGGCGATTCACGCCAGCCGGCGATGGAGTTCAGGTGGCGCGCATCCGCGCCCTGCTTGATCAGGTCGCGCCAGTGCATGTCGATGCACACGCCGCAGCCGTTGATCTGCGATACGCGCAGGTTGACCAGTTCCACCAGGCGGATGCCCAGCGAGCTTTTCTTCACGCTTTGCGACAGGTCGATCATCGCGCGCAGGTTGGCGGGCGCCAGCTGGAAGAAGGAAGGGAGACGTGCAGTATGGGTCATGATAAGCCTCTCGGGTTGCGAGGACGCCCTGTGCGCCCTCTTCATACCCATAAGACGGGAGGCTTCTTCAGTTTGTGACAGCTTCGCTCAAATATTTTGCGGGATGCCAGCCAGCTTGTCCGGATTGCGCACGATGTAGACCGCCACGATCTTGCCGTCGTCCATAATGAAGGACTGGGCGGATTCGATTTTGCCGTCCACATAGCGCAGCAGCCCCGGTTCGCCGTTGATGGAGGCCATGCGGTAGGAAACCTGCCCCGGGAATTTGTGTTCGAGCGACCAGAAGACGCCTGCCACGCGTCCTGCCCCGTGCAGCGTATGCATGAAGGCCGTGGCCTTGCCGCCGCCATCGGCCACCAGCTGGGCATTCGCGGACAGCAGCTCCTTCATGGCTGTGCGGTCCGCCGCCTGCGCCGCTGCCATGAATTTGCCCAGCAGCTCGCGGTGCGCGTCCTTCGGCACCTCAAAGCGCGGGGTTTCCTGCTGCACGCGCGCCTGGGCGCGGCTCACCATCTGGCGGCAGCTGGCTTCAGACTTGCCCAGCATGCCCGCGATATCGCCGTAGTCCTGATCGAAGACCTGGCGCAGCAGGAAGGCGGCGCGCTCCTCGGGCGCCAGACGCTCCAGCACCCACATCACGGCTACCGAGACATCGCTGGCCAGTTCCGCTGCCGTCTCCGGCGTGCGCTCGTCCAGTTCCACGATGGGTTCCGGCAGCCACCAGCCGATATAGGCTTCGCGCTCCACCTTGCGCGTGCGCAGGCGGTCGATGGCGAGACGGGTGGTGATCGTCACCAGCCAGGCCTCGGCCGACTGCACGGCGCCCTGGTCGGACTCGTTCCAGCGCAGCCATGCATCCTGCACCACGTCCTCGGCATCGGCGCGGATGCCCAGCATGCGGTAGGCGATATTGAAGAGGCGCGGGCGCAGCCGCGTAAACAGCTCAGTGCTCATGGTTGTCCATTGTAGGGTCAATGGACACCAGACGCACCAGCCTCCGGTTTTGTGACAGCCGGCGTCTATTTTTTGTGGATTTTGATGACTTTGCGGCCGTCTTCCGGCGGCGGCAGCGGCGCATCGCTCTCGCAGGAGCCGCAGGAACCGCAGCCGTCGCCACAGCTGGACTGGGTCTTGAAGATTCTGGCCAGCCGGTCCTGGTTCAGGCCCCGTTTGGTGAGGAAGAACACAATGCGCTGGCGCCATGCGGCAGGCAGATACTTCGTGCAGGCGTGCAGCGCGGCCAGGGCCACGATCACGCCGACGACGATCTCCTGCCACATGCTCAGCTCCCCAGCATCAGGGCGATGCGGTAGGTGAGGAAGGAGGCCGTGTAGGCCAGTGCGAACATATAAGCCGCCATCAGCAGCGGATAGCGCAGGCTGTTGGTTTCGCGGCGCACCACCGACAGGGTGGACAGGCACTGCGGCGCAAACACATACCAGGCCAGCAGCGACAGCGCCGTGGCCATGGACCAGGTCTGGGCGATGACCGGCGCGAGCGAGGTTGCCAGCTCATCGCCGGTCTGGGACAGCGCGTACACGGTGCCCAGCGCGCCAACCGCCACTTCACGCGCCGCCATGCCCGGCACCAGCGCGATGCAGATCTGCCAGCCGAAGCCGATCGGCGCGAACACCACTTCCAGCGCGCGGCCCAGCATGCCCGCAATGCTGTAATAGATGGGCGGATGGATGGCGCCTTCCGGCGCGCCGGGGAAGCTGCTCAATGCCCACAGCAGCACCATCAGCGTGAGAATGATGGTGCCCACGCGGCTCAAGAAGATCTTGGCGCGCTCCCACAGGCCGAGGCCCAGGTTGCGCATATGCGGCCAGTGATAGCTCGGCAGCTCCAGCATCAGCGGCTGGTTGCGCTTGGCGCCCATGGTGCGCTTCATGAAATAAGCCACGCCCATGGCAGAGATAATGCCGGCGAAGTAGAGGCAGAACAGCACCAGGCCCTGCAGGCTCACGCCGCCCCACACATCGCGTTCGGGAATGAAGGCGGCAATCACCAGCGCATACACCGGCAGGCGCGCGGAGCAGGTCATCAGCGGCGCGATCATGATGGTGACGAGGCGGTCGCGCGGATTCTGGATGGTGCGCGCCGCCATCACGCCCGGAATGGCGCAGGCGAAGCTGGACAGCAGCGGAATAAAGGCGCGTCCGGACAGGCCCACCCCGCCCATCAGGCGGTCCAGCAGGAAGGCCGCGCGCGGCAGATAGCCGCAGTCTTCCAGCACCAAGATAAAGAAGAACAGGATCAGGATCTGCGGCAGGAACACCAGCACGCTGCCCACGCCGCCCAGGATGCCTTCGACGATCAGGCTGCGCAGCACGCCCTCCGCCATATGGGTTTTCACCAGTTCACCGATGCTTTCCACGCCGGCGGTAATCATGTCCATCGGCGTTTCGGCCCAGCTGAACACGGCCTGGAAGATCAGGAACATCAGCACGGCGAGAATCAGCGGCCCGGCCACCGGGTGCAGCACCACGTTGTCGATCTTCTCGGTGAGATTGCCCGTATCGTGGAAATCATTGGAGACGATGGACAGGATGCGGCGTACTTCGCGCTGGGTGTCTTCAACCGACACGGTGTCGATGGCAGCCAGCGGACGCGCCGCCGTTTCATGCAATGGCCACATCTGGTCCAGCGCACGCAGCAGCGATTTTTCGCCGCCGCTCTGCACCGCCACGGTTTCCACCACCGTCATGCCCAGTTCCTGGGCCAGCTTGTCGGCGTTGATCTCGATGCCGCGCTTCTTGGCAACATCGACCATGTTCAGGCACAGGATCATGGGCAGGCCGAGGCGCTTGATTTCCAGGACCAGGCGCAGGTTCAGGCGCAGGTTGGTAGCGTCGACGACGCACACCACCACTTCCGGCGCGGCTTCCCCGGCACGCAGGCCGGCTACCACGTCGCGCGTGATTTCCTCGTCCGGCGTATGGGCGGACAGGCTGTAGGCGCCCGGCAGGTCCAGCACGCGGTACTGGTTGCCGGCCGGGGACGTGAACTGCCCTTCCTTGCGCTCAATGGTCACGCCCGCGTAGTTGGCGACCTTCTGGCGCGCGCCGGTGAGACGGTTAAACAGGGCGGTCTTGCCGCAATTGGGATTGCCCAGCAGGGCGACCATCGGCATCTGCACCACGGCAGGCGCGGCCTTCTCAACTACATCCATTACTTATTGTTCCGGTTGAATGGCGATCAGCGCGGCTTCAAAGCGGCGCAGCGCGAAGGTGGCGTTGCCGACCTTGATGGCAAGCGGCTCGCCGCCCGGCATGCCGCGTTTCAGCATGCGGATGCGCTCGCCGGGTACGAAGCCCAGTTCCATCAGGCGGCGGGCCAGGTCGGCGCCGTCCTCGGTATCCGCCGGATTGCCGGGCGCCACGTGCACCACGGTGCCGCTTTTTCCGGCCGCCAGGGCGTCCAGATTGATCAGGGTAGGGGCAAGTGTCATGGCGGGTCCGATGGATTCTTTGGGGAAAGTCAACGTACTCATTATATGGTGAATGCGAATGGTTTGTATTTGCATGAACCGCTTGCATTGTACGCTCTCTTGCGGCAGAATAGGAAACGTAATGATAATGATTCTCATTAAGTTACATGCAATAGTGGCTGAAAGGTAAGCAATGATTGTCTGTGTCTGCAATAACATCTCTGACCGCGAAATCCGCCAGGCTGTGGATATGGGCTTGAGCACCATGGCTGAACTGCGCCGCGACCTCGGCGTGGCGACCTGCTGCGGCAAATGCGCGCCCTGCGCCAAGGAAGTGCTGACCGAGCACCTGGCCGTGCAGGTCAATGAGACCGTCCTGAAACGTCCCGTCTTCACCGAATAAAACCTGTTATGAGTACGATGACCGTCCCTTCCGGCGACGCCGGCGCCTTCCTGTCTGAACTCTGGCAAGAAAAGCGCGGCCCGATCGGCAAGTTGGCGGTCATCTTTGGCATTCATGCTGCGCTGTTCTACGGGCTGCAAAGCTCGATGGTGCGCGAGGTGGTCAAGCAGCTGCCGCAAGTCGTGAATGTGAGCTTCGTGGCGCCGCCCGAGCAGCCGCCTGCCCCGCCGAAGATGGTGGAAGTGGCGCCGAAGCCCCCTGTTGTGATTACCCCGATTATTCCGATGCTGCCGGTGCAGATCGAAAATACGATCACGGTGCAGCATGAGCCGCAGCCGCCGAAGCAGGCTGAAGCCGCCCCTGCGGCCATCACGCCGCCTGCCCCGCCGGCGCCTGCCGTAAAGGCCGCGCCACCCGGTCCGCGCATTGTGTCCGCCGTTGAATATATCCGTCCGCCGCAGCCGGTGTACCCGTCGATTTCGCGCCGCATGGGCGAGAGCGGTGTGGTGACGCTGCGTGTGCTGATCAGCGAGAAGGGCCTGCCGGAGCAGGCCGTTATCCAGAAATCTTCGGGATCGTCGAACCTCGACGAAGCGGGCCGCCAGGCGGCCATGCGTACGCTGTTCAAACCGTATGTGGAAGATGGCAAGCCGATCCCGGTCTATGTGCTGGTGCCGATCAACTTCCAGCTGTCCTGATCAGAATTTATGAGCTCTTAGGCCCGCCTGTCTCCTCAGCGCGGGCTGTTTTTTTTCCGCGCTCAGCGGACGTTGGCGGCGGCAACGTCAGTTTTGATAATCGCAACATCGTTTTCGAGCCGCGTTATCCGCTGCTCAATGCCATCTCTTCCGGCCGGCTCGGGGCTAGTGTTCGATGACATAACTCCTCCTCGGCAGGCGTCTCAGCGGACGTGGGTCGCTATGTAATAGGTAGCACCGACCAGCGCGGCGTTGAAGCCGCATACGAAAGTGACGAGGCGCCAGGTCTGGCTGTGCATGGCCTTGTAAAGGTCTTCCTTCGTCACGTAATTGGATCGGATGACGGCAACGTCCTCTTCCAGCTTTCTCAGCCGGAGTTCGATGAAGCCCGGCTCCGCAGCAGGCTGGGTGTTCGAGTGTTCCATATGACCTCCACGGGCGGTGTGGATCTGTCAGTGTACCCCTTATCCCGCCACGGCCTATGCGGCAAATCAGTCGTGCGCGATGTCGCGGTGCTGGGTGCCTTCGCCGCGGGTGATGTGCAGCATACGGCTGGGCGCCAGCACTTTCGCGGTGTGCCAGACTCCGCGTGGAATCACGACCGCGCCGGCGCCGTTCAGGGCGATGCGCTGGACGCCGTCCGGCTGCTCCAGCAGCAGTTCCAGCGCGCCCGACAGCAGGTAGACGAACTCGTCGCCGTGCGGATGCATCTCCCAGTTCGGCCAGTCTTCCGTGAACGTGAACTCGGACACCAGCCAGCCCTGCGCAACGCGCTCGAACTCGGATTCGGGAAGACTCCAGAACGCATCGCCGCCGGGCATCTTGGTGGCGGCGCCGTTCTCCGCGAGGTGGACGTAGGTGTCCTGTGGATTCAGCGGCATGGCGCCCTCCGGTCAGCGAAGATTCTCGACGTGGTGCGCGAACTTGTCCAGGATGGCTTGCCAGCCGTCGCGCTGCTGCTCGATGGAGTGCGTGTCTTCCGCGTCGAAGGTTTCGCGCACCGTTACGCCGCCGGGAATCTCGATGAATTCGACCTGAAGGCTGCGGCCGCCGAAGGCGCATTCAATCAGCTTGTGCGGAACGATCTTCGTGTAGGTGCCCGCGAAATCGAAACCCATGCTGCCGTCCTTCGCTTCCATGCGCGAGGAGAAGGCGCCGCCTTCGCGCAGGTCCACCGAGGAGCTCACGGTATGCCAGTCATCCGACGCGGCGTTCCACTGCTTGATGTCTTCGGGCGAGGTCCAGGCACGCCACACCTCGGCCACCGGGGCGCGGACTGTCGTTTCGATGCTGATCTTCATTGGCAGCTCCAAATGAGAAGGAGTGCCAATGCTACCGCATTTACATCTCGGCCCACATGCGCAGCAGGTTGTGATAGTGGCCCGCGAGGCCGACGGTGGCCTCGTTGTCGCCATGCTGGCCGCGCAGCTTCTGGATGTTCTGGTCAAGATCGAACAGCATCGAGCGCTTCCAGTCGTCGCGCACCATGCTCTGGGTCCAGAGGAAGGAGGCGATGCGCTCCCCTTTGGTGACGGGGTTCACGCGATGGATGCTGCTGGAAGGGTAGACAATCGCGTCGCCGGCCGGCAGCTTCACTTCGTGCGAACCATAGGAGTCCATCACCGTCAGCTCGCCGCCTTCGTATTCCTCGGGATCGCTGAGGAATACCGTGGTGGAGACGTCGGCGCGCAAGGTCTGGCTGCCGTCGTTGCGGGCGCGGATGGCGCCGTCGATATGCAGGCCGTAATGCTCGCCGCCAGTATAGCTGTTGAAGTACGGCGGCAGGATGCGCAGCGGCAGCGCGCCGGAAAAGAACAGCGGATTCGCGGTCAGCGCACGCACGATGATGTTGCCCAGCTCGACGCACAGCGGCGAGCCTTCCGCCAGCTGGCGGTTGCGCTTGACGGCCGCGCCCTGCGGCCCCACGCTCGCTCGCCCGTCGATCCATTCCGCTGCGGCCAGCTGCTGGCGGAACTGCCGGACCTGCTCGGGCGTGAGGACGCCGGGAACGTGGAGCATCATGATGGGAACTTTCGTGGATAAAAAACAGGTTCTAAATGATAATGGTTTTCATTTACGTTAGCAATCCTGATTGCTCCCTCTGCCTTGCGCGCCCTTACGCCGGCCTTGCTAACGTGGCAAAATGCTCGCATTCACCACCTTATAGAAAGCACTCCCATGAAGGGCGATAAAGACGTCATCCGTCTGCTGAATGCACAGCTGACCAATGAACTGACGGCCATCAACCAGTATTTCCTGCATGCGCGCATGTACCGCCACTGGGGCTTCGAGAAGATCGCGAAGAAGGAATACGAGGAATCGATCGGCGAGATGAAGCACGCCGACAAGCTGATCGACCGCATCCTGATGCTGGACGGCCTGCCGAATCTGCAGGCGCTGCACAAGATCATGATCGGCGAATCGACCCAGGAGATGCTGGAGTGCGACCTGAAGCTGGAGCGCGCCGCCCACATCACCATCAAGGAGGGCATTGCGCAGTCGGAGAAAGTGGGCGATTACGTGTCGCGCGACCTGCTGCTGACCATCCTGGAAGACACCGAAGAACATATCGACTGGCTGGAAACCCAGCTCGACCTGATCGGTAAGATCGGCATCCAGAACTACCTGCAAAGCCAGATGGCCGACGCAGAGTAAGTCCGCTTCAGCGCGCCCAGCTTTCGAGCCAGGGCGCGTACTCCGCCGGCTGCGGTACGGCGCCCGCCACACCGCAGCTTGCCGCCGCAAAGGCATTCGCCCGCACCAGCGTCTGTTCGATGCTCCAGCCGCGCATCCGTCCCAGCAGGAATACGGACACAAAGGCATCCCCCGCTCCCACCGTATCGGCGAATTGCGCCGGAGGTTTCACCTCATGGTTGGACACGCGAACGCCGTCCGCGCTGTACCAGGTGGCGCCGCGCTCGCCCAGCGTGACGATCAGGCCCGACAGGGAAAAATTGTGCATCAGGGCGCGGCATTCCGTCTCCACGGCCACGCAATCCATATCCCCCGTCTCGGGACAGGTGTGGCAGTACCAGCCGAACAGCACCTGCAGCTCGTCTTCGTTGACCTTGAGGATATCCGCCTGCTGCAATGAGTCGAAGACGATGGCTTCGTCCACCTGCCCTTCGCGCAGGTTGAGGTCGAGGAAGCGCGTGGCCTGGGTGGCGGCCAGCAGGGTGTGCAGGGTGGCGCGGCTTTCCTCGCCGCGCTGGGCCAGGGTGCCGAACACGATGATGTCCGGCTGCGCCGACTGCAGCGCCGCCAATGCGGGGCCGGCGGCGATATGGTCATATGCCTGGTCCGGCAGGATGGTGAAGCGGTGCGATCCATCGTCCTGCATCGCCACAGCAACCCGGCCGGTAGGATGGGCGCTGTCGCGCTGCAGGCCGGCCAGTCCCATGCCGAAGCGTTCGAAATCGGCCTGGATCAGGGCGCCGTTCGCGTCGCTGCCCACGCGCGTGACCATGGTGGTGCGCACGCCGAGGGCGGACAGGTTGCGCGCCACATTGAAGGGGGCGCCGCCCACCACCTGATGGCTTCCGAAGTCATCCACCAGCGCCTCGCCAAAGACCAGTACCGCATGTTCCATGACCGTCCCATCCCCTTAGCCGCGATGGGATACAGTGTAACCGAAGCCCGCCCGGCCGGAGCGTCAGGCAAGGCGGAAGAGGCTCACGGCGCGGCCCAGGGCGCCGGTCTGTTCGCGCATGCTTTCGGCGGCGGCCGCCGTCTGGCTGACGAGCGCGGCGTTCTGCTGGGTCATATCGTCCACTTCCCCCAGGCTGCGGTGCACCTGCTCGATGCCGGCCGCCTGCTGCCGGCTGGCGGCGGCAATGCCGTCCATGATGCCCGCCACCTGCGTCACCGAAGCGATCAGCTCATGCATGGTGCGGCCTGCGTTGTCCACCATTTCGGTGCCGTGGCCGATGCGCTCCACCGAGCTGTCGATCAGCTGCTTGATCTCGCGCGCCGCCACGCCGCTGCGCTGCGCCAGGTTGCGCACTTCGCCCGCCACCACGGCAAAGCCACGCCCCTGCTCCCCTGCCCTGGCGGCTTCGACCGCAGCGTTCAGGGCCAGGATATTGGTCTGGAAAGCGATCTGGTCGATCACGCTGATAATCTCCACGATCTTGCGCGAACTGTCGCGAATCGCGCCCATGGTGCTCACCGCATCGCTGAAGGCCTGGCCGCTGCGCGAGGCCACGCCGGCGGCGTCGTTGACGAGGCGGTTGGCCTGCTCGGCGCTGCCCGCGGTCTGGCGCACGGTGGCGGTAAGCTCGTTCATCATGGCCGAGGCGCTGCGCAGTGAGGCGGACTGTTCCACGCTGCGGGCGGCGAGATCGGCATTGCCGTCGGCAATCTCGTCCGAAGCGGCAGCGAGATTCTCCGTGCTGGCATGCACTTGCGTGATGGCCTTGACCAGGCTGCCGTTCATATCGGCCAGGGCTGACAGCAGCTGGCCCGTTTCGTCTCGGCTGCGGGCGGCAATGTGGGCCCTGAGGTCGCCTTGGGCAACGCGGCGCGCCAGCGCCACGGCCGCGTCCAGCGGCGCCGTGATGGAGCGCGTAATCAGCAGCGCGGCCAGCATGCCGATGACCACCGCAAACAGGCCGAGGCCGATGGCGAGGGCGCGCGATTGCACGATGTTCTGCTTGATATCGCTGCCGTTGGCTTCCATATCGCGCTTTTGCGTCGCGACGATCTCGGCCACGATGCGCAGCACCCGGTCCAGCGCGGGTTCCACCTCGCTGTTCATGGTGGCCACGGCGCGCTGCTGTTCGCCCTCCTCCACCAGGTCGGCGGCGCCCGTATAGGCTTTCTGGAAGCCGGTGTAGGCGGCGGTGAGGCGGGCCAGCGCATCGCGTTCCGCGGGCGTGGCGGCCAGCCGGTCCAGCACCTTCATCAACTCCGCGATGCGGCGCTGATTGGCGTCGATCGCCTTGTATTGGGCCACGCGCACCTCGCGCTCCTCATTGATGAATAGCGCCAGGGTGCGGCCACGGTTCTGCTGGGTGAGCGCTTCGATCTCCTGGGCGGCGGAAGCGCCCAGCCAGTTCTTGTCCACGATGATGGCGTTCTTGCGCTCGATCGCCATCAGCCGCGAGGCTCCCGTCACGGCCAGCACGGCCATGATGACGATCAGCATGCCGAAGCCCAGCGCCAGCCTGCGGCTGATCTTGAGATTGCGGAGTCCCATGGCTCACCTTTCCCGTTGGAAATTATTGATGAGCCTTTGTCGGCGAAGCCCGCCGAATCCTTACAGGATTTTAATTTTGCGGCAGGGTGTCGCGGAAGGACGGCCGTTCGGCCAGCTTGTCGAACAGCTTGCCGAGGTTGGGATGGGCGCTGCGCCAGTCGATCTCCGGGAAGCGGAAAGCGAACCAGCCCAGGGCGCAGCCCACCGCCACATCGGCCAGCGAATAGTGGTTGCCCGCGCACCAGGGAGAATCGCCGAGGCGGTCCGAGATGGAGGCCATGCCGCGCTGCACCTTGCCCATCTGGCGGGCAATCTGGTCCTCGCTCTGCAGTTCGGGCGGACGCTGGGTGCGCTCCAGGCGCATGGCCACGCCGGCGTCGATCACGCCATCGGCCAGGGCCTCCCAGTTCTTGATGTCCACGCGCTCGCGGCCGTTCGGCGGCAGCAGCTTGCAGACCGGCGTGAGGGTATCGAGGTATTCCACGATCACGCGCGAGTCATACATCACATAGCCATCCTCCAGCACCAGGCAAGGCACCTTGCCAAGCGGGTTCAACTGATGAATCGTGGTTTCCGGCACCCATACATTTTCCAGCTCAATCGCATAGTCGAGCTTTTTTTCCGCCAGCACCACGCGCACCTTGCGCACGTAGGGACTGGCGAGCGAACCAATAAGTTTCATAGACGAGATGAGTGAAAGATTGGGCCCCAGTATACCATTCGGGCCGTTGCCGCAGGCGCAGCGCTGGCAAGGCTGGGCGCCGCGCAGGATGGTAAAATCGTCTTTTTTCCTGCCTCTCCTCCCCGCCATGACTACTCCATATTCGACCTTGTCGGCCCTGTCCCCGCTGGACGGCCGTTATGCCTCCAAAACCGACAAGCTGCGCCCCATCCTGTCCGAAGCCGGCTTCATGCACCACCGCGTGAAAGTCGAAATCGCCTGGCTGCAGGCCCTGTCGCTGGCCGGTTTCGCCGAGATCAAGCCTTTTTCCGCTGCCGGCACCGCGCTGCTGGACAAGCTGGCCGCCGATTTCACCGAAGCCGACGCTGCCCGCATCAAGGAAATCGAAGCCGTCACCAACCATGACGTGAAGGCCGTGGAGTACTGGCTCAAGGAGAAAGTGAAGGACGTGCCGGAGCTGGTGGCCGCCTCCGAGTTCATCCACTTCGCCTGCACCTCGGAAGACATCAACAACACCTCGCACGGCATGATGCTGAAAGCGGCGCGTGACGGCGTGATGGTGCCTGCGCTGCAGGGCCTGGTGGCCAAGCTGAAGGACATAGCGCATGCGAACGCCGAATTGCCGATGCTGTCGCGAACCCACGGCCAGACCGCCAGCCCGACCACGCTGGGCAAGGAATTCGCGAACGTGATCGCCCGCCTGCAGCGCGCCATCGAGCGCATCAGCAAGGTGGAAATCCTGGGCAAGATGAACGGCGCGGTCGGCAACTACAATGCCCACCTGTCGGCCTACCCGTCCTTCGACTGGCCTGCGTTCTCCAAGAAGGTGATTGAAGAACGCCTGGGCCTGGTATTCAATCCGTACACGATCCAGATCGAGCCGCACGACTACATGGCCGAGCTGTTCGACGCCTTCGCGCGCGCCAACACCATCCTGCTGGACCTGAACCGCGACATCTGGACCTATGTGTCGCTGGGCTACTTCAAGCAGAAGCTGAAGGCCGGCGAAATCGGCTCCTCCACCATGCCGCACAAGGTGAACCCGATCGATTTCGAGAACTCGGAAGGCAACCTGGGCCTGGCGAATGCGGTGCTGAAGCACCTGTCGGAGAAGCTGCCGGTGTCGCGCATGCAGCGCGACCTCACGGACTCCACCGTGCTGCGCAATATCGGCGTCGGCCTCGGCTACGCCCTGCTGGCCTACGACAGCTGCCTGCGCGGCCTGAACAAGCTGGAAGTGAACCCGGCCCGCCTGGAAGCCGACCTCGACGCGAACTGGGAAGTGCTGGCCGAGCCGGTGCAAACGGTGATGCGCCGCTACGGCATCGAAAATCCCTACGAGCAGCTGAAAGAACTGACGCGCGGCAAAGGCATCTCGAAGGAAGCCCTGCGCGACTTCATCACCGGGCTGGCGATCCCGCAGGATGCCAAGGACCTGCTGCTGGCGATGACCCCCTCCAACTACACCGGCATCGCCGCCCAGCTCGCAAAAGCCATCTGACACCCTGGGGTCAGGCACCCAGGTGTCACCCCCTGTTTACATGAGCCCGTGTCCACCTTGGTGCCTGACCCCAAGGTGGACACGGGCTCATGTGTTATGCGGGGATGGAAAAGTTGGGGTAGAGTCGGCGTTCTGCGCAGTTTGCGTTTCTTTGGTATATTTAGTCCTAACACGTACTATTTTCCTGAAAGAAGCCGATGCAACGCTATACGAAGACCGCCATGCTGCTGCACTGGCTAAGCGCCGGGCTGATCGTTGCCGCCTTTTCCATGGGCCTGGTGATGGTCGATATTCCCGGTATTACGCCGACCAAACTCAAGTATTACTCCTGGCATAAGTGGATGGGCGTGACCGTGCTCGCGCTGGCGGCTGTCCGCCTGCTGTGGCGCAAGGCCAATACGCCGCCTCCGCATCCGCCCGGCATGCCTGCCTGGCAGGTGAAGGCGGCCGACGCTACGCATGTGCTGCTGTATGTGCTGATCTTCGCGGTGCCCCTTTCAGGTTATCTGTACACAACTGCGGCCAATGTGCCTGTGGTGTATCTCGGCCTGTTCCAGATTCCCGCCCTGTTCGAGGGCTCGCCGGAACTGAAGGCGCTGTTCAAGCCCGTGCATTACTGGCTGAACATGCTGCTGCTCGCCGCCGTGCTGGCGCACGTGGGCGCTGCCCTGAAACATCACTTCATTGACCGCGACGACGTGCTGAAACGCATGTTGCCCTGATCCTTTCCCTATGGAGCTCCAACAATGAAGAAAACCCTGCTGCTCGGCCTGCTTGGCCTGTCGCTCGCTGCCAGCGCCGCTGTCCTGAAAACCGATCCGGCCAAGACCACCGTGTCCGCCGTGTTCAAGCAGATGAATGTGCCGGTCGAGGCGAAGTTCAAAAAGTACAATATCGTGATCGACTATAACGCTGCGGCGCCCGACACCTCGAAGGCCACTGTGGAAATCGAGACCGCGAGCCTCGACGTGGGCGACGCGGAAATGAACAAGGAAGTGGCGAAGAAGGAGTGGTTCAACTCCGCCCAGTTCCCGAAAGCGAGCTTCGTCTCGAGCGCGATCAAGAGCGCGGGCGCAGGCAAGCTGACCGTCACCGGCAAGCTGACCATCAAGGGCAGGGCTGCCGATGTGAGCTTCCCCATCACCGTAAAAACCGAAGGCGGCAAGCAGGTCTTCGACGGCGCGCTGCCGATCAAGCGCCTGGCGTTCGGCGTCGGTGACGGCGAATGGAAAGACACCAGCATGGTGGCTGACGAAGTAACCATCAAGTTCCACGTAGTAGGCCAATAACACTTCCTTTTTTGACTGGAGACCGTATGAAACTGAAGCTGATGATCGCTGTGCTGGCTGCCGCTGCTGCAAGCTCCGCTTTTGCAACGACTTACAACATCGACCCTAACCACACCTATCCAAGCTTTGAAGCGGACCACAAGGGCCTGTCCCTGTGGCGCGGTAAATTCAACAAGACCAGCGGCACCATCGAGCTGGATCGCGCGAAGAAGACCGGCAGCATGGAAGTGACCATCGATGCAACCTCCATCGATTTCGGCCACGAGAAGATGAACGCGCACGCGAATTCGCCGGATATCTTCGACACCGCGAAATATCCAACCGCCGTCTACAAGGGCAAGTCCTTCAAATTCCAGGGCGATACCCCGGTTGCCGTGGAAGGCGAACTGACGCTGCACGGTGTTACCAAGCCGCTGGCGCTGAAGATCAACAAGTTCAAATGCGTGATGAACGAGCAGCTGAAACGCGAAGTCTGCGGCGCCGACGCCACTGCTGAATTCAAGCGCACCGACTTCGGCATCAACTTCGGCACCCCGGCGTTTGCGCCGGAAGTCACGCTGCGCATCCAGGTGGAAGCGATCGCCGCGCAGTAAGCCCGCCCGGCCAGAAGCCCCTGCCCGCAGCCGCGCGCAGGGGCTTTTTCATGTGTATGATGCATGCCCATGTACAGACTCTTACTACTCGCCGCCCTGCTTCCCGCTGCCGCCGGCGCCGCCGAATGGCGCGGCCTGGTGGATGTGCGCGCCGGGTATTCGAATGCCGGGCGCAGCTGGCTGGAAGCGGGTATGGACAAGGGCCGCTATGACCGTGGTTCCGACCGCATCGGCATCGGCCAGGCCGTGCTGCGCGGCGACTTCGACCTGCCCGCATCGCTCACTGCTTCGGTGGCGCTCAGCGCGGACGACCGGCATCACGGCGTGGTGGATGTGCGCGAAGCCTGGCTGGCATGGAATCCGCTGCCGTCCGGCGCATGGAAAATCAAAACCAAGCTCGGCGCCTTCTTCCCCCAGACCAGCGTGGAAATCGATTATGACGATATCGCGTGGACGCCGGTGCGCACCATCTCATCGTCCGCCATCAACAGCTGGATCGGCGAGGAACTGCGCGCCAAGGGCCTCGAGGTGCAGCTGCTCAGGAGCGGCAAGTTCGAAGGCTCGCCGCACGATTTCGGCCTTACCGCTGCGCTCTACCGCGGCAACGATCCCACCGGCACGCTGCTCGCCTGGCGCGGCTGGACCATCAGCGACCGCATCGCAGGCCTGAACGAATCCGTGCGGCTGCCGGACCTGCCGGTGTACCGCAGCGATGGCGATATTCCGCGCCAGACCCGCAATATCCATCCTTTCCGCGAACTGGATGGGCGCCTCGGCTACTACGCGGGCGCGCAATACCGTTACGGCACGCGCCTTGAGCTGGCGGCGCTGCATTACGATAACCGCGCCGATCCGCTGGTGGTGGTGGATGGCCAGTACGGCTGGCGCACGCGCTTCGACCATGTGAGCGCCGTGCTGCGCCCGACCGGCCAATGGGAACTGATGATGCAGGCGATGCGCGGCGATACGCTGATGGGCAAGAACGGCGTGGCGCTCGATTTCCGCGCCTGGTATGCGCTGGCGGCGCACCCGGTCGGCAAGGGCAAGCTGGCCGTCCGCTACGACCGCTTCAGCACCACCGGCCACGACGCGCTGCCGCAGGATCCGAACGATGAGCGCGGCCATGGCATCGCGCTGGCCTACAGCATGCCGCTGCAGGCGTCGCTGGAGCTGGTGGCGGAACTGCTGCGCATCCGCAGCGAACGCGGGGCGCGCAGCCAGATGGGCCAGGCGCCCCTGCAGGATGAGCACAGCGCCACGGTGGCGCTGCGCTGGCACTTCTGATTCTACTTCTGACGATTATTTGCCGTCGCGGTCGGAATCGCCGGGGATGGCGCGTTCCACCTTGTCCCACGCAGCGCGGGTAGCGCTCTTGGCCTGTTCCCAGCTCAGGCGCGACTGGCCCTTCACGCTTTCCCAGTCGTTGCGCAGGTTGTTTTCGCTTTCATCCCAGGTGCCTGCATAACGGCCGCGGCTCGTGTAGCCCAGCGAGTAGGCTGGATCGTAGTCGTCGTAGGTGTAGGCCGGGTTGTAGTAGGACTCGTTGCGGTAGTTGTCCTGCCAGTAGACTTTTTCGTCCGCCGGATTCACCAGGCCGCCCACGCCCTTGCCGGCCATGCCGCCGGCCAGTGCGCCGATCGCGCCGCCTGCCGCCATGCCCACAGGGCCTGCTGCCGCACCCAGCGCCATGCCGGCCATCGCGCCGCCGCCTGCGCCCACGCCGGTTGCCATGTGGTGGTCGCTCAGGTCATCGCCCGCTTTCGGGTTCACGACTTCGGCCGCGCCCTTGCCGGCAAGGCCGCCGGCGATGCCGCCCACCACCGCGCCTGCCGCCATGCCGACCGGACCGCCCGGGATACCCGCCGCGGCGCCAGCAGCCGCACCGCCTGCAGCACCAAGGCCGGTGCCGATCACGTGCTGGCCTGCGCTGTCTTTCCAGCTCTGTTCGATGTGCGCGGTGTCTTCATCCGATCGGGTGTTCACGCCCATCACGATGCCGCCGTTTTTCAGGCCTTCTTCATAGTGCTTCACGCGCTCTTCCGGAATGCCTGCGCCGACCAGTGCGCCCAGCAGGCCGCCCGTCAGGCCGCCTGCGCCCGCGCCGGCCAGTGCGGCAGCCAGTGGACCGGCCACCACCACGCCCAGGCCTGGCAGCACCAGCGTGGTGCCGACGGCAGCAACGGCAGCCAGTGCTGCGCCCACAGCGCCGCCCACGCCCGCGCCGATGCCTGCGCCTTCCGCGGCTTTACTGCCGAGCTCGGTTTCGGTGTCACCGCTGAATTGGGTTTTGCGGGTATCGTCCGACATCATCACGTTGATGTCATCCTTCCCGTAGCCACGTGCCGTGGCATGCTGGTAGGCGCGTTCGGCGCTCGCGCGATCAGTGAACAGGCCGGTGACCAGGCGGGAATTCTTGTCGTATTGATTCATGGTATTTCCTTTCGCGTTGTCGGGTTACGAGAGAGAGCAACCAGCACACGATAGGCTGCGCACCGCGCCACATCTGTACGTTCCCGCACGCTGAGCCGGCAAGCGGATTGCCTGTCCGCATGTCGCGCCAAAGGTTCGCTGGCGCACCGACCACGCGCTCCACGCTGCCTACACTTTTCTCCACGGCAGGGCATTCGTCCCGGTCATTTCGTCAACGATAAAGAGGGGAATGAACATGAACTTTATTATCTGGATCGTCATCGGCGGCATCATCGGCTGGCTCGCCAGCCTCGTTATGAAAACCGACGCACAGCAAGGTCTTTTCCTGAATGTCGTCGTGGGTATCGTCGGCGCCCTGCTGGGTGGCTGGCTGCTGTCGCCGCTGTTCGGCACCGGAACCATCAACTCGGATGACTTCAGCGTAATGTCGCTGGTGGTCTCCTTCCTCGGCGCCGTGATCCTGCTGGCGATCGTGAACCTGGTATTCCGCGGCCGCGCGCGATAAGCACGCCTCGCACCTTACAAAAGCCAACGCTGTGAAAGCGTTGGCTTTTTTATTTGTGCGGAACACAACATGGTGCGCCGCACCAATCCGGAATGGCAGCGTTTTCAGGTTGACGAATCGAAACGTCGTGGGGATACTCTCAGACGCCTCAACCACCGGGACAACCCATAATGAAAAAATCACTTCTTGCGCTCGCCATCCTGAGCGCCAGCGCAGCCTATGCCGACGAAGGCATGTGGATGCCGCAGCAGCTGCCGCAGATTGCAAAACAACTGAAAGCCGCCGGCCTGAAACTTGATCCGAATTCCCTGACCAAGCTGACCGAATTTCCCGCCGGCGCGATTGTGAGCCTGGGCGGCTGCTCGGCTTCCTTTGTGTCGCCGCAAGGCCTGGTCATCACCAACCATCATTGCGTGTATGGCAGCATCGCCGCCAACTCCACGCCTGAGCGCAACCTGCTGGCCAACGGCTTCGTGGCGCACAGCTTCGCCGAAGAAGTGCCGGCCGCTCCGGGCAGCCGCATCTTTGTCACCAAGGAAGTGCTGAACGTCACCGACAAGGTCATCACGCCGGAAGTGGCAAAGCTGAGCGGCAAGGCGCGCAGCGACGCGATCGAGAAGAACCAGAAGGCGCTGGTTGCCCAGTGCGAGAAAGACGAAGGCCACCGCTGCACCGTGTCCGCGTTCTACGGCAGCCTGGAGTTCTACCAGATCAAGCAGCTGGAGATCCGCGACGTGCGCCTGGTGCACGCGCCGGCTGAAGGCGTGGGCAAATTCGGCGGCGACACCGACAACTGGATGTGGCCGCGCCACACCGGCGACTACGGTTTCTACCGCGCATACGTGAGCAAGGATGGCAAGGCCGCCGACTACAGCAAGGACAACGTGCCGTACGTGCCGAAGCACGTGCTGAAGCTGGCCAAGGAAGGTGTGAAGGAAGGCGACTTCGTGATGGCGATGGGCTACCCGGGCCGCACCAACCGCCACCGCCTGCCATCGGAAGTGGCGTTTACCTTCGACTGGAACTATCCGGCATTCGTGAAAGCCTCCGGCGAAACGCTGGCGATCATCGACCGCGAAACGAAGGACAACAAGGACACCGCGCTGAAATACGCCAGCCGCGTGGCCAGCATCAACAACTACTACAAGAACCGCCAGGGCATGATCGACTCCTACGCGGGCAGCGATTTCCTGGCGCGCAAAACGGCGCAGCACGAAGAGCTGAAGAAGTGGGTGAATGCGGACGCCAGACGCAAGGCTGAATACGCAGCCGATATCGACAAGGTGGAAAAGCTGATCGCCGAGCGCGATGCCGACACCAAGGCCGATTTCAATTACAGCTATTCGCAGCCGCGCCTGCTGGAGCTGGCGCGCGCGCTGTACCGCCTGTCGGTGGAATCGCAGAAGCCTGACGCCGACCGCAAGGCCGGTTACCAGACGCGCGACCTGAAGCGCTTCCAGGCCAGCGTTGCCTCCGTGGCGCGCACCTATGATCCGAAAGTGGACAAGGCCATCGCCATGCACCACATGAAGAACTACCTGGCGCAGCCTGCCGCCGAGCAGAAGGCTTCCTTCAACAGCGCGCTGGGCATCCGCCAGGGCATGAGCGATGCCGAGCTGTCCGCAGCTCTGGACAAGCTGTACGCAGGCACCCAGCTGGGCGACGCCGCCGCACGCAGCGCATGGCTGGACAAGAAGCCGGCTGACTTCCAGGCATCGAACGACAGCTTCATCAAGGCTGCCGTGGCGATGTTCGACGCCTCCATGAAGTCGGAAGCGGAAGAGGAAGAACTGGCCGGTAATATCCAGCAGGCTTACGCCAGCTACATGAAGGCCAAGATCGCCTTCATGAAGACCAAGGGCCAGGCCGTGTACCCGGATGCCAACAGCACACTGCGCGTCACCTACGGCAATATCGCCGGCCGTGACCACGGCGCCGACGGCACCGCCTGGACCGCCTTTACCACCGTCAACGGCGTAACGGCCAAGCACACTGGCAAAGGCGAGTTCAATGCGCCGCAAGCGCAGCTGGACGCGATCAAGCGCAAGGAGTTCGGCAAGTATGTCGATCCGAAGCTGAAGACGGTGCCGGTGAACTTCCTGGCGACGCTGGACATCACCGGCGGCAACTCCGGTTCCGCTGCGCTGAATGCCAAGGGCGAGCTGGTGGGCCTGGCCTTCGACGGCACGCTGGATTCCATCATCTCGGACTGGGACTTCAACAAGGCCAACACCCGCGATATCCAGGTCGACCTGCGCTACATCCTGTGGAACATGAAGTATGTGGACAAGGCCGATAACCTGCTGAAGGAAATGGGCGCCGAGTAATCACGGCCGCTCACCGGAAGCCGCGCACACGCGCGGCTTTTTTCGTTTACGATCTGCGGATTGTTCAAACACCGGAGCTTATATGGCCAACCGCAAAGTAGCAGTCCTCATCGGCAGCCTGCGCAAGGAATCGCTGACCCGCAAATATGCCCACGCCCTCGCCGAACTGGCGCCGTCCTCGCTGGAGTTCGAGTTCATCGAACTGGGCGACCTCCCGCTCTACAACCAGGACCTGGACGACAGCGGCGCGCCGCCCGCCAGCTGGACCACGCTGCGCAGCAAGATCAAGGCGGCGGATGCGGTGCTCATCGTAACGCCTGAGCACAACCGCTCGATTCCGGCCGCGCTGAAGAACGCCATCGATATCGGCTCCCGGCCCGCCGGCCATAGCGTGTGGAACGGCAAACCGGCAGGCGTGGTATCGCAGTCGCCGGGCGCCATCGGCGGCTTCGCGGCGAACCACCACGTGCGCCAGACCCTGGTCGGCCTCAATGTAGCCGTGATGCCGGCGCCCGATCCTTACATTGGCAGCTCCGCTACCTATCTGGACGAACAGGGCAAGGTGGTGAATGAGCGAACGCGCGAGACGCTGGGCAAGTTCGGCGCGGCCTTCGCGAAATGGATCGAGGCTAACGCCGCACAGGCTTGAAGCGGTATATCTCGCCCGGCACCGGCACGGTAAGCCTGAGCGAACCGGCCGGCGTCACAACGCCCAGCATGCGCCTGCCGGCCCGTCCCGGTAACACGATATCGGCGCCGGGAAAATGCTGCGGGATGAGGGCAATCTCTTCGTCCCGCATGGCGCGGGGCCCGATATAGATACGGCATGCGCCGGCGCTGCCACTGAAGTCCAGCAGAGCGGCCTGGCCCGGCAGAGCCGTCAGCCGCAGCGCGGCACGGCCTTTCTGCAGCTGCACTGCCCCCCATACCGGCAAGCCCCGGCCTGCGGCCATCAGCGGCGCGTCGCCTGGCGCGGGAGTGCGCAGGGACAGGTCGGCCGCAGGGTCTTCTTCCGCCTGCCCGGCATCGGCCAGCACGCTGATGCCGCCATGCCGGGCCAGCACCGTCAGCTCGCCGCTGAAGCGCAGTTCGCAGCGCCGGGCCCAGGTCTCCGAACAACACAGCATGGCAAGAAGCACAATCACGGCTTTCACGGCGGTCTCCAGCGGAAAATGCCATAGATAGCACGCCGGAAGCCATCAGAATATGAATTTTCTCAAGATGCGCGAGTGCTACAATTCCGGCTCGTCTTCCTAAACTCCCCTGTCATGCCACACGATATGCTCACGCCCTACGAGAAGGGCAACCAGAACCAGACCACCCTGTGGAGCGACTGCATCGCTTTCTACGAGGAGCTGGCGCGCCGTTTTCCGCAGGTGCTGCGCTTCGAGCAGGCCGGCGTGTCCGATATGGGCATTCCGCTGCACGTGGGCGTGGTGAGCGCGGATGGGGTGTTCGACCGCGAGCAGATCAAACGCGAAGGCCGCACGGTCTTCTTCAACAACAATGGCATCCATCCGGGCGAGCCCGAAGGTATCGACGCCTGCATGGCCATCGTGCGCGACTTCTGCTTCGAGCCGGCGCGCCTCGCCGCGCTCGGCAAGACCGTGCTGCTGTTCGTGCCGGTGTATAACGTGGACGGCTGCTGGAACCGTGCCAATACTTCGCGCCCGAACCAGGAAGGCCCGGAGCAGTTCGGCTTCCGCGGCAACAGCCGCCACCTGGACCTGAACCGCGACTTCATCAAGTGCGATACGCTGAATGCGCAGTTCTTCAACAAGCTGATTACGGCCTGGGATCCGGACGTTATGGTCGATACCCATACTTCGAACGGCGCCGACTATACGTATACGATGACGCTGATCCACACGCAGGCGGACAAGCTGGGCTCGGGCCTCGGCCCCTTCCTGCGCGACACCATGCTGCCGCGGATCTACAAGGACATGGATGCGCGCGGCTGGCCGACCTGCCCTTACGTGAACCCGGTAAAGGATACGCCGGACGACGGCATCGCCGATTTCCTCGAAGTGCCGCGCTTCTCCACCGGCTTCACCGCCCTGCACAACATCATCGGCTTCATGCCGGAAACGCATATGCTGAAGCCTTTCAAGGACCGCTACGAGTCCATGCGCGCGCTGGTGGAAGTGACGATGGCCTTTACCGTCTCGCATGGGGACCAGATCAAACAGCTGCGCGCCGAGGCAAAGGCAGCACAGCGCAAGCAGAAGGAATGGGCCATCAGCTGGACCATGGACGAAGCCAATCCAGCCACCTTCCGCTTCAAGGGCTACGAAGCGAAGCGCCATCCTTCGGTGCTGGGCAACTATACGCGCCTTTCCTACGACCGCAGCAAGCCCTGGGAACGCGACATCGCCTGGTACACCAACTACCTGCCGGACGTGAAGGTGCAGGCGCCCAAGGCCTATATCGTGCCGCAGCAGTGGCGCGAGGTGGTGGAACGCCTGCAGTGGAACGGCGTGCAGATGACGCGTTTCGAGAAGCCGGAAACGCTGACCGCGCGCTACTACCGGATCGGCGATCTGAGCACCCGCGGCCACGCCTACGAAGGCCATATGTTCCACGACGTGGTGGAAGTGGAACAGCACGAAGCCAGCTTCACCGTCAACGCCGGCGACTGGTATATCCCGCTGGACCAGGACAATGCGCGCTATGCGGTGGAAACGCTGGAGCCGCAGGCGCACGACAGCTTCTTCCGCTGGGGCTTCTTCAACTCCGTGCTGGAGAAGAAGGAGGCGATTTCGGACTACGTGTTCGAAGACCTGGCCCTTGAACTGCTGCGCACCGAACCTGAACTGAAGGCGAAGTTCGACGCATGGAAGGCCGCCAATCCGGAGCTGCTGTCGAACCAGGATGCGGTGCTGCACTTCATCCTCCACAACTGCGCGCGCCATGCGGAGCCGGAATGGCGCCGCTATCCGGTGCTGTCGATTCCATGCACTACGCACTAAGCCCGCGCACCTTCTTCTACAGTCACTACTTCCACCTCGGCCTGCGCTTCGGTGCCGGCCTGGTGGGCATCATCTGGTTTACCCTGCAGCTGTCCGATATGCATACCGCCATGACGGTGGGCATCGGCGCGCTGTGCACGGCGCTGATGGATTTGCCCAGTCCCCTGCGCCACAAGCTCAATGAGATGACGGCCTCGGTGCTGCTGTGCAGCGTCGTTACGCTGCTCATCAGCCTGTGCGGGCCGTATTACTGGCTGCTGATGACGATGCTGGTGCTGATCAGCTTCTTCGCCAGCATGATGGTCGTCTACGGCAAGAAGTCGATGCCGCTGCAGCTGGCCACGCTGTTCATCATGACAATGTCGATGGAACACCAGCTGACGCCGGCGCAGTCCTTCCTGCACGCAGGCCTGTTCACGGTTGGTGCGCTGGCCTACCTGGCCTATGCCATGGGCGTTTCCTGGCTGCTGCGCCACCGCATCAAGCAGCAGGTGCTGGCGGAGGCGCTGTTCGAGCTGGCCGCCTACATCGACATCAAGGCCGACTTCTACGACACCCGCTACAACCTGAACGAACAGTTCAACAAACTCGTGCGGCACCAGGCTTTGCTGGCGGACCGCCAGCAGGCCTCGCGCGACCTGATCCTGCGTGCACACAATAACCGCAAGGACGCCATCGTCGTGCAGATCCACGTGTGCATGCTGGACCTGTACGAGCAGGTGCTGTCCACGCACACCGATTATGCGCAGCTGCGCGCCCACCTCGCCGATTCGCCGGCGCTGGCCAGCCTGCACGGCCTGGCCTACAAGGCGGCGCGCGATATCGAGTCCGTGGCGTATGCGGTCACGCGCAAACGGGCCTCCTTCCCCTCCATCAGCTACGAACCGGAGATGAAGGCCATCGAGGAACAGCTGGTGCAGCTGCAGGCCGCGGTGGATGCGGGCAAACCGGCGCAGGAAGCGCTGGCCGTGCTGCGCGCCCAGCGTAACAAGGTACGCGCGATCATCAATATGATCGGCGAACTGCATGTAGCGAGCCAGCGCGTATACGACAGCACACCGTTCTGGAAGGATGCGGACATGCAGCCCTTCCTGTCGCAGCAAAAGTACGAGCTGCAAGTGATGCTGTCGCACTTCCGCATGGATTCGCCGATTTTCCGCTTCTCGCTGCGGGTGTCACTGGCGATTGCCACCGGGCTGCTGATCGGCGCATTGCTCCCGTATACTGCGCACAGCTACTGGATCGTGCTGACCATCGTCATTATCCTGAAGCCAAGCTTCAGTATGACCAAGCAGCGCCGCACCGACCGCATCGTGGGCACGGTGATCGGCTGCATCATCACGGCGGTGATACTCACCTGGTTCAACTACCCGGCCGTGATCCTCACCGCCCTCGTGCTGTCGACCGTTGCCACGCCGACCTTCGTCTACCTGCGCTACCGCTATGCGGCGATTGCCGTCAGCGTGATGATCCTGCTGCAGATGAACCTTGCGGCGGGCAGTACGCTGAGCGCCGTGTCCGAGCGCCTGACGGACACCCTGATCGGCGCAGCCGTGGCCACGGTGTTCAGCTTCGTGCTGGCAAACTGGGAGTACCAGTCGCTGCCACGCCTGGTGCGGCGCGTGCTGGAGGCCAACCTGCGCTATATGCAGGCCAGCTTCGAGCTGCTGCGCGGTGACTGCCGGAACGACTTCCCTTACCGCATCCAGCGCAAGGGACTGATGGACAGCCTGGCGGACCTGAGCGCCGCCATGGTGCGCATGCTGGACGAACCGGCAAGCAAGCAGCGAGCGATGGAAGACATCAATCTCTTCATCGTGCAGAACTACCTGCTGGTGGCGCACGTTGCCGCCTTGCGCGCCATCCTGCGCCGCCATGTGAAGGATATTCCTGCGGACGAGGTGAATGCGATGCTGGCGCACAGCCACAGGCAGGTATGCCGCACACTGACGGAGGCGCTGGCGCGCCATGGCATGACGGCCACGGTGGTCCTCGTTCCAGCCGGGGCAGGGGAAGCGCCGCCGCCGGCATCCGTGGCATGGTCCGGCTGGCCGCTGGTGCAGCGCCGCATCCGCCTGCTGCAGGCCGATGCGGAGAAGATCATCGTCCATAGCGAGGCGATCGAACGCAACGTCAGCAGGGAAGCGGAATGAATACCGCCCCGCTCACCGGCCGCGACCTGCTGGCAGCCCTGAGCGTGGTGCTTATCTGGGGCACCAATTTCGTCGCCATGAAGATCGGCCTGCGCGACTTCACGCCGTTCCAGATGGGAGCCGGGCGCTATCTGTTTGCGGTGCTGCCGCTGGTCTTCATCATCAAGCCGCCCAAACTGCCCCTGAAGTGGCTCGCCCTTTACGGCCTGTTCCAGGGCGTGGGACAGTTCGGTTTTGTTTTCCTGTCGCTGAAGGTCGGCATGTCCGCATCGCTGGCTTCGGTGCTGCTGCAGACGCAGGTGTTCTTCACCGCCCTGTACGGCTTTGTGCTGCTGGGCGAACGCCCCAGCCGCGCGCTGATCGCCGGACTGCTCCTGGCCGCTGCGGGCCTGCTCTGCTTCGGCATGAACTATGCGGGCGCGCAGGACCACAGCGGCACCACGCTCGGCGGCTTCCTGCTCTGCCTCACCGGCGCGTCGATGTGGGCCGCGTCGAATATCGTGGTGCGGCGCGCGCAGCATGCCACGCCGGAGTTCGATCCGGTGGGCTTCCTCGTGTGGGCCAGCATCTGGCCCATCATTCCCTTCATCGCACTGTCGCTGGCTTTCGATGCTCCGGAAGCGCGCTGGCACTGGACGAACGCACCGTTCAGCACCTGGGCCGCCATCGCTTACCTGGGCTGGATGGCCACGATCGTGGGCTATGCGCTGTGGACCGGCCTGCTGAAGCGCCACCCGGCCAACCGCGTGGCGCCGTTCAGCCTTGGCGTGCCGGTAGTGGGCATTGCCGCGGGCATGCTGGCGATGGGCGACACCATCACCGGCTGGCAATGGGCCGGCATCGCCCTGATCGCCGCCGCGCTGGTCTGCGTGCTGTTCGGCGGCCGCTGGCTCGACCGGCGGGCCTAGCCGCTGTTCGCCAGCGCCACGCGCGCCGCGGCAAGATCCCAGGCGGCGCAGCCCACGGTTTTGAACAGCACCGCTTCCGTATCGGCCATCGGCACGCCATCGAGGGCTGCGGAAATGCCTTTCACCTGCGCCCAGTCGATGCCGGCCTGCAGCAGGTCTCCCGCCTCGTGATGCGCGCCGTGCGGATCGTCCACGAAGATGCGGCTGGCGCGCACTGTCGCCGATGCGATTTCGGCCGCATGCGGTTTGAAGGCGCCCACGGCGATCAGCAGCCGGCCCGCGCGCGCGGCGTGCTGATAGACCGGCTGCCTGCTGGTGGTGCAGGTGATGACGAGGTCAATATCTTCGGCAAGGTCCGCGAGCGATCCTGCCCGTGTGCCGGGCGCTTGCGCGCAGAACGCGGTGACGGAAGCGGGGCTGCGGGCGACGACGCTGAGGCGCGCTTCGGGATAGAGCGCGGCCAGTGCCTGCGCATGGTTCAGGGCCTGCGTGCCGGCGCCAACCAGCAGCACATGGCGCGGTGCGCGCCCGAGCAGCACCTCGACGCCTAGCATCGACAGGGCGGCCGTGCGGCGGCCTGTGACCGTGGCGCCGTCGAGCACCAGCCGCACCATGCCATCCACGGCATCGACCACGCTGACGCGGCCTGAAATGGTCGGCAGGCCGCGCGCGGGATTCTGCGGCACCACTGAAATGAGCTTATGCACGGCAACGTCCTGCGCCGTGGCGATCATCGACAGCAGCAGCGCACCGTCCTGCAGAGGCTCCACCTGGCGCGCAGGACACAGGATGGCGCCCTGCGCCAGCTCGGCCACGGCAGTGCGCAGTGCGCGCACCAGCTGGGGGTATGGCAGCAGGGCTGCGGTCTGCTCTGCATTCAGCGTTTGTGTCATGCGGTCTCCTTAGTGCCAGCTTTGCTATCATATCCGCTCACCATCACCCTGCATGAAGCGATGTCCGAATCCTGCCAGGAATGCGGCGCCTGCTGCGCGCATTACCGCGTTTCCTTCTACTGGGGCGAGAGCGACGCCCATCCCGGCGGCACCGTGCCGCAACAGCTGACCATTCCGGTCACGCCAATGCGCATCGCCATGCGCGGCACGGAACGTTCACCGGTGCGTTGCGTTGCGCTGGAAGGGGAAGTAGGTAAGCGGGTGGGTTGCGCCATCTATCCGCAGCGCTCTGCCACCTGCCGCGAGTTCACAGCAGGAACGCCGGAGTGCGACAAGGCGCGCGCCGCTTACGGCCTGGAGCCGCTCGCCCTTCAGATATGACAGACCCGGTTGCGGCCCGCTTCCTTGGCGCGGTACAGCAGCACATCCGCCTTGCGCAGCATGGCATCCGCGCTGCCCGCGGCGAGGTCGGAGCAGACGCCCATGCTCATCGTCACGCGCAGCTCCGCATGCAGGGTACTCCAGGGATAGCTTTCGATCAGGCCGCGCAGCTTGTCGCATAAAGCGCGCGCCTGCGGGCCGGCGGTTTCCGGCAGCGCCAGCACAAACTCTTCACCGCCATAGCGCGCTACCAGGTCGCTGAGCCGCATATGCGTGCGCAGGATCTCGCCGATCTGGCGCAGCACGGCATCGCCCACGGCATGGGTGTACTGGTCGTTGATGCGCTTGAAGTAGTCGATGTCGGCAATGACAAGGCTCAGCGGGCGCTTGTGGCGCATGGCCTGCTTGAACAGCGTGGAGGCCTGCTCGTCGAAATGGCGCCGGTTGTAGAGCTGGGTGAGCGCGTCGCGCACGCTCAGTTCGCGCAGCTGGGCGGCCTGCTCCAGCACCTTGCGGTTCGATTCCTGCAGCGCCGCATGGCTGGCGGCGAGCCGCGTGCTCATGTCGTTGAAGGCCCGCGCCAGCAGCGCCACTTCGTCCTTGCCCTCGGCCGGCACCTGCTGGTGCAGCGCGCCGCCATGCATGGCGCGGATCGCGCCGGTAAGGCCCTGCAGCCTGCGGCTCAGCCCCCCGCTCAACAGAAGGCCCAGCCCAGTGGCAACGACCACGGCGGCCAGCCCGCCGGCCAGCAGCGAGGAACGCATGGCGTTCAGGTAGGCGCGCTCCTGCGAACTGGGAATGAAAAGGCCTTCCGAGACCACGTGCGCAACCGTGCTGCCGGAGACGGTAATCGGGTGCGTGGCGCTGCGGATATCGGCCGGCAGCGCCTCGCCGGGTTCGAACACGCCCGCGCCGAGCAGCACGCGGTAGTCGGCATCGGCCAGCACAAAGCGGAATGGCGGCTCGCCGCCATGCGGCGGCGGTGGATGGCCGGGCTGCGGGGCGGCATCATGCAGTGCCGGCCGGGGCCGGGGCGGCCCGTCATCGCCCGGTGGGCCGCTCAGGCGCTGCAGGAAGCGGTCGACGGGCTCGGCCCGGTTGGCACTGATCCAGTCGCCATATTTGCCGAAGTACGCCGTCATCGCGGCACGGAAATGCTCCGAAGCCTGCTCGCGGCGGATTTCATCGACCCGGTGGCTCAGCCCCATATATGACAGGCCGCCCACGATCGCCACGGTAGCGAGCCCTGTCGCGAGCAGTGCTGCCATGAGCTTGAGCCTGAGAGACATATGATGACCTGTCGAAAAATCAATTGCCGATAATGCATGGATAATATCGCAAGTCACTATCAGCAAAGCAACAGAATGTTTCAGTCATACAGTTTACGTATACCGAACATCATGAACGGAAAGTTTATTTATGACGGAGCGCGTCCTATACTGCACTGCAACAGGACATCTTTCAGGAGTACATCATGACGACCGCAACGCTGAACAGCTATACCGAACGTGGCTATCTGGGCAATCTGGCCAAGGCAGCAGGCACTTTCCTGCGCGCGCTGTTTGCAATGGCGCCGGTAACCGCCTCCGTTTCGCACGGCATGGCATCGCAGCGCAGCATTGTGCGCGACCGCGATTCCCTGTGGAAGCTGGCACGCGATTTCGACACGCTCTCGCCAAGCCAGGCGGCCGAACTGCGCAATATCGCAGGCCGCGACTAAGCCGCCGCGCACGCAGCACCATAAAAAAACCGGGCCTCAGCCCGGTTTTTTATTTGCCCAGGTATTTGTCGAACCAGGCGATGGTGCGTTCGCGCTGGTCGCGCTGGTGCTCCGGCTTGCGGATGCTGTGGCCTTCGTCCTGGTAGATCACCAGCGTGGTCGGCACGCCCATGGCGCGCAGGCCATGCCAGAACTCCATCGACTGCACCGCCGGGGTTTCCACATCGCGCTCGCCGACGTAGATGAAGGTTGGCGTTTTCGCATGCTTGATGGTTTCGATCGGCGACAGCTGGCGGTAGATGGCGGGATCGTCATACATCGAAGCGCCGAAGAAGGGAATCATCCACTGGTCGATGCCGTTCTGGCCGTAATAGCTGATCCAGTTCGCGATGCCGGCGCCTGCCACCGCCGCCTTGAAGCGGTGCGAATGCGTCACGGTCCACATGGTCATGAAGCCGCCATAGGAATGGCCCATGATGCCGAGGCGTTCACCGTCCACCGGCACGGTCTTCAGCACGGCATCGATGCCGGCCTGGATATCGCGCAGGTCGCCGCCGCCGAAATCGCGGCGGTTGGCGCGGGCGAAGTCCTGGCCCTGGCCGTAGCTGCCGCGCGGGTTCGGCAGGAACACGTAGTAGCCCTTCTTCACCAGCTCGCGCACCAGCGCGTCGCCGCCGCCATCCGCTGCGATATAGCGCGGCGTTACCGCCGACGCAGGGCCGCCGTGCACGCGCACCACCATTGGATAGGTCTTGCCGGCTTCGGTCTTCTGCGGGCCAAGCAGCCAGCCCTGCACATTGAAGCCCTCGTTGGTCCACGCGATATTGCGCACCGCGACTTGCGGTGCCGAGTCGTCGTTATCGTGCGTGACCTGCGACAGCTGCGGCAGGCGACCTGCCACGATGTGCTGGGCGTGCTCGTAGTCTTCCACCGTACCTGCGGCCATGCTGCCGTCCGCACTGAAGGAGAGGCGGCCATCGGAACCGCTGCTGGTGACGGCGGCGGACCACAGCTTCTCAATCTTGCCGCTCGATGCGTCCACGGCCAGCGCCGTCTGCTGGTCGCCCATCAGCGCGGTGCCGACCAGGCCCTTGCGCTTCCACGCCAGGCCGTTGAAGGTGCCCTTGAAGCCGGGCGTGATGTTCTTTGGCTCGCCACCGGCCAGCGGCACCGTGTACAGGTCGCCGCCAATGGAACCGAAGTCCGACATCAGGCCGCCGATATAGGCTACCGTTTTGCCGTCCGGCGAAACGCGCGGCATGTTCAGTTGCGTCGTTGGCGAAGCGATGATGCGCAGCGCGCCCGTTGCTGCATCCACATAGGCCAGCTTTGCTACCCACCAGTTATTGTCGCCGTTGCCTTTGGCGCCAGTGGCCACAAAGCCTTTGCCATCCGGCGTCCAGTCGTATTCGTAGATGAAGGTGTCGTCCGGCGACAGCAGTTTCAGTTCACCGCCAGCTGCCGGCACCGTAGCGATGCGCTGCGCGTCTTCCTCCGAGCCGATTTCGCCGACCAGGCGCGCGCCCGCGGCGGTGGCGCCGGTTTCCTTCTTCGCGCCGGGCGTGGCCAGCAGGGCCACGGTTTTGCTGTCCGGCGACCAGCGCGCCGTATTGGCGACGCCCTTCACCACGGCTACCGCGCGGGCCTTGCCCTGTTCCGCCACATAGAGCGTGGCGCTGCCTGCCTTGCTGTCGCTGCCGATAAAGGCCACGCTCTTGCCGTTCGGCGACCAGCTCGGGCGGTCATAGCTGCAGCTGCCGCATGGGTCGCTGGCCCACAGGATGCGGCCGTTCGAGCCGTCGCGCACGACGATGGCGGCGTGCTGGCGCTGGCCGCCCACAGCAGGCGGCGTCTCGATGGCCACGAGCCGTTCGCCGTCGCCGGAGATGGCAACGTTACGGTAGTCGCGGATGCCCTCGGCCTGGGAGAGCGCTGCGGACAGAAGGGAGGCGGCGATAAAGCTCGCCTGCGCAACAGCTTTGACGTACATGATCAGGCCTTATTCAAACGGGAATTGCGAATACCATACAGGAAGTAGGTAGCGACAGCGGCGGCCATCCACACGGCGAAGACCACGCGCGTGGTGGTTGGCAGGTCCACCATGATGTAGAGGCAGGCGAAGATCGACAGGCCGGGAATCAGGTAAGGGCCGAGCGGCACGCGGAAGCCGTCTTTCTTGTACACGCCTGCCTTGCGCTCCTTGCGGCGCATTACCGGCACCGCGATGGACACCACGATGAAGGCTGTCAGCGTTCCCATGCTCACCATGTCCCACAGGAAGGTGGAATCCACCAGGCCGCCCAGCAGCGCAACAACGATGGACACGATAACGGTGTTGATGACCGGCGCATGGCTGCGCTGGTTCACGCGCTGGAATACCTTCGACACCAGGCCGTCGCGCGAAATCGCGTACAGGATGCGGGTCTGGCCGTAGATCGTTACCAGGGTAACGGAGAACACGGAGATTACCGCGCCCGCAGACAGCACCAGCGCGGGCCATGCCTGGCCGGTCACGTTCTGCAGGATGACGGACAGGCCGGCCGCCTGGCCTTCGAACATCTTCGCCGGCTGGGCGCCCAGCGCCGCCACGGCAACCAGCATGTAGAACACGGTGACGATGAGCAGCGCAGCCAGGATCCCCAGCGGCACATTGCGTTTCGGGTTCTTCACTTCTTCGCCAGCGGTGGCTACCGTATCCAGGCCGATGAAGGAGAAGAAGACGGTGCCCGCGGCGGCCGTAACGCCCGCCATGCCGACCAGCCCCGGCGCCCCTTCCGTCTTGAAGAATGGCGTGAAGTTGGCGCTGTCGAAGCCGGTGAAGGCAATCGCCATGAAGAAGACCAGGATGGCCAGCTTGATGATGACCATGATGGTGTTGGTCAGCGCCGACTCCCTGGTGCCGCGCGCCAGCAGGATGCAGCACAGCGCGCACAGGATCATGGGCGGCAGGTTGATATGGCCCGTGTGCCACACCGCGCCGTCCGGACTCGATGCAATGAGCGGTGTGCGCAGCCAGACCGGGATGTCCCAGCCGAAGGCGTTATTGAGGAAGTTATTCAGGTAGTCCGACCAGCCGATGGCCGTGGCGCTTGCGGCCAGGCCGTATTCCAGCAGCAGGCAGGCCGCCATCACGAAGGCCAGGAATTCGCCCACCGTGGCATAGGCGAAGGAATAGGACGAACCGGAAGCGGGAATGCGGTAAGCCAGTTCGGCGTAGCACAGCGCGGTCAGGCCTGCGGTGACGGCGGCCATCAGGAAGGACAGCAGCACGGCTGGACCGGCTTTCGGCACCGCTTCGGCCATGGTGAGGAAAATGCCGGTGCCGATGGTGGCGCCGACGCCGATCATCGTCAGGGAGAACAGGCCGAGAGAGCGGGTCAGGCCGCCGCTGGACGGGTGGTCTTCGCCTGCGTGGGCTTCGACCGGCTTGGTACGCGTGAGTTTCTGGACCAGCGTTTGGTTCACAGGCATTCCTTCGGGAGCAAAAACAATCCGGCGATTATAGGCCCAGAGCGTGCCGCATCCCTAAAGGAATTTTGTACAAGAAACACAACGAAACAATATCAGTCCAGTGTGGCTCTCATGTCGGCGATGGTAGCGAAAACATGGCGCGGCGCCCGGGCTTGCAGGGCCTGAGGCGCCGTATACCCCCAGGCCACAGCACCGAAATCCAGCCCCGCGCCGTGGGCGGCTTCAATGTCGCGCACTTCGTCGCCCAGGCACAACACCTTGTCCGGCGCCACGCCGCTGCGGCGCAGCACATGGCGCAGGCGGCGGCGCTTGCCGAACAGGGCGGCGCCGCATTCGTAATAGCGGAACAGGCCTGCATCCTCGCCCAGCACCATGCGCACGTTTTCTTCCGAGTTGGAGCTCACAATCCCCAGCTGCACGCCCTTGGCCGCCGCAGCGCGCAGGAATTCGCGCATGCCCCCGAAAAGCTGGATGCGCGAGATATTCTGCGCCATCAGGGAGCGGAAATGCACGCCCACCGGCAGCAGCTTCCAGCGCGGCAGACCGACGTACTGCATCATCTGACGCAGGTCGTAGTGGCGCAGCACGTCCAGGCGATCGCGTTCCAGCCGGCGGAAGCCGTGGGCATCCGCCAGCGTGTCGAACACGTCGAGGAAGAAGGGAAAGCTGTCGGCAAGCGTGCCGTCGAAGTCGAAGATCAGCAGCTGGTAGCGGCTCATCGTTGTCCGAGGGACGTGTCGCCAAACAGATCTTTCAGCCGGTGGGGCTGCGAACGCCAGTATTGCGGCGGCGCGTCCACCTGCGCTCCCAGTTTGGCGGCGGCATGCCACGGCCAGCGCGGGTCGTAAAGAATGCCGCGCGCCAGCGCCACCACATCCGCCTCGCCCTGCACGATGATGGATTCGGCATGTTCCGCTTCGGTGATCAGGCCCACGCCGATGGTGGGCAGGCCGGTTTCCTTTTTGATGCGGGCCGCGAACTGGATCTGGTAGCCGGGGCCAAGGGGGATTTTCTGCAGCGGCGATATGCCGCCGCTGGAAATGTGCATGAAGGCCGTGCCGCGCTGCTTGAGCTCCTGGGCGAAGACCACGCTCTGCTCCAGGTCCCAGCCGCCATCGACCCAGTCGGTGGCCGAGATGCGCATGCCGACCGCGACTTCCGGTGGCACGGCGGCGCGCACCGCATCGAATACCTCCAGCGGGAAGCGCATGCGGTTTTGCAGCGAGCCGCCGTACTTGTCGCGGCGCTGGTTGGCGATGGGTGACAGGAACTGGTGCAGCAGGTAGCCGTGCGCGCCATGCAGCTCGATGCCTTCGATGCCCAGCGCGTGCACGCGGCGGGCGGCGTCCACGAAAGCGTCCCGGATGCGCTGCAGGCCCGCTTCATCGAGCGCCTCGGGCGGCGCGTCGCCCGGCGCATGGGGCAGCGCGGAAGGCGCAACGGTCTGCCAGCCGTCTTCCTCGGTGGGCGGCACGCTGGCGCCGCCTTCCCATGGCACCCTGCTGGAGGCCTTGCGGCCCGCATGCCCCAGCTGCACGGCCAGCTTGATGGGCGAGTGGCGGCGGATGGCCTGGACCACCGGCGCCAGCGCCTGCTGGTGACGGCTGGACCACAGGCCCAGGTCGCGCGCCGAGATGCGGCCTTCCGGCGTGACGGCGGTGGCCTCCGTCATCAGCAGCGCCGCGCCGGACAAGGCCAGGTGGCCGAGGTGCATCATGTGCCAGTCGGTGGCCAGGCCGTCCTGGGATGAATACTGGCACATGGGGGCGATGGCGATGCAGTTCTTCAGTTCGAGCGGCCCGAGCTGAAAGGGCGTAAAGAGCTGACTCATGCTGGAATATCCCCTCTAAAGTTACAGTTACTTACTTTTGATACAGGGCAGTGGGTAGATTGCCAATAGGCATAACGGTAATCTTTAACCATGCCTTAAACAGCTCAAGAGGAGCAAGATCATGACCCTGTACCAGAAAATCCCAACCGTCTCCGCCCGTGTTCATCCTCTGATGATCGGCGCCGCGCTGGGCGTGATCGTCTTGAGCCTTATTTCTACCGCAGCAATTATCGGCTGGCTGCCGGCGCAGCAGCACACGCTGGCCAATGCCGAAACGGCGATGAATGCCTCCGTACCGGCTGCGGGTTTTGCCAAGGTTTCGGCTCCTGTCGCGGCAGATGCTGCGCAGGCTCCGTCCCCCAAGACGCCGCGCAAGACGCCGGCGCGGATCACGAACGCCTGAGCGTCCGATGATCCTGCAAGCCGCCCGGCTCCGGCCCGGCGGCTTTTTTTACGCCTTGTCGAAGGCGCCCAGATAGTCCAGCTTACCGATTTTCACGCCCTGGTTGCGCAAGATATCGTAGGCGGTAACGATGTGGAAGTAGAAATTCGGCAGGCCGAAGCTGAGCAGGTATTCCTGGCCGCTGAAGGTGGGCGCGAAGGAACCCCAGTTCAGCTGGATGGTCTTGTCCTGGCCGGCATCGACATCGGCGGCAGCCACGCTCTCCAGGTAGGCGATGGTTTTGGCGATGCGTTCCTGCAGCTGCTGGAAAGAGGTTTCATCGTCCGGGAACTTGGGCGCGTCGCCGCCGGCCAGGCGGTGCACGCAGAGTTTGGAGGCATCGCTGGCGCGCTGGACCTGGGCGGACAGCGGCAGCATATCCTCCGCCAGACGGGCGCCGAGCAGCACTTCAGGCACCATACCCTTCTCCGCCGCAAATTCCTCGCCCTTCTGCAGCAGCGTGGACAGCACTTTCAAGCCGCGCACGAACAGCGGCACCGACACCCTCGACATAGTCAATGACATAGCAAATCCCCTTTAAGCAAAACGCCAGTCTATCGCCTCCGCCGATTTCCCGCTCATGACACCCTGGGGTCAGGCCCCCTCGTGTCACTGACAGCGGGTGCCTGACCCCATGGTGTCATGTTGTCAGGCGCGGGTGACCATGAGGGCGGCGCGGAGGCCGATGCGGACGTCGGGGTTGGGGAATACCACCAGTTCTTCGTCGTGCTCGACCAGGTGCACTTCATCGCCGTCGCGGGCGATTTCGGCGCCTTTGCCGAGCGGCGTGAAGTTCTGGGTGTCGCGGCCGAAGGCCATGGTGAAGGCATCGCTGCGCTTGATGATGTTGCGCGCGACCTTGTAGACGTGGGGCTCGCTGGCCGCTGCCAGCGGCGCGGCGCCGCGCAGCAGCCGGTCCAGCGCGCGGCGCGCATCGTCGAACTGGGACAGGTCGTTCTGCCCCAGCACGCCGATGCGGCCCAGTTCCACTGTGGCGCCTGCGGCGCCATGGTGCTCGGCGCTGTAATAGCTGTAGGTGCCCACGGATTCCGGATTCATGATGATGGCGCCAATGCCTGCCTCGCCCATCCAGCCGATCAGTTCACGCTTCGCGCCCTCCTCGATCAGGTCGGGAACGATGGCAAAGTTCGGGTAGTAGGAGGGACGGATGGCCGTGTGCAGGTCGAGGTGCCAGCGCTCCTTGCCTGCGTTGGCGAAGAAGCCCGCAGTGGCGGCGATCATCACGTCGGCGCGCGCTGCTTCGGCAGTATTGGCCAGCGTGCCGCGCACGGGACGGAACATGCGGTTCAGGTCCGCATCGATGAAGCGCTTGCCTTCGCGGATGGCGCCGATGTTGCCGACGCAGAGCATCAGGTCCACCGCCAGCTTTTCAGGTTCCTGCGCGAGCGCGTCGAGCAGGAAGGCGGTGAGTTCGATCGGGCCGGTTTCGTCGCCATGCACGCCAACCGATACCAGCACGGCGGGACGGCCGCCGCCGCGCTGGATAGTCAGGATGCCGTCCGCCGGCTCGGCGACCGTGAAGCCGGCCGCCGCGAAGCTGCGCGAAACGGCGCTGAAGTCTGCTTCGGCCAGCGCCCGGACGGCGGCCGGCAGGCCATTCGATGGACCTGCCATGGGCTTACGCTGCCTGCGCCATGCCGACCGCGTTCACGGCTTCGGACAGCGCCCACACGTCCAGCATCGCCTGCTCCAGGTCCGATGCCACCGGATAGCCGGACAGGCCCAGCGTGTTGGTGACGACTTCCACCGCTTCCGCTGCATCGTGGCCGTTGGTGGCGCGCAGCAGCACTTGCGTCAGCAGGCGCTGCTGCGTGCGGCGCAGCGTCTGCAGCGCATAGGCGCGCAGCTGTTCCTGCGAACGGGTGGCGGCCGGCAGCTTCAGGCCGCGCTCCAGGTTGTCGATGCCGGCCTGCGCACGCAGCGACATGCCAACCTGCAGGAAGGCCGGCAGGTCCATCCCCGCCGGACGCTTCACGGACAGCGCAGCGAACACGAAGGCCGCCACGCTGTCGATCGCATCGACCGCTTTCCACGCCTGCACATATTCGCTGCGCAGGCCCGGAATCGCGTCGGCTTCCGACTTGCCTTCGCCGGACAGCTTGCTGATGGTGGCCGGTTCGCCGAACAGGCGCGCCAGTTCGGCAATGCCGCCGCCGTTGCGCAGCTGCTCGCGCGGCACGGACAGCACGCCTTCGATCACGGATTTCAGCATCGCACGGGTGCGCGCATCCACACGGATCGCCACTTCGCGCGGCACCTTCAGCATGTCCGCATCCAGCGTGTCGAATGCAGGCGCCAGGTTCAGCGCGGACCATGCCTGGCCCCAGGCCAGGATCACGTCGGATTCATCAACCCCGTGCTGGGCAGCGAGGTCGCGCAGCATCAGCGGGCCGCAGCGGTTCACCACTTCGTTCGCCAGCACCGTGGCCAGGATGGCGTTCGCCAGCGGGTGGGCCAGCGCGGAACGGGTGGCGACCAGCAGGTCCGGGAAATATGGCTTGAGCACGGACTCGGCCCAGCTTTCATCCGTCAGCGGCAGTGCGGACAGGATGCGCTTGTAGCGGTTCTTCACGTTGGCGATCACCACCGCCAGTTCCGGCGTGGTCAGGCCGCGGCCGTCGGCCTTGCGGCGCGCCAGCTCGGCCACGCTTGGCAGCTGTTCCAGTTCGCGCGACAGCGCGCCCTCTTCTTCCAGGCTCGCGATCAGCGCGGCGTAGCCGTCCTGCACATGCACCTCGGACTGGGCTTGCAGCTCGCGCACCAGCAGGCGCGTTTGCTGCGTGTTGTCGCGCAGGACCAGGCGTTCGATGTCGCCGGTCATGTCGTTCAGCACGCGGTTACGCTCTTCCTCGCTCAGCTGGCCGGCGTTCACTTCCACGTCCAGCCAGATCTTCGCGTTCACTTCGTGGTCGGAGCAGTCCACACCGGCCGAGTTGTCGATGGCGTCGGTGAAGATGCGGCCGCCGGACAGCGCAAACTCGATACGGCCGGCCTGGGTTGCGCCCAGGTTGCCGCCTTCAGCCACCACCTTGCAGCGCAGTTCACTGCCGTTGACGCGGATATTGTCGTTGGCGCGGTCTTTCACCTGTGCGTGCGTTTCCGCCGAGGACTTGATATAGGTGCCGATGCCGCCGTTGTAGAACAGGTCCACGGGCGCGAGCAGGATGCGGTGCATCAGTTCTTCCGGGGTCAGCGAGGTCTCTTCGATGTCCAGCGCCGCGCGCACCTGCGGCGACAGTTCGATGGAGCGCGCGGTACGCGGGAACACGCCGCCGCCTTCGGAGATCAGTTCCTTGTTGTAGTCGTCCCACGAGGAACGCGGCAGCGCGAACATGCGGGCGCGTTCGGCGAAGGACTTCGCGGTGTCCGGATTCGGGTCCAGGAAGATATGGCGGTGGTCGAAGGCCGCCAGCAGCTTGATCTGCTTGGACAGCAGCACGCCGTTGCCGAACACGTCGCCGGACATGTCGCCCACACCGACAACGGTGAACGGCGTGGTGTCCATATCGTGGCCCATCTCGTAGAAGTGGCGCTTCACGGCTTCGAAGGCGCCCTTCGCGGTGATACCCAGCTTCTTGTGGTCATAGCCGTTGGAGCCGCCCGATGCGAAGGCGTCGCCCAGCCAGAAGCCGCGCTTCACGGCGATGCTGTTGGCGATGTCGGAGAAGGTTGCGGTGCCCTTGTCGGCGGCCACCACCAGGTAAGGATCGTTGCCGTCGTAGCAGACGGTGTCCTCGGGCGCGACGATCTTGCCCAGCACGCGGTTGTCGGTCACTTCCAGCAAGCTGGCGATGAACAGGCGGTAGACTGCTTCGCCTTCCGCCGCCACCACTTCGCGCGGCGCGCCGGCCGGCATCTGCTTGCAGACGAAGCCGCCCTTCGCGCCAGCCGGCACGATCACGGCGTTCTTCACCATCTGCGCTTTCACCAGGCCCAGCACCTCGGTGCGGTAGTCTTCCATACGGTCCGACCAGCGCAGGCCTCCGCGCGCCACAGGGCCGCCGCGCAGGTGCACGCCTTCGAAACGGCGCGAGAACACATAGATTTCGCGGAATGGGCGTGGCTCCGGCACCAGCGACAGGTTGCTGGTGTCGAACTTGAAGATGATCTTGTCGCCCTGGCCCACTTTCTGGAAGTAGTTGGTGCGCAGCGTTGCCAGCACCAGGTCGATCAGCGCGGCGAGCATCAGCTCCGTATCCGCATGGTTGACCGATGCCAGGCGCGATTTCAGGCCGATCAGGGTATCGCGAGCACTGGTGCGGGTGGCTTCGTCCAGTGACGGGTCGAAGCGCTGCTTGAAGGCGTCCACAATGGCTTTCACCAGCGCGGGCTGCCTGCGTACCGTCTCCGCGATGTAGCGCACGGAAAGCTGGGTGCCGGTCTGGCGCCAGTAGCTCATATAGGCGCGCACCAGCTGCACTTCCTGCGTGGACAGGCCGCCTTCGACCACCAGGCCGTTCAGGCGGCCGTCTTCCACGTCGTTGTTGAACAGCTTCGTGAACAGGTCTTCCGCCACCGCGGCGATGTCAGGATTGGCCAGCTTCTCGGCGCTGGACGCATCCACGGCCAGGCTGGTCACGTAGTGGCGCTTGCCGTCCGAGGTGCGGATGGAGTGCGCCTGCTCACGCTCGATCGAGACGCCGGCGTTATGCAGCGCAGGCAGCAGTGCGGACAGTGAAGGCACCTTGTCCACCGAGTAGATACGGATGGTGGTCGGGGCGCCCGGCGTGTTCTCGACGCGCACCGCCGTGCGGGCGCCGTCGCCATTGCGCAGGATCTTGTCCAGGTCGTGGAAAGCCACCACCGGCGAGGTGGCGCTGACGTAGTCCACCGGCAGCGTGGAGCACAGGCGGCGCAGGTTATTGCGCATCTCTTCGTTGCCGACCGCATCGGCCAGTTCGGAGAAGCTGTTATGCCAGCCGTCCAGGATGGCCAGCAGCGGACGCTGGATATCGCTTTCCAGGTCCAGCGGATTGCGTGCGGCGCGGGCGATCAGGTAAAGGCGGGCCAGCGGGCCGTCGGCCACCAGGGTCTGCGTGCTTACATTGCTGGCGCCGGAGCTCTCCTGCAGCGCGCGCGACAGGGCGTTGGCAACGCTCTGGCTGTAGCGTTCGCGCGGCAGGTAGACCAGCACGTTCAGGTGGCGGCCGTATACGTCGCGGCGCGCGAACACCTTGGTGCGCGGCTGCTTGTACAGCGAAACCACGGAGCCGCAGACTTCGGCCAGCCATTGCGGATCGGCTTCCAGCGCTTCGGTGCGCGGCAGCGACTCCAGGATTTCAACGAATTTCTCGGCGCGGAAGCCGGTCTCGCGCACGCCGGCGATCTGCAGCACCTTGGCGATGCGGCCGCGCGCGAACGGCAGGCGGGCCAGCGGCGTCAGGGTGGCGGCGCGGGTGAACAGGCCAACGAAGCAGTGCTCGCCGAGCACATTGCCCTGCGCGTCCATATTGCGCACGCCGATGAAGTCCAGCTGCTGGTCGCGGTGCAGGGTGCCGCTCACGTCCGCCTTCACGATGGACAGCGTATGGCCGCGGCGCGACAGGGTTTCGAAGTCGCCGGGAATATTGGCGAGGCAGGTGCCGTACACCGGATGCGAAGTATCCTGCAGCACGCCGATGCGGCTCGGGATATCGCGTTCCAGTTCGCGTGCGCCGGCCTTTACCTGGTAGTAGGCGTAGCCGTGCACTTCAAAACCTTCCTTGCGCGCCCATTCGAGGAAGGCCGCCACTTCGGCGCCCTCTTCGCTCTGGCTGGCGGCTTGTTCCGCCACGGCCGCAAGGCGGTCCTTCATCGCGGCCAGGTCGCGCTTCACCACGGCGGCGTCGCGCGCCACCATTTCGATGCGGCCGGTCAGTTCTTTCAGCGATGCTTCGTCCAGTTCTTCGGACAGCAGCACCAGCACATAGGATTCGAGTTTGGAGCCGTCTTCCAGCACCGAGACGACGGTGCCGTCGTCGGAGCGGCGCACCGGCAGCACGGCATTCAGCACGCCGTTGGCGACAACATGCTGGCGGCGCAGGGCCATCACGATGGAGTCGACGAGATAGGGCATGTCGTCGTTCAGGATCAGCAGCGCGGTGGCATCGCCGCCACGGCCGTCCGCATAGCGCAGCGATGCGATCTGGCAGCCCTCGGTGGTGCGGTTCGCGGCTTGCGTGAAGCCTTGCACCAGTACCGGGGCCAGACTTGCCGGCGATACGTCAGCCAGGTCTTCGTCGTCCAGGGATTTGAGCCAGGCTGCGATCAGGGCGGCAACCTGCGTGCCTTCTGCGGGCTTGCCCGCGTTCACGAGGTCCAGCGTCTCTTTACGCAGGTCTTGTGGCATTTTCGTCATCGTGCATCTCCAATACGTTATAGGTATTCCGTTGTGCGCCCTCTCGCTTTTGGCAGAGCGGCTAAACCATCAGGGGCGGAGGATCGCCCCGCCCCATCTTGGGATGAATCTCAATATTACAAATCATACAGGCCTGGCAGGCCAAGGATGCGGGTCAGCTCTTCGAGCGCAGCGTGGACTTCGATCGCCAGCGCGGGGTCGGCCAGGTCTTCCGGCTCCAGGTGGTCGCGGTAGTGCTTCTCCACCCAGGCAACCAGCTGATGATACAGCGCTTCGGTCATGATCACGCCCTGGTGCATGGCGCGCGCCTCCTCATCGGTCAGGGCCACGCGCAGGCGCAGGCAGGCAGGCCCGCCGCCATTGCGCATGCTCTGGCGCAGGTCGAAGTGGATCAGCTCATCGACCGGACCGCCGCTCTTCACCAGGCCTTCCAGGTAGCGTGCCACCGATTCCACCTCCTGGCATTCCTGTGGAATCACCAGCGCCATCTTGCCGCCTTCCTTTGACAGCAACTGGCTGTTGAACAGATAGCTCTTCACGGCGTCCAGCACCGGCACCGCGCCGGTTACCACACGAATGCCGGTCAGCTCCGCATCCACGCCGGCCATGGCCTGGCGCAGCTGGAACAGCGCACCCTGCTCGTCGGCGAAGGCCTGTTCGTGATAGAACAGCACATTCGCATTGCCGACCGCGATCACGTCATTGTGGAATACGCCCTGGTCGATGACATCCGGATTCTGCTGGATGTAGACGGCGCGCGCCGGGTTCAAGCCGTGCAGGCGGGCCACGGCCTGAGACGCTTCCAGCGTGTGGCGGGCCGGATAGCGCTTCGGAGCAGGTGCATTCGCATCGAACTCCACGCGGCCGTACACGAACATCTCCACCGCGCTGGCGCCATGCGATGCGCCCAGGCGCGTATGGTTCGCCGCGCCCTCATCACCGAAGGCCGGGGTGCCGGGCAGCGCGTCATGCACGGCAAAATGCTTCGCGTCCGCAAAGATGGCGCGCAGCGTGCGGGCCGACTGCAGGTGCTCGAAGGCGCGGTGCAGCTTGTTGTTCAGGTTGGCGGGCGTGAAGTGCACGCGGCCGTCGGCGGTGTCTGCCGACGGGCTCACGGTCGCCGCATTGGCGGTCCACATCGGCGATGCGGAATAGGCGCAGGCCAGGATGACCGGCGATTCCTTGTAGGCTTTGGCCAGCACTTCCGAATCGCTGCCGCTGAAGCCGAGGCTGCGCAGCAGGCGGAAGTTCGGGCGGTCCTGCGGTGGCAGCACGGCCTGGGCGAAGCCGCGTGCGGCCAGCGCACGCATCTTGGCCAGCCCCTGCAAGGCCGCCTGCTTCGGGTTGGAGGCGCTCTTCACATTGTTGAAGGACGCCACATTGCCGAACGAAAGGCCGGCATAGTTGTGCGACGGCCCAACCAGGCCGTCGAAATTGAACTCGCGTGCGTGTGCCATGATGGACCTCAGAACTGCAGACCGGGCGACAGCTTGGCCGGCATTTCCAGCGCGCTGTTCTCGATCGACGCAACAGGATAGGCGCAGTAGTCGGCTGCGTAGTAAGCGCTCGGGCGGTGATTGCCGGACTTGCCGACGCCGCCGAACGGTGCGCTGCTGGCCGCGCCGGTGGTCGGGCGGTTCCAGTTCACGATGCCGGCGCGGGCCCGCAACTGGAACTTCTGCCACAACGATTCATCGTTCGACAGAAGCGCCGCCGCCAGTCCAAATTCGGTATTGTTGGCCACCTTGAGCGCCGTGTCGAAATCCTTCACGCGCACGATCTGCAGCAGTGGGCCGAACCATTCTTCGTCGGGAATGCCCTGTGCATCGGTAACGTCCACGATGCCGGCGGATACAAAGCCGGTGCCCGGCTGCAGCTGCTTCATTTCCAGCAGCAGCTTGCCGCCTTTGGCGACCATGTCCTTTTGCGCCTGCAGCAGTTTTTCAGCCACGGCTGCCGACACCACCGGCCCCATGAAGGGCTGCGGTTCCGCATTCGATTCGCCGACAGTGATCTTCGAGGCCACGTCAACCAGGCGCTGGATGAACTGCGCGCCTTCGGGCGTATCCTGCACCACCAGGCGGCGCGCGCAAGTGCAGCGCTGGCCGGCCGAGATGAAAGCGGAGGAAATGGCCATGAACACGGCGGCGTCGATATCCTTCACGTCCCACACCACCAGCGGGTTGTTGCCGCCCATTTCCAGCGCCAGCAGCTTGCCCGGCTGGCCGCCGAACTGCTTGTGCAGCGCGGCGCCGGTCTGGCTGCTGCCGGTGAACAGCACGCCGTCGATGTCCGGGTTCTGGCCCAGTGCGATGCCGGTTTCGCGGCCGCCGTTGACCAGGTTGATCACGCCCGCAGGCACGCCGGCCTGCTCCCACAGCTGCACGGTTTTCACGGCGGTGCGCGGTGCGTATTCGCTCGGCTTGAACACCACGGTGTTACCGGCGATGAGGGCCGGCACGATATGGCCGTTCGGCAGGTGGCCTGGGAAGTTGTACGGACCGAACACGCCGAATACGCCGTGCGGGCGGTGCCGCAGCACTGCCTCGCCGTCGGCGACCTTGTTTTTCGTTTCGCCGGTGCGCGCGCCGTAGGACTGGATCGAGATATCGACCTTGTTCGCCATGGTGGTGACTTCGGTGCGGGCTTCCCACATGGGTTTGCCCACTTCTTCCGCGATCAGCAGCGCCAGCGCTTCCGCGTTTTCCTTCAGCAGGTCGCGGAACTTCGTCACGATGGCAATGCGTTCTTCCAGCGGGCGCCAGGCCCAGGCTTCGAAGGCAGCGCGCGCCGCGGCGGCGGCTTCGGCCACATCGGCGGCCGTGGCTTCGCGGCTGGCCCAGGTCTGCTTGCCGTTGGCAGGATTGATAGTGACCAGTTCCGCGCCGCTGCCGGCTTTCCACTGGCCGTTGATGAAATTGCTCAGTGCTTGTTCAGACATTGGAATTCTTCCTCACGTTGAGAGACAGGGTGCGGACGGCTTCGCCCGGATGGCAGTGCAGCAGCTTCTGTTCTGCCGTGGTCAGGTCGATCTTGCCGTTCACAGGCATCGATTCAGTAATAAGCATGCGGAAATCCTTCAGCGTGGTGTTGGACACCAGCGTAGGTTCCGGGTTCACGGGCGCGCAGGCATGCGTGGCGTCGGTATCACGGTCCACGATCGCCAGCTCGCTGTCGCGAATGGCGCGCAGCTCGGACACGCGGGCCTGCAGCACCGGGCCGGCGTCGAAGATATCCACATAGCCTTCGTAGTGCATGCCTTCCTGCTCCAGCAGGCGGCGCGCCGGGGCGGTGGACAGGTGCACCTTGCCCACAACGTCCTGGGCGGACTGCGGCAGGTAGGCGATGTACAGCGGCTGGCGCGGCATCAGTTCCGCGATAAAGGACTTCTTGCCTAGCGCCGTCAGGTCATCCACATGGTGGAAGTCCATCTTGAAGAAGTGGCGGCCCAGGCCTTCATAGAAAGGCGAGCTGCCGTCCTCGGCCTGGTAGCCGCGCATCTCGGCGATCAGCTTCTGCGTGAACAGGTGCGGGAACTGGGCGATGAACAGGAAGCGGCTCTTCGACAGCAGCTTGCCGTTGTGGCCCTTGCGGTAGTCCGGGTGCAAAAACAGCGAGCACAGTTCGCTGCTGCCCGTGAGGTCGTTCGACAGGTAGAGCGTGTCCATCTTGGTGAACACGTTCAGCTCGCGGCTGGAATGCACCAGGGTGCCGATGCGGTAGTTGTAGAACGGTTCCGTGAGGCCGACCGCGCCTTTGATGGCGCACACGCCGGCGAGGCGTCCCGTGTCGGTGTCTTCCATCACGAACATGTAGTCGCGCTGCTCCGGCGGGATAGCTTCGGCGAAGGAAGCACAGGCCGTTTCGAGGCGCTCGCCCATCATTTTCATGTCGGGCTTGAGGGTCGTCATGCCGGTGCCGACCTGCGTGGCCAGGTCATACAGGGCTTGAAGGTCGTTGGCGTTGATGGCGCGTACAACTAGCATATGGTTCTCGCAATAAGTGGTTGCGGCATCAGAGTCGGACGCAGGTGACGGTGTCACCCGGCGAAACGTTCAGTACTTCCTGCACATCGGCGCTGAGGGCGACCGCATTCACATCTTCCAGCGCCGGGCTGCGGATAGTCACGGCGCGGAAGTTCTGGTCGGCGCCTGTGGCCACGGCATACATCGCATCGCCGCCACGCGTGCCAACGGCATCGGCTACGCGCAGGGTCAGCGAGGAAGTGAAAGTGCGCAGCGCGTGCTTGTGGGCCTGCAGGATCGGGCCGCCGTCGAAAATGTCGATGTATTCGTCGGCTTCGAAGCCTTCGGCCGTCAGCAGGTTGAAGGCGAGTTCGCCGGACGGATGGATCTGGCCCATCACGGCCTGCGCGTCGCCCGGCAGCAGCGGCACGTAGACCGGATAGTGCGGCATCAGTTCCACGATCAGCGTGCGGTTACGCGCGCCGCCGATGGTGCGTTCGGCGTCGAGGAAATCCATCTGGAAGAACTTGCGGCCCAGCGCATCCCAGAACGGCGAGCCGCCCTTGTCGTCGGTGACGCCGGCCAGGGGCACGAAGAAGCGGTCGCCGAAACGCTGCGGCGCCTGCAGCGCATACAGCAGGCGGGAACGCGACAGCAGCGCCGCTTCCGGACGCTGCTGCAGCTGCTCATCCACATAGAAGCTGGACAGCTGCGAGTAGGCCGTGAGTTCCGAACACAGTGTGAGCGCATGCACGCTGTGGCTGATATTCAGGTCGCGCGAGACCTGCTGGATCACATCGTTACGGAAGGAGAAGTAGGTGCCGTTGGAGCCGGCCGAGGCGAAGATGGCGGCGGTGCCGCAGATCTTGCGCTCGTCCAGCGACTCCAGCACGAACAGGTACGATTCCTCGCTGGGGATATCGACCTGCGCCGAGAACGAAGCAATCGAACGCTCGACGGCCTGCGCGATTTTCTCGCGCGTCTTGGGCAAGGTATGGACACCCGGCATAGTGACCGCGGCCAGCGATTCAAGCGCTGCGATATCCGCAAGTTCTACCGGACGGACAACATACATGTGAACTCCTTCTTGCTCTAATAAGAAACGCCCGGCACGAGGACCGGGCGGATGGGCCGGGAGGCGGGCCGCTTATGCAGCCTTGATCATGCCGTCGAGGGCCAGGCGCAGCAGGCGGTCGGCCTCGTTGATCTGGGCGTCGGTGACCACCAGCGCAGGCGCCAGGCGCAGCACGTCCGGGCCGGCGATCAGCACCATCAGGCCCTGTGCTTCGGCGGCGCGCTGGATATCCTTCGAACGGCCCTTGAACGGCTCGGCCACCACGAGGCCCAGCAGCAGGCCGGCGCCGCGCACGGCGGTGAACACTTGCGGATAGTCCTTCACCAGCTGTTCCAGCTTGCCGATCAGGGTCAGGCTGGCTTCTTTCACGCGCGCCAGGAAGGCCGGCTGGTTGATGGTATCGAACACGGTGAGCGCCACGGTCGCGGCCAGCGGATTGCCGCCATAGGTGGTGCCGTGGGTGCCGACGGACAGGGTCTGGCCCAGTTCCTCGGTGGTCAGCATGGCGGCCACAGGGTAGCCATTGCCCAGCGCCTTGGCGGAGGTCAGCACGTCCGGCGTCACGCCGTAGCCCATGTAGGCGAACAGGGAGCCGGTGCGGCCCATGCCCGACTGCACTTCGTCGAAGATCAGCACGGCGCCGGTCTTGTCGCACAGTGCGCGCAGCTCTTTCAGGAATTCCACATTACCCGGCATCACGCCGCCTTCGCCCTGCACCGGTTCCACGATCACGGCGCACACGTCGTCGGTTATGTTGGCGCGCGCGGCTTCGATATCGTTGTACGGCAGGTGGTCGATCTGCGGCGGCAGCGGCTCGAAGCCTTCGGTGTACTTCGACTGGCCGCCGACGGACACGGTGAACAGCGTGCGGCCGTGGAAGGAGTTCAGGAAGGACACGATGCGCGACTTGTGCGGGCCGAACTTGTTGTGCGCGTGGCGGCGGGCCAGCTTCAGCGCGGCCTCGTTGGCTTCCGCGCCGGAATTGCAGAAGAAGGCGCGGTCGGCGAAGGTGGCTTCGGTCATGGCCAGGGCGAGGCGCAGCACCGGCTCGTTGGTGTAGCCGTTACCGAGGTGCCACAGGGTATTTGCCTGGCGGGTCAGCGCTTCCACCACGATGGGGTTGCAGTGGCCGAGGGCGGACACGGCGATGCCGGAGGTGAAGTCCAGGTAATGCTTGCCGGTCTGGTCCCACAGATCCAGGCCGCTGGCCCGCACTGGAACCATGTTTGCCGGTGCATAGGTCGGCACGAGGACTTCATCGAAAGTCTGCCGGGTGACAGGGCGGGTGGTTACAGACGAGTCAAGCTTGGCGTTCATTTGGCAAATCCCCAATAGAAAGAGGTGAGTACTGCATGCATTGTAAGAGGCGCGATCCTAAAACTCTTTTGAATCTGCGACAAGGTTTTTCAAAATTGCCTAAAAAATGGGGACGGACCCTGATTTTAAAAAATAGGGTCTGTCCCCAATTTCTAAGCAACATTAACGGGTGGCAAGGCGGCGCTGGCGCTCTTCGCGGGGGGTGTTGCCGAACAGGGTGCCGAAGGCGGTGGAGAAGTGGGAACCGGAACTGAAGCCGCACATCAGCCCGACTTGCACAATCGAATGGTTGGTATCAAGCAGCAACTGGCGCGCGCGCTGCAGCCGCAGCTCCAGGTAGTAGCGCGAGGGCAGGCTGCCGAGGTATTGCTTGAACAGCCGTTCCAGCTGGCGCCGCGACAGGCCGACGAGGTTGGCGATATCGTCCGTTGACAGCGGTTCCTCGATGTTGGCCTCCATTAGCTGCACGGCTTCCGACAGCTTCGGCTGCAGGGCGCCGAAGCGGGCCTGCAGCGCCACCCGCTGGCGCTCTTCCGGACCGCGTACCTTTTCGACGCACAGCGCTTCCTTTACCTCGGCCTGCACCTGGGCGCCGAACAGGGATTCGACCAGCGTCAGCGAGAAGTCGATGCTGGCCGCGCCGCCGCAGCAGCTGAGCTGGCGGCCATCGATCGCGAACAGGTGGGGCGTGAGGATGGCGCGCTCGGTAATGTCCTCGGTCTCCGCGTACAGCGCCCACGGCAGGGCGATACGCACTCCTCCGGCCACGCCCGCTTCCGCCAGCCACAGCACGGCCGCCCCTACCCCACCCCAGTATTCGGCGGCGCGCAGGCGTTCGATCACCGTCCGGGCCAGTTCGGGCGCAAGGCGCGGCGCGTGCTCGTCGGCGACCAGCAGCGCCAGCTGCCAGTTGCCGGTACTCGCGGCAAGCTGTTCGGGAGTGAGGATGTCGAGCTGGCACTTATCTGCCAGCCGCTGGGCCAGGCGCAGCGGTTGCGCCAGGCCGGACCAGCTCAGGCTGTCCGCCTCTCCCGCATTGACCAGCAGCAGGCGCAGCGGCGGTTCCTGGGCCAGACGGGTGAGATCGGAAAAAGACATGCGGGCAGCGTTTTACTCAGGCGCGAGCGAATGCGGTGGCCGCTCGCCAGTGTTCCATTGACTGACTATCATACCGGAGATCAGCAGGGCCGCGCCGAGCAGCCCGGTCCAGCCCAGGGTTTCTCCCAGCCAGAAATAGGCGAAAATCGCCGCACAGCCCGGTTCGAAGGCGTAGATAACCGCCGCTTCATTGGCCGTGGCGTGGCTCTGCCCCCAGGTTTGCAGCGAGATGATGGCCGCCGTGGCCACCACGCCCAGGTAGATGAGGTTGACCGAATACAGCTGCAGCCCCTGCCAGATATAGGCCCAGTAGTCGGCCTGGTCCTGCGCCACGTCCACCGGGCCGCGCGGCACTTCGCGCAGCAGGATCCAGATGGCGGCGCAGACCGCCACCGTCATGATCTGGGCGGCAGTGAGCGTCATCAGCCTTTCCGCCCTGCGCGAGAACACTTCCATTACCTTGATATAGCCGCCGAAGCAGAGCGCCGCCAGCAGCGCCAGCGTGTCGCCGTCGCCCCAGGTAAAGCTGCCTTCCCAGCACAGGGCGAACAGGCCCGCCACCGCCAGCAGCAGCGCCGCCACGATGCGGCGGTCAGGCCACTTGCCCATGGCGATGCCGAGCAGCGGCACCACCAGCACGTTCAGGCCGCAGATGAAGGCGTTGCGGTTGGAGGTGGTGAGCGCCAGCCCTTCCACCTGGAACAGGTAGCAGAAAAACAGCAGCACGCCGGCCAGGAAGCCGTAGTGCAGGTCTCTCCAGCGCGCGCGGATCACGAAGGGCAGCAGCAGCACGCTGGCGATGCCGAAGCGGCTCACCACGATCCAGTTGGCGGACAGGTAGCCCGTCATTTCCTTCATGGCGGGGAAAGTGGTGCCCCAGACGATGGTGACGATCAGCAGGGCGAGAATGCCGCGGGCGTGTTGGGGCATGGAAGAATGTGTTAGTTCAGCAAGATTATCAATGGTAACTGAATGCGGGACGGGTGCGGCGCTATAATTCCGGCCATGGGCGAACGTTATCTGAAAAGTATCCGCTTGCTGGCCGAGTGCATGCAGGGCTTCGAACGCCTGTCCGGCCAGCATGTGCGCGAGTGCGGCCTCACGCATGCACAATTCGATATCATTGCCACGCTGGGGAATACCGCAGGCATGTCGTACAAGGAGCTGGGCGAGCGTACCCTGATCACCAAGGGCACCCTGACCGGCGTGATCGAGCGGCTGGAAGAGAAAGGCCTGGTGGCACGCGAGCGCTGCCAGATCGACAAGCGTTCATTCTTCATCCGGCTTACCCGGCAGGGCGAAAAGCTGTTCGCCGAAGTGTTCCCCCAGGTAGTGTCCAAAGGCGCTGAACTGTTCGCCGGCATGCAGGCCGCGGATTTCGATGCGCTGGAGCTGCAGCTGTCCCGTCTCAAGCAGGTTCTGGCCAAGGCTGGAAGCTGAGTTTTCACTCTCACTAAGGTAATAATGCTAAAAACTACCCTCATCGATGGCATCCCGCCGGCGAAGTTCGACAAACAGATCACCACCAACCTGCTGCTGGAACATGTGGCTGCCGAGGTGGTGCGCAAGGAAAAGCTGCTGATCGGCGTGCGCAATGAGGAAGGCGATATCTACCGCCTGATCGGCGCCACCAAGCACAACAGCTTTACCAATGCAGTCGAGGAGCTGGAAGACCTGGAGCTGGTGGACGAGCTGGCCACGGTAGAAGGCACGCATGAGGGCTGCGACGCCATTTTCCGCGAAGCCTGAGCTGCTGGATTAATCTTTCCAATCGGCAACATCAGTCCGATTAAGAAACAAACGATGCCATTCGGCAATAGTTGAGTATAATTTTTGGATGGACCGACTGGATATCCTCAAACTCATCATCGCCGAAGCCTCACGCGGCGAGATGGTGTTTCCCGCCAACGTCAACGCTTCGCTGCGCCTGCAGGAGGCGCTGACCGATCCTGACTGCCATGTGGACCTGGCGGCGCGCCTGATCTCGGCCGATCCCCTGCTGGCTGCCCGTACGGTGGCCATCGCCAATTCCGTCGCCTACAACCGTTCCGGCACCGAGATTTCCGGCGTGCGTCCCGCCGTGCAGCGCCTGGGCGTGCGCACCCTGCAATCGCTGGTGGCCGCCCTGCTGGTGCGCCAGATCGGCTACCGCATCGAAGATCCCGCCATCCGCGCCAAGGCCGACCAGCTGTGGGAACATTCGGCCCATGTCGCCGCCATGTCGCAGGTGATCGCCCGCCGTGTAACCCATGTGGACCCGGATACCGCCCTGTTCGCGGGCATCGTGCACGAGGTGGGCGCCTTCTACCTGCTGTCGCGCGCCGAGGAATTCCCCGGCGTGGCCGATGGCGAACCGCAGGACTGGGTGGAAAACGGCGAAGTGGAGCTGGGCCGCCTGGTGCTGCAGCGCCTGGCCGTGCCGGACTCCGTGCAGCGTGCCGTGGAAGCCATGTGGACCGGCCTGCGCGCCCTGCCGCCCGAAACCCTGGGCGACACCCTGCTGCTGGCCGATGACCTGTCGCCCGTTGCTTCCCCGCTGCACAGCCGCAGCGACGCCACCACGCCGCTCGCCGCCCGCACCATCGATTTCGTGGTGGGCGACGGCACCCTGCACGAGATCCTGGAAGAGTCGGCCGACGAAGTGCAATCCCTGTATTCGGTGCTGATGCTTTAACGTGCTGCCCGCTTGGGCGATAATGGCGTTTTGCCTCGTCCGGGTTTCCGCATGTCCATGCTCCGCTTCCTGGCCAGCCTTGTCCTGGCCTGCTCCACCTTCAACGCCACCGCCCAAGGCAGCATTGCGCTGGAAGGCGCGCCCTATGTGCTGGAGGGAACCGAGGTGCGCACCATCCGCGCGCAGAAACTGCAGCGCGACTACCAGGTCTTCGTCAGCCTGCCGGCTTCCTACGAAAAGTCGGGCCGCAGCTATCCGGTGGTCTTCGTCACCGATGCCAACTACGCCTTCCCGCTGACCCGCGCCATCGCGGCGCGCGCCGGCAGCCATGGCCGCGAGATCGAAGAGTTCATCCTGGTCGGCCTGTCCTATGCGCGCGGCGATACCCCGACCTACAGCCGCCGCCGCGACTACACGCCCACGCCCACCGCCGACAAGACTGTTACTTCGGACATGCCGGGGCGCGAAGTGAAATACGGCGAGTCCGAAGGCTACCGCCGTTTCGTCATCGACGAGGTGCTGCCTTTCGTCGCGCAGCGCTACCGCGCCGACATGAACCGCAAAACGCTGATGACGCATTCCTACGGCTCCCTGCTGGCACTGGACATCCTGTTCAATGAGCCGGGCGCCTTCGAAAACTACATTCTCGGCAGCCCATCGCTCTGGTACAACAACAAGGTGATGTTCGAGCGCGAACGCGCCTATGCCGCGAAGAACCGCGACCTGCGCGCCAACCTTTACTTCGCGGTGGGCGGCTACGAAACCCTGCGTCCGGGCCCACGCTACAACAAGGACGACGACATGGTGGGCGATATGCGCGCCTTCATGCGCGCCCTGCGTTCGCGCCACTACCCCAGCCTGCGCATGGAAGGAGAAGTGATCCGCGATGAGGACCACCTGACGGTGGCCCCCATCATCATCACGCACGGCCTGCGCTGGGCGCTGCCGGGCAAGAACCACAAGTAAGGCTCAGGGCGCGCTGGCCAGCGCGGCCGACGCCGGGTCGGCGGCCGCTTCGCCTTCCATCACCACGATGCGGCTGGCGGCGCGCGCCGCTTCGCCGCCGGCGAAAGCACGCACCGGCCCGATCATGGTGCCGCCTGCCGCGCCTTTCTGGTCGGTGCGGAAGCTGCCCACCGGGCTGGCCTGGCTGCCCAGATACACGCTGTAGACCGTTTCCGGCTTCAGCCTGAACAGCGATACCTCCAGCGCATCGGTCAATCCAAGGCTGCGCGCCACCACGAAACCACGCCCGCTGCTGCGCACCGGCTTCAGCGCCACATTGGCCGGGTCGGCATTCGCACGCGGCTGCAAGCCCTGCCTGCCGTCGCCGCCCTGCGCCACGCCGGACAGGTAGACCAGGGCCTGCGGCGCCTGGCCCGCCGGCATGCGGCTCACCACCTTCCCTGCCGCGGTATCGATCACGTCCACCGCGTCGCCATTTTCGAGGCCGACGTAGATGCGGCTGCCGTCATCCGATGCCCAAATCCCGTGCGGCAGGGCGCCGGTGGGGATGGCCGCCAGCAGCCGGGGCGTGTCCTCCGTGCTGAAGACCTTCACCACATTCTCGCCGCCCACGGTGACATAGGCCAGCAGCTTGCCGCCCACTTTCGCAAACGCCAGGTGGTTGGTGATGAAACCGGTGTCGAACACGCCCTTCACTTCCAGCGTGCGGGTATCGATGCGCGTGACCTTGCCCACGTCCTTGTGCGTCAGCCACACTTCGCTGTGGTCGGGCATCATCTGCAGGAAGGGCGAGAAGGGGCTCACCACCGGAATGCGCTTCACCACGCTGTAGCTCTTTACGTCGATCACATCCACTTCCGGCGTGAAGCTGGAGACGGCAAAGGCCAGGCGGCCGTCCGGCGTGAACAGCACCATGCCGGGGCCGGGCGCCGTGGGAATGCGGCGCGTCTCCCTGAAGCTTTGCGGATCGATCACGGAGATATAGTCTTCCCCGCGCACCACCACCCAGGCTTCCTTGCCGTCCGCCGTGAAGAAGCCCTCATGCGGGGAGCGCCCCACATAGGTCTTGCCCTTTACCTTGTTGCTGGCGGTATCGATGAAAGTCACCGAGTTCGAGCCGTTGGAAACCGCCATCAGCGTTTTGTGGTCCGGCGAGAAGCCCAGGCCGTGCACATTGATCTCGCCCTTGTACAGCGGGGACAGCACATCCGGACGCGGGTTCCCGAGGCGTATCTGGCCCAGCAGCTCGGCGCTGGCGGGATTGAAGACGGAGATGGTGTTGCTGTTCTGGTCAGCGGTATACACGCGGTCTGCCGGCGACGGCTGGGCAAAGGCGGCGCCCGCGGCGCACGCCAGTACAATGGCTGCAGATTTCATTGTTTCTCCCTGGCGGCATGGCGCTCAAGCCATGCCTTCATGAGGTTGATCTCGTTCTGCTGCTCGGCGATGATGCCGAGCGCGAGGTTGCGCAGCTCCGGATCCTGCGAATACAGGAGCAGCGCCTTGGCCATGTCCACCGCGCCCTGGTGGTGCGGGATCATCATGGTGACGAAGTCATGGTCCGGCTGCCCGTTCATGGGAGCCCGTTTCATGCCGTCGTCCATCACGGCCATGGCGTCATCCATCAGTCCGGCGAAAGGCTTGGCCGTGCTGGCGATGAACACCGGCGGCGGCGCTCCCTCCGGCCGCGGCGCACCGTGGTGATGGTGTGCTTCCTGGGCGCCCGCGGCGAGCGGCAGGAGGCATAGCAGCAATGCGGCGCGCATGGCTTCAGCCCAGGTAGAGCGGATTCGGCGCAAGGTAGATGCGCACATCGGGCACGGCCATGCCAGCCGGGGCGATTTCCGACAGCTGGAGCGCACCCACGTTACCCGGCGCATTGAAGGTGTAGCTGAAGCTTTGCGCGCCGATCACGAAGCGCACCGTCTGGCCGTTTGTCACGTTGACGTGGCGCGTGCCCTCGCCGATTTCGATGGTGGAGTCGGCGTAGCTGCCGGAGGCGGCCATCCCATAGCCAGCCAGCGACAGCGCATGGGCGCCCGGCGCCAGCGCCAGGACAGCGCCGTTCAGCGCAAGGGATATCAGCATATTGCGGGTGTGGCGTTTCATCGGTTTTCTCCTTGGTGGTCGATGAAGGCCAGTATAGAAACCGCGTTCTGACGCCAGCATGACCCGCACATTACAATGCGATGACAGCGCAAATGACCAACTTGTAATCCCCGGCCGCCGCCGCGCGCGGCACAATGGCGCGGAAAGGGAGCATGCATGCGAATACTGATCGTGGAGGATGAGCCGAAGACGGGCAGCTACCTGCTCAAGGGGCTGCAGGAGTCCGGCTATGGGGCGGACCTGGCGCGCAACGGGGCCGACGGCCTGCACATGGCGCTGGAACGGGATTACGAGCTGATTGTGCTGGATGTGATGCTGCCGGTGATGGATGGCTGGACCGTGCTGCGCAAGCTGCGCGAACGCAAGGAGACGCCGGTGCTCTTCCTCACCGCCCGCGACGAGGTGCCGGACCGGGTGCGCGGCCTGGAGCTGGGAGCGGATGATTACCTGGTGAAGCCCTTCGCCTTCGCCGAGCTGCTGGCCCGCATCAAGACCCTGCTGCGGCGCGGCCCGGTGCGCGAAGCGGAAATGCTGCGCCTCGCCGACCTGGAAATCGACGTGCTGCGCCACCGCGTCACGCGCGCCGGACAGCGCATCGATCTCACGCCCAAGGAATTCGCCCTGCTGCACCTGCTGGCGCGGCGCCAGGGCGAGGTGCTGTCCCGCTCCCTGATCGCCTCCCAGGTGTGGGACATGAACTTCGATTCCGATACCAATGTGGTCGACGTGGCGATCCGCCGCCTGCGCGCCAAGATCGACGATCCCTATACCGCCAAGCTGGTACACACCGTGCGCGGCATGGGCTACCTGATGGAGGAGCGATGCTGAAGCGGCGCGAGCCGCTGTCGATCACGCTGCGCCTTGCGCTGCTGTTTGCCGCCATTGCGGCGGCCGCCTTCGTCGGCGTGGGCGCCTACCTGTACCAGACACTTTCGCGCCAGATGGTGCAGCGCGACGATATGGACCTGCTGAACAAGGCGGTGATGCTGCGCCACGTGCTGGCGGAACAGGGTTCGCTGGCCGCCTTGCGCGCCCAGCCGGACATGGCACTCAACACCGTCTACGGCCAGGATATCCGCCTGCGCATCGCCGCCATGGACGGCAGCCCGCTGGCGCAGAACAGCAGCGCCCTGCCGCCGCCCGAACTGCCGGGCGTGCCGGCGGCGCGCGAACCGGCCATGGGCGATATCCGCAACTGGCATTCCGGCACCGGCATGGCGCGCGTGCTTAATGTGCAGGCCACGCTCAACAGGCGCGAGCCGCCGGTGCACATAACCCTGCTGCGGGAGCGCTCCGACCGCCTGGCCATTATCCGGCGCTATGCCATCGACCTGCTGGGAGCCCTGCTGGCCGGGGCGGCGCTGGTGGCGGCGCTGGGCTTCCTGATCGTGCGCACCGGCATGCGGCCCCTGTATGCGGTGATCGGCAAGGCGAACGACATCAGCGCGCACCGGCTGAACAGCAGGCTCGCGGTGGACGAGGTGCCCGCCGAGCTGCGCGAACTGGGCGTGGCCTTCAATGCAATGCTGGACAGGCTGGAGGAAGGCGTGCAGCGCCTGTCCGGCTTTGCGGCCGACCTGGCGCATGATATGCGCACGCCCGTCAATACGCTGATGGTGGAAACCCAGGTGGCGCTGTCGCGCCCGCGCACGGTGGAGGAGTACCAGGCGCTGATGGCGTCCAATCTCGAAGAATACGAACGCCTGGCGCAGATGATCGAAAACACCCTGTTCCTGGCACGGGCCGACAATGCGCAGCTGGGACTGCAGCGCGAGCCGCTCGAGCTGCGCGCGGAGCTGGAAAGAATCGGGGAGTATTTTGAAGGGCTGGCCGACGACAGCGGGGTGGCGCTGGCGCTGGAGCTGCCGGAGGGCGGCAGCCTGCAGGCGGACGCGATCCTGTTCCAGCGCGCCGCCAACAACCTGGTGTCGAACGCGATCCGGCATACGCCGCGCGGCGGCCGGGTGAGCCTGGGCGCCCATTTTGCGGACGGTGAACTGCTGGTCAAGGTGCGCAATACCGGCGAGGGCATCGCGCCGGAACACCTGTCCCATATCTTCGACCGCTACTACCGCGCCGACCCGGCCCGGCCGGCTTCCAGCAGTTCGGCCGGACTGGGCCTGTCCATCGTGCGTGCCATCATGGCCCTGCACGGGGGCCGGGTGGATGCCGCCAGCGGGCCCGGCGAAACCTGCTTTACGCTGCACTTCCCCCACAATGGCTAGAGCGGCGGTAGCGGCACAGCAGCCGTATCGGGCAATTGCAGGGAGGGGAAGCCGGCGCCGGCATGGGGTGCTGCGGCGGGGGTAAGGTCTTTTGCATCGCAATCCTCTCGAAAAACATCCGGACAAAAAAATGCCCGCTCAAGAGCGGGCTAAGTCCAAAACTAGGGATGTCCTGAAAGAGACGGTTCCATAGTAGGCCAAGGACTTGCCGCGCTCTGTGCGCCAGCTAACATAACTTGATAAATCACCAGACCGGGTTGGTGTGCTGCCAGGCCGGCAACTGCTGCACCCTGCCGAACCATGCCATCATGTGCTGGTACTGCGCCACCGGCAGGCCGGCACGCTCGATATACATCAGGGGCGCCGCCACCGCGAAGTCGGCCAGGGTCAGGCCGTCGCCGCACAGCCATTGGCGCTTCGCCAGGTGCTGGTCCAGCACTTGCGCGTATTGGGCCAGTTCGGCGGCGCCGCGCGCCAGCTCAACCGGGTCCGGTTCCGTGCCCTCGACAAACTTCTTCCACACGTTTTCCCAGGTGAAGATGCCGACCGAAGGCGAAAAATGCTGACAGGCCCAGAACAGCCAGCGGTTGACGTCGGCCCGCGCCCGGCGTCCTTCCGGATACAGGGTCTGCTGCGGCGCCAGCTCGGCCAGGTATTGCATGATGGCGCCCGATTCCCACAGCAGCATGCCGTCATGCTCCAGCACCGGCACCTTGACGTTGGGGTTGATCTCCGCCAGGCGGCGGCGGTCGTCCGGGCTGCCGAGGTTAATCTCGGTAACATCCAGCTTCAGGCCGAGGTGCAGCGCCGTCATCATCACGCGCCGGGCGTTGGAGGAAAAGGGGTTGTGGTAGAGGTGCATTGCCGTCTCCTTCATGCATAGTCGATCCATGCATGGTAGCGAGAGGCGCTGACAGATTCTGTCAGTAGTGTTCGTCGATGCGGTACTCTTCGCGCCACTGCCGGATGAGGACCGCGCGCGGGGTTGGGTAGCGGTCTGCAAGCTGCTCGGCCGCCTGGATGCGGTCGATGCGGAAATGGCGCGTGGCGTCGCGCAGTTCACACCATGCGGCGAGCACGCGTTTGCCCTCGAAGAAGGCCAGCGCGAAGGGCCAGACGGTGCGCTCGGATGCCGCGCCGTGTTCGTCGCTGTAGCCGAGCCGCAGTTTGCAATGGCGCCGGATCGCTTCGCGCGCGGGCTGCAGGAAGGCTTCCTGGCTGAAGTTGTTGGCGGGCGGCGCCACATACAGGCTGGTTTCGGCCATGTGGTCGCGCAGGTCTTTCGGCGTGGCGGTGGCAATCTTGGCCAGGGCGGAATTGGCGGCGCGCGACAGCGCGGCATCGCCCTGGTGGCTTACCCAGCGCGCGCCCAGCACCAGGGACTCCAGTTCATCGGCGTCGAACATCAGCGGCGGCAGGAAGAAACCGGTGCGCAGCAGGTAGCCCACGCCCGCCGAGCCTTCCACCGGCGCCCCCAGTTCGGCCAGGGTCTGGATATCGCGGTAGATGGTGCGTTCGGAGACGCCAAGCTGCCCGGCCAGCACAGCCGCGGTCACAGGGCGGCGGTTGCCGCGCAATGCATCCATCAACTGAAACAGGCGGCCGGTGCGGCTCATGCTCTTTACTCTCTGCGTGCAAAGATCGCCAGCTTATCACGGCGCGCTCATTGACAGGGACGGCAATTCACGGTGAAATCTAGCCGCCCTTAACAGTAAATGAGCGAGATGAGCAAAGCCCCCTCCGGAAAGAGCCGTGCCAGCGGCCGCGTTACCCTCAGCGATGTAGCGCGCCTGGCCGGCGTGGCCCCGATGACGGCTTCGCGCGCCATCAATCAGCCGGAGCTGGTGTCGTCCATCCTGCGCCAGCGCGTGCAGGAGGCGATCGATGAACTGGGCTATGTGCCGAACCGCGCCGCGCGCGCGCTGGCCTCGGCGCACTCGAATGTGATCGTGGTGCTGGTGCCTTCGCTGTCGAACGCCGTGTTCACGGCCGTGCTGGCGGGCATACAGGATGCGCTGGATGCGCACAACTACCAGATCCTGATCGGCAATACGCGCTATTCGGACGCGGAAGAAGAAAAACTGCTGAACATCTACATGCAGTCCAACCCCGACGGCATCCTGCTGTCCGGGCTCACGCACAGCCCGCGCGTGAACCAGATGCTGGCATCTTCCCGGGTGCCGGTGGTGTCGATGATGGACCTGGCGGCCGATCCCGAACAGCTTTCGGTCGGGTTCTCACAGTACGAGGCGGGACTGACGATGACGCGCTACCTGATCGAGAAAGGCCGCCGCCGTATCGGCTTTATCGGCGCCCAGCTTGACGAACGTACGCTGAAGCGTTTCGAAGGCTACCGCAAGGCCATGGAGGAGGCAGGCCTGGGCGACCCTGCGCTGGAACTGATGGTGCCCGATCCCTCGAACATCGCCCTCGGCGCCGAGCTGCTGGGCCGCATGATGGCCAAGGTGCCGGACTGCGACGCCATCTTCTGCTGTAACGACGACCTGGCGCACGGCGCCATCTACCAGTGCCAGCGGCGCGGCATCGCGGTGCCGGAGCAGCTGGCCATCGCCGGCTTCAACGACCTGCCCGCCTCCGCCTGGATGAAACCTTCGCTGACCACCATCGGCACCCCGCGCTACCGCATCGGCTATGAGGCCGCAATGCTGCTGCGCGCCGCCATCAAGGGCGAAGCACCGCCCCAGACCCGCATCGACCTTGGCTTCACGCTGATGGCGCGCGAGAGCGCCTGATCCGCTGACAACTGGCGTCCTGCGCCCGATATCCGCAACGAGCCAGAAACTCGTTGCGGCCATCCTCAAGGCCTGATCACTTGCCGCGCACGTTCAGCGCGCGCGCCTCCAGCTTCACCGTCACGCTGGCCACCGGCGCAGCGGACGATTCACCCAGCGTCAGCACATAGTCGCCGGGCGCAATCTTCCACTGCTTGCCGGCGCTGTCGTACATCGCCAGCAGGCGCGGATCGATACGCACCGTGCTGCTGCGGCTCTCGCCCGGTTTCAGCGCCAGCTTGTCCCAGCCGGCAAGGCGCTTCGGCGCTTCCCAGCCGCCGGCCTTGGGCGAGATGTAGAGCTGGGGTACTGCGGCGCCTTCGCGCTTGCCGGTATTCTTCACCGTGAAGCTGGCTTCCAGTGTGCCATCCTTCGCCTCCGCCTTCAGGCCGGAGTAGGCATAGCTGGTGTAGGAAAGGCCGTGGCCGAAGGGGAACAGCGGCTTGTAGCCCTTGCGCTCGAACCATTTGTAGCCGACCGCCGCGCCTTCGATGTTGTAGTCCACGTCGGCACGCACCAGGTCCTTGCCATCGCCATCGATCTTCAGGCGCGGCAGCTGCTGTTCGGATACCGGGAAGGTGGCAGGCAGCCGGCCGGATGGATTGACTTCACCGGTCAGCACGCGGGCAATCGCTTCGCCGCCGCGGGTGCCGGGATACCAGGCCTCCACGATGGCGGCAGCCTTGTCCACCCATGGCATGGTGACGGGGCCGCCTGTCTCCAGCACCACCACCGTGTTGCCGTTGGCGGCGGTGACGGCGGCGATCAGCGCGTCCTGGTTGTCCGGCAGCGCCAGCGAAGGCGCATCGATGCTCTCGGCGGTCCATTGCGTGGCAAAGACGATCACCACATCGGCGCCCGCTGCGGCGCGCGCGGCCGCTTTCACGTCCTTGCCGTCGTGGTAGCTGATCTGCGCCTTGCTGCGCGCCTGCAGCGCTTTCAGCGGAGAATTCGGCAGGTAGACGATGGGGCCGGGGAATTCCGGCGTGCCGAGGTCCGGCACGGCAAAGCCGCCTTCCGGGTAGACCAGCGCGGAACCGCCGCCGGACAGCACGCCCTTGTCCGCGTAGCCGCCGATGACGGCAATCTTGCGCAGGCCGGGCGCCAGCGGCAGCAGGCCCTTGCTGTTCTTGAGCAGCACAATCCCCTCTTCCGCATCGGCCTGCGATACCAGCGCATTCGCCTTCATGTCGATCGGCTGGCCCGGCGCGGGCACCGGGTTGTCCATCACGCCATGCGCATACAGCGAGCGCACCACGCGCTGCGCCATATCGGTCAGGCGCGCTTCCTTCACGTGGCCGTTCTGTACCGCCTCCAGCAGGGCGCCGTTGAAATACTCGGATTTGTCGAAGGGCCAGCCGGACTGCTGGTCCAGGCCTGCATTCGCCGCCGGAATGGTGGAGTGGGTGGCGCCCCAGTCGGACATCACATAGCCTTTATAGCCCCAGTCGCGCTTCAGCACCTGGTTCAGCAGCCAGTCGTTCTCGCAGGCGTAGTCGCCGTTCACGCGGTTGTAGGAGCACATGACGGAGCCGGGGTCGCCGCGCTCGATCGCGATCTGGAAGGCCAGCAGGTCGCTCATGCGCGCCGCTGCGTCTTCCACCTTCACGTTGATGGTGTTGCGGTTGGTTTCCTGGTCGTTCAGCGCGAAGTGCTTGATGGTGGAAACGATATTATTCGACTGCACGCCGCGAATCTGCTCGCCCACCATCACGCCTGCCAGCAGCGGATCTTCACCGGCGTATTCGAAATTGCGGCCGTTGCGCGGCTCGCGCATCAGGTTCACGCTGCCGCCCAGCATGACGTTGTGGCCGGACAGGCGGGCCTCCTTGCCGATCATGGCGCCGCCTTCGAAGGCGCGCTGCGGATTCCAGGTTGCGGCCGTGGCCAGTCCGGAAGGCAGCAGGGTGCGCGGACGCGGCTCCTTGGTGCGCTGGGTGGAAACGCCGATGCCGGAGTCGGTGAGGTGCTGGTTCGGCAGCTTGAGGCGCGGCACGCCGTAGACGAAGCCCGCAGTATCGGCCACGCTTTCCGCCGGGCGCTTCACACCCTTGAAGTCGGTGGCGAAGTAGCCGAAGACCACGCGGATCTTTTCTTCCGGCGTCATCTGCGCCACCAGCGCGCGGGCGCGTTCGTCGGGATCTGCCGTCTGCGCCTGCGCGGGGATGCCGAAAGCGGCCCCCAATGCGAGCGCCAGCGGCGCCAGTTGCCATGCCTTCACCATCCTCGTCTCCTTTTGTTATGGAATACTGACTTCCAGTTCGTAATGCTTGCCTGCCTCGATACCGCTCACATGTGCCGCCGGTAGCAGCTCGCCATTGCAGCGCACCTGTACTTCGGCCGCGCCGGTGCGGCGCACTGCCACGTTGAAACTCGCGCCGCGGAAGCTGCGCTGGATCTTCATGCCATCCCACCCTGCCGGAAGCTGGGGCGCAATGCGCAGGCCGTTCGCATCGCCGTGCAGGCCGCACAGGCCTTCCACCACGCAGCGGTAGACCCAGGACACCGTGCCGGTGTTGAACAGCTGGCTGGAACGGCCTGCCGTGCGCGGATACTCCTTCCACGCGCCACGGTAATAATTCGGGATGAAGACCGGAAGCTGGCCGCGCTGCAGGTAGTCCGCCTCGTCCGGGCCGGGAATCATCTGGCGCAGCAGCTTGTAGGCGGTATCGGTTTCCGCGATCGTGTAGAGGCTGTAGATGTAGAACACGGCGGCGTGGTTGTACACCGCGCCATTCTCCGCCGAGCCGGGATGCTTCTGCGTGACGCGGCCGACGTCGTCGCGCATCTTCGAATACGGCGGCGCAAACATCTGCACGCCGAACGGCGTAAACAGCTGCTGCGCCACTTCCTCGAGCATCAGTTTGCGCTGTTCCTCGCTCGCGGCGCCGCCCAGGATGGACCAGGCCTGCGGGTTCAGGTAGATGCGGCCTTCCTTGTCCTTGCTTACGCCGAATACCACGTTGTCGTCGGTGATGCCGCGCGCGAACCAGCGGCCGTCCCACAGGTGGCGGTTGGCGGCCTCGTTCAGCTGGCGCGCGCCGTCGGCATAGTTATCGCGCCCGCATTCGTCGCCGCGCTGGGCGCACATTGCCGACCACAGGTTCAGCGCGTAGCCCGCCGCCACCGTCAGCCAGCCGGACACGCCCTTGCCGCGGTAGCCAACCATGTTCATCGGGTCGCACCAGTCGCCTTGCGCGATGAAGCTCAGGCCACGATGGTCGCGCTCCTTCAGCAGCCAGTCCATGGCGCGGCTGATGCGCTGGTGTACGCTCAGGCTGTGGCCTGCGGCATCGATCACCTGTTCGTCCAGCAGCGCCCAGTCGGCCGTTTCGTCGAGGTAGGCCTTGAGGCAGACCGGCAGCCACACGCAGTGGTCAGTGTGCGGCACCTGGTTGATGTACTTGAGCTCCGCCCCCTCCACCAGCAGGATCCCGTCCGGCATGGCGCCCGTTTCCTCCTGCTGGCTCAGCGCATGCAGGAAGGCGGCCCGCGCGACGGAAGGCTTGATGAAGCTCATGCCCATATTGTCCTGCAGGTAGTTGCGCGTCTGCGGGTCGGTGGTCAGGCGGTTCACGTCGCCGTGATAGAAGACCTGGCGCGGCAGCCAGTTGTTGACGAAGTTATCCAGTTCCTTGTCAGGCGTTTCAATGCGCACGCAGCCGCTGCCGCCTGCCACGTACTCCGCGTATTCCTGCGCCGCGGCGCTGAAGCCCTCCGCGCTCAGGTAGCGCGTGCGCACGGCCGCGATCTCGGCGTCGTCCAGCGCGGGGCCGAAGACGAAGCGGAACTCCTCCGCCGCCCCGCTGCCCAGCGCCAGCCGGTATTGCACGGTGGCCGCAGGCGTTTCATAGCGCGCATCGCCGCCGGCCAGCATTTCGCGCTGCGTGCCATCCGGCTTGTGCAGGCCCCCCTCGCCTTCGAACGCTTCCTGGCAGGCTTCCCATGCATCCGGCGCGCGTTCGCAGAGGAAGTAGGTCTTGTCCTTGAAGTCCTTGTTCTTGAAGTAGTCGGCAACCTTCTGGTAAGGCGTGACGCTGCTGGCGACGATGCCGCCCAGGTCATGGCGATACTCGGCCGACTGGTTCATCCACGACATATAGCCGATCGGGAAGTAGGGATAGATGCTGACCTTGCGCGCGCGGCCGGACAGGTTGCTCACGCGCAGGGACCACAGCTCCACCACATCGTCCACTGGAAGCGTCATCGACATTTCGATGCGCAGGCCGAGGTGTTCGATGGTCCACGCCAGGTCACTCTTGCCGACCGAGAAGCTGAAGCTGTCCGGCGCTGCGCGCACGGGCTCGTACGGCGCGGAGAACAGCTCGCCGCTCTCCTCGTCCTTCACGTAGAAGAAGCGGCCCGGATGATGCGCGAAGTAGCCCTGCTCCGGCTGCATGAAGCTCTTTGCTTCCATGTTCGGCGCATGGGCGTACTTGGCGGGCTCCGGCTGCATGAACTGCGCGACGGCATAGCCGCGACAGTTCAGCTGGATCATCATGCTGCGGTTCCACAGGAAGCCTGCAGCGCGCGGCATGGCGGTAGGGCTCTGCAGTTCGTAGCGTTCACCGTTGTCGGTGGGGCGTAGCATCTTACTTTTCTCCGGTATTTCAGGCGTGGCGTTCGGCCAGTTCGCTCTGGATCTGTTTCAGTTTGGCGGCGTCCAGCTGGTAGAAGAACATCGCCGCGACGGCCATCAGTGCAAAGAAGGCTGGAATCAGCGACATCAGCCACACGATGCCCGCCTGCGAGCCCGTGCTCTGTTCCGCATTGGGCACATAGCCCAGCGCCGTGAACAGCGCACCGATTACCGCAACGGCCAGCGCGGTACCCAGCTTCTGAGAGAAGGTGGCGGCGGCAAAGGTCATGGCCGTGGCGCGGCGGCCGGTGCGCCATTCGTTGTAGTCGGCGGTGTCGGCATACATGGAGAAGGCCAGCGGCGACTTCGGGCCGAGCACCAGGCCCATGCCGACCTGCAGGGCAAACATCAGGCCGACCTGGTCTTTCGGAACCACGAAGAAGGCGGCCGACAGCAGCGCCGTCAGCGACATCAGCACCATCATCAGCTTTTTCTTGTCGAGAAAGCGCGTCATCAGCGGCGTGAGCGCGGCGCCTGCCGCGGCAGCCATCATGTACGCCGGAATGAAGCCGGCCAGCAGCTCCGGACGGCCCACGTAGTACTTGAAGTAGTAGGCAGCCGTGGTGGTGCGCAGCGTGATTGTCACCATGATGATCAGCGCCAGGAAGAACAGCACCACCCAGGGTCCATTGCGCGTGAGATCCTTCACGTCCTGCACCACATTGCTCTTTTGCCCGGCGGGCGGCGCGATGCGTTCACGGGTGTTGAAGAAGGTGATGGCAAACATCAGCGCTGCCGCCACGGACCAGGCGAACATCGTTATCTGCCATCCCAGCTTGTCGTCGCCGCCGCCAAAGAAACGCACCAGCGAGGGCGTGGCGGCGGTAACGATGGTGCTGCCGCCGAAGGCGCAGATGAAGCGCAGGCCGTTGACGGTGGAGCGCTCCTGCGGGTCGGCCGTCATCACACCCGACAGGGCGTTGTAAGGAATATTGATGGCGGTGTAGCACACCATCATCAGCAGGTAGGTGCCGTAGGCCCAGATGATTTTGCCGTCATGGCCCAGGTCCGGCGTGGTGTAGGTGAGCACGGCGGCTGCGCCCAGCGGCACGGGCATCCATATCAGGTAGGGGCGGAACTTGCCCCAGCGCGTGCTGGTGCGGTCGGCCAGCGCACCGATCATGGGGTCGGTGAAGGCGTTGATCAGTTTAATCAGGAACATCATCGACGCCGCGGCCGCCGCCGAGATGCCGAAGACGTCGGTGTAGAAGATCAGCAGGAAGGTTGCGACATTGGTCCAATAAAAATTGAAGCCCATGTCGGCAATGCCGTAGCTGATTTTTTCGCGCCAGGAGAGGATCACGACCAGGCTTCCGGCGCAAAAAAGGGCTGTGCGGGTGCGCCTCCCGGGGCCCCGCCCGCACAGCTAAAAAACAAGCTGGGCGAGTGTGTCCCAGCCTGCCATCGGACCATCAGCATTTCTGTCTCCTGATTTTTGTTGATAGCGCTATCATTGATTATCTGGAGTGTAATAACAGCGCATTCCAAAGTCAACCGAAAAAAAAGCCGCGCAGCTTGCGCGGCGCGGCCTTTTGCGGAGAGCTGCCGTTTATACGACGGCGCCGTCCGTTTCGTCTTTTTCCTTGATCGGCTTGATCAGGTCTTCGCGCTTCACGCCCAGCCACATGGCGACCGCGGCGGCCACGAACACGGAGGAGTAGATACCGAAGCAGATACCGATGGTCAGTGCAATCGCGAAGAAGTGCAGCGTCTGGCCGCCCAGCAGGAGCATGGACAGCACCATCATCTGGGTGCAGCCGTGGGTGATGATGGTACGCGAGATGGTGGAGGTGATCGCATTGTCGATCACTTCATGCACTGTCATCTTGCGCTGCTTGCGGAAGTTTTCGCGGATACGGTCGAAGATAACCACCGATTCGTTCACCGAATAGCCCAGCACCGCCAGCACTGCGGCCAGCACCGTCAGCGAGAATTCCCACTGGAAGAAGGCAAAGAAGCCCAGGATGATCACCACGTCGTGCAGGTTGGCGATAATGGCGGCCACCGCAAACTTCCATTCGAAACGGATGGCCAGGTAGATCATCACGCCCACCACCACCATGATCAGGGCGTTCAGGCCGTTCTGCGCCAGTTCCTCGCCCACCTGCGGGCCGACGAATTCCACTTTCTGCAGCTGCACGGACTCATTGCCTGCAGCGTCCACGCAGCCCAGCTTGGCGATGTGCTCGCCCTTCGCGGTCACGGTGTCGAACTGCTTGGTGCTGCCCTGCTCGGCCTTGCACAGCGCCTCGAAGACTTTGCGCGAGGTGTCCGCGGTGTTCGAACCTTCTGCGATCGGCAGGCGGATCATGGCGTCGCGCGCGGTATCGAAGCTGGTGACTTCCGGCAGCTCGTAGCCCAGGCCTTCCAGCGTGTGGCGGATGCCGGGCAGGTTGGCTGCCTTCGGATACTTCACCTCCATCACCGTGCCGCCCTTGAACTCGATGGACAGGTGCAGGCCTTTGTGGACCAGGAAGAACACCGCCGCCACGAAGGTCAACGCCGAGATGACGTTGAACACCAGCGCGTGGCGCATGAAGGGAATGTCTTTATGAATGCGGAAAAATTCCATTTGATTCCTCTATCTTCCGTTGCCGATTATTTGGACTGGCCCGGCACCCAGACGGTACCGATCGACAGCGTTTGCAGTTTCTTCTTGCGGCCGTACCACAGGTTGACCACGCCGCGCGACACGAAGACCGCGGAGAACATCGAGGTCAGGATGCCCAGGCAGTGCACCACGGCGAAGCCGCGCACCGCGCCGGAACCGAAGACCAGCAGCGCCAGGCCGACGATCAGGGTGGTGACGTTCGAGTCCAGGATGGTGGCCCATGCGCGGTCGAAACCGGCCGCGATGGATGCCTGCGGCGAAGCGCCGGCACGCAGCTCTTCCCGGATACGTTCGTTAATCAGCACGTTGGCGTCAATTGCCATACCCAGCGCCAGCGCGATTGCCGCAATACCCGGCAAGGTCAGCGTGATCTGCATCAGCGACAGCAGGGCCAGCAAGAGCAGCAGGTTGACGGCCAGCGCCAGCACGCTGAAGAAGCCGAACATCATGTAGTACATGATCATGAAGACCGCGATGGCGGCAAAGCCGTACATCGTGGAGTGCAGGCCCTTGGAGATATTCTCGGCGCCCAGCTGCGGGCCAATGGTGCGTTCTTCCAGGAAGTCCATTGGCGCATACAGCGCGCCGGCACGCAGCAACAGCGCCAGTTCGGTGGAGTTCTCGATGGAGCCCATGCCGGTGATGCGGAAGCGGCTGCCCAGTTCTTCCTGGATGGTGGCCACGGACAGCACTTCAGGCTTGCCCTTCTCGAACAGGACGATGGCCATGCGCTTGCCTACGTTGCCACGGGTGGCTTCGCGCATCTTGCGGCCGCCGTCGCCGTTCAGGTCCAGCGATACGGCTGGCTGCTGGTTTTCGTCGAAGGTGGCGGTAGCGCTGGCGATGTAGTCGCCGGTCAGGATCACGTCTTTCGACAGCACCACGGGCACCGCCTTGCCGACCGTGAACAGCTCGGAGTTGAACGGAATCGCGGCAGACAGCTCGGTGCCCGGGGTGACGGTTTCGTCCACCAGGCGCACTTCCAGTGTTGCGGTGCGGCCGATGATGGACTTGGCGCGCGCCACGTCCTGCACGCCCGGCAGCTGCACCACGATACGGTCCGGGCCCTGCTGCTGGATGATCGGTTCGGCCACGCCCAGCTCGTTCACGCGCTTGGACAGGGTGGAGATGTTCTGCTTCACGCCGTTGTCCAGCGTATCCTTGAGGGCTGCAGGCTTCATGCTGGCGACCAGTTTCAGGTCGGCGCCATCGGCGCTGTCGGCCAGCTGCAGGTCGCTCATGTCCGCCAGCGCCTTGCGCGCAGCCTGGCGGGTTGCGTCGTCGCGGAACTTGACGATGATGCTGTCGCCGGAACGCTCGATGCCGGCGTGGCGCACATTCTTGTCGCGCAGTTCGCTGCGGATCGCGGCCTGGTAGCCCTGCACGCGCTTGTTCAGCGCTGCCTTGGTATCCACCTGCATCAGGAAGTGCACGCCGCCACGCAGGTCAAGGCCGAGATACATCGGCAGCGCGCGCACGTTCTGCATCCACTGTGGAGTATTCGGCATCAGGTTGACCGTCACGATATAGGTCGGGTCGGCCGGATCGGCGTTCAGGCCTTTTTCCAGCGCCAGGCGGGCCCGGAACTGATCGTCGGGGCTGGCGAAGCGGGCGCGCACGGAGTGGCTCGCCCCTTCATCGAGCGTCACGCCTTCATTCGGAATGTTTTCGCGCTTGAGCACAGCTTCCACTTCGGAAGCCACGGCACTGGTGATCTTCACGGTGGACTTGCCGCTGGTGATCTGCAGCGCAGGCGATTCGCCGAAGTAGTTAGGCGCCGTGTACAGCGCGCCAAGCAGCACCACCACGAGGATGACGATATATTTCCAGACAGGATAGCGATTCATATTCTTCAGCGTTCAATAAGCCGATACACAAACGGGCGGCAGAGCCGCCCGTACCGTGGGATTACAGACCCTTCAGCGTGCCCTTCGGCAGCAGCGTGGTAATGGATGGCTTCTGCACCACGATTTCGGTGTTGGCCGCCACTTCCAGGGTCACGTAGGTATCGGTCACTTTGGACACTTTGCCCAGAATGCCGCCGGCGGTCACGACTTCATCGCCCTTCGCGAGCGCGTCCATCATGGCGCGTTGTTCCTTGGCGCGCTTCTGCTGCGGGCGGATCATGAGGAAGTACATGACCACGAACATCAGGATCAGCGGCAGGAAGGTAGACAGGTTGCTCATGGTTGCTGCTTCGGCGCCCTGAGCGTATGCGTTGGAAATGAACACGGATGACTCCAGATAGTGGTATTACTGTTTTAAAAAATTTAGCGCTGTATTCTAGCACTCGCCGCAGGCGCCCAGATTGGGGCCTATATCACTTTTTACAAGATCGTGCTTAAACCCCACGCGCGCGGTCGGCATGGAACTGTTTCACCCAGTCCGGGAAGCGGTCTTCATCCAGCGCCTCGCGCATCTGGCGCATGATGTCCAGGTAGTAGTGCAGGTTGTGGATGGTGTTCAGGCGCGCGCCCAGGATCTCCTGTGCGCGGTGCAGGTGGTGCAGGTAGGCGCGGCTGAAGTTGCGGCAGGCGTAGCAGGAGCAGGTAGGGTCCAGCGGCTCCTTGTCATCCTTGTAACGCGCATTCTTGATCTTGATGTCGCCGAAACGGGTGAAGATCCAGCCGTTGCGGGCATTCCGGGTCGGCATCACGCAGTCGAACATGTCCACGCCGTTCGATACGCCGGCCACCAGGTCTTCCGGCGTGCCCACGCCCATCAGGTAGTGCGGCTTGTTGGCAGGCAGGCGCGGGCCCACGTGCTCCAGCACGCGCATCATGTCTTCCTTCGGCTCGCCCACGGACAGGCCACCGATGGCCAGGCCGGGGAAATCGATCTTTTCCAGGCCTTCCAGCGATTCATCGCGCAGGTTTTCGAACATGCCGCCCTGCACGATGCCGAACAGCGCGTTCGGATTCTCGCCGCGCCTGAATTCATCCATCGAGCGCTGGGCCCAGCGCAGGGACATGCGCATCGATTTCGCCGCTTCGTCCACGGTGGCGGGACGGCCGTCGATTTCATACGGCGTGCACTCGTCGAACTGCATCACGATGTCCGAGTTCAGCACGCGCTGGATCTGCATCGAAATTTCCGGTGAGAGGAACAGCTTGTCGCCATTGATGGGCGAGTTGAAATGCACGCCCTCTTCCGTGATCTTGCGCATTTCGCCCAGCGAGAATACCTGGAAGCCGCCGGAGTCGGTGAGGACAGGCTTGTCCCAGCCCATGAAGCCGTGCAGGCCGCCAAATTTCGACATCACGTCGTTACCGGGGCGCAGCCACAGGTGGAAGGTATTGCCGAGAATGATCTGGGCGCCGATTTCCTTCAGCTCCAGCGGCGACATGGCCTTCACCGAGCCGTAAGTCCCCACGGGCATGAAGATCGGCGTCTGCACTTCACCGTGGTTCAGCTTCACGGTGCCGCGGCGGGCCTTGGTTTTGCCGGTGGTATCGGTCTTGAGTAGCTTAAATTCCAACATTGTTTAAATCCTAAATCAAGCCCGGTTGGGCGTCGTCAGCAGCATGGCGTCGCCATAGCTGAAGAAACGGTATTCATTGGCAATGGCATGCGCGTAGGCGGCACGGATCTCATCGAAGCCCGCGAAAGCCGACACCAGCATCAGCAGGGTGGACTTCGGCAGGTGGAAATTGGTGATCAGGCGCGTTACCGTCTTGAACTGATAACCGGGCGTAATGAACAGGGCCGTGTCGGCGCTGCCCGCTACCAGTTCGCCCGTCTGCGAGGCCGATTCCAACGCACGCAGGCTGGTGGTGCCGACCGCAATCACGTCGCGGCCCGCCTTGCGCGCGGCCTGCACCGCATCCACGGTGGCCTGCGGCATGGTGTACCACTCGGTGTGCATCTTGTGTTCGGCCAGGTTCTCGGTGCGCACCGGCTGGAAGGTGCCTGCGCCCACGTGCAGCGTGACATAGGCGAACTGCACGCCCTTTTCCTTCAGCTTTGCCAGCAGCGCTTCGTCGAAGTGCAGGCCGGCGGTCGGCGCGGCAACGGCGCCCGGCACCTTGCTGAAGACCGTCTGGTAGCGCGTTTCATCAAATTCTCCCGGTGCGTGCTCGATATAGGGCGGCAGCGGCAGGCGGCCGTACTGCTCGATCAGCTCGAAGACGTCGGCGTCGAAATGCAGGGTGTAGAACTCGCCGGCACGCTCCCCCACGGTCACGTCGAAAGCGTCGGCCAGGCGGATCTTTACACCGGGGCCGGGCGACTTGGACGCGCGCACCTGGGCCAGCACCGTGCGCGTGTCCAGAACGCGCTCCACCAGCACTTCCACCTTGCCGCCGCTGTCCTTCACGCCGAAGAAGCGCGCTTTCAGCACGCGCGTGTCGTTCATCACCAGCAGGTCGCCGGCTTGCAGCTGGCCGAGGATATCGGTGAACTGCCGGTCCACCAGGCGTGCGCCATCGACGTGCAGCAGGCGCGAGGCGCTGCGGTCCGGCAAAGGAAATTGCGCAATGCGCTCTGGCGGCAAGTTAAAATCGAAATCGGAGAGCGAATACATATGAAACACGGCTAAAAACGTTGGGCGAACCCTCTATTTTACGCCATCTGCCCAAAAAAACCGCAAACTGATGCCTGAACCGAAGCAAAAGAAGCCTGCCGCCACCGTCGAGAGCAAACTCGCCAAGCTGGGCCTGCACTCCGACATGGACCTGGTGCTGCACCTGCCCATGCGCTACGAGGACGAAACCGAGGTGATTTCGATCCGCGAAGCCTGCCTGCGCGGCGGCCAGACTTCGCAGGTGGAAGGCGTGGTGACGAAGAACGAAATCGCCTACAAGCCGCGGCGCCAGCTGCTGGTGCATATCGCGGACGAAACGGGCGACGTGCAGCTGCGCTTCATGAATTTTTACGGCAGCCAGGTCAAACAGCTATCCGAAGGCGTGCGGGTGCGGGCGCGCGGAGAACTGAAGCACGGCTTCTTCGGCGCGGAGATGGTGCATCCCGCCTACAAGGTGATCAACGAAGGCGCGCCGCTGCCGACCTCCCTCACCCCGGTCTATCCCGCAGGCGAGGGCTTGTCACAGACGGTGCTGCGGCGCGCCATTGCGGAAGCGATGAAGCGCGTGAGCTGGGCCGATACGGTTCCTGCCGAGGTGGTGTCGCGCATGCAGCTCTCGGCTTTCGAATCCAGCGTGCGCCTGCTGCACTACCCGCCGCAGGATGTGGACGAGCATGCGCTGGCCGAGCGCACGCATCCGGCGTGGACACGCATGAAGTTCGATGAACTGCTGGCGCAGCAGTTGTCGCTGAAGCGCGCGCAGCGGGCGCGCCGCATGAAAGGCTCCCCGGCGCTGAAGAGCGTGGGCAAACTGTCTGCCGCGTTCCAGGCCGCGCTGCCGTTCAAGCTGACCGGCGCGCAGCAGCGCGTGCTGAAAGAGATCCGCGCCGATATCGGCCAGCCGTATCCGATGCAGCGGCTGCTGCAGGGCGACGTCGGCAGCGGCAAGACCGTGGTGGCGGCGCTGTCCGCCGCGCAGGCCATCGACAGCGGCTACCAGGCGGCGCTGATGGCGCCCACCGAAATACTGGCGGACCAGCACTTCCGCAAGATCGCCGCATGGATGGAGCCATTGGGCGTGAAGGTGGCATGGCTCACCGGATCCCTGAAGAAGAAGGAAAAGCTGGCCGCAACGGCGCTGGTCGAATCCGGCGAAGCGCAGCTGGTGATCGGCACGCATGCGCTGATCCAGGATACGGTGCAATTCCCGAAACTCGGCCTAGTCATCGTGGACGAGCAGCACCGCTTCGGCGTCGGCCAGCGCCTCACCCTGCGCAACAAGGGCAGCGACGGCCTGGTACCGCACCAGCTGATGATGTCGGCCACGCCGATCCCGCGCACGCTGGCGATGACCTACTACGCCGACCTCGAAGTATCCGTGATCGACGAGCTGCCGCCGGGCCGCACGCCCATCGTCACGCGCGCCATCGACCAGAACCGGCGCGACGAAGTGATCGAGCGCGTGCACGCAGCAGCGCTGGAAGGCCGCCAGGTCTACTGGGTATGCCCGCTGATCGAGGAATCGGAAGCACTGCAGCTGCAGACCGCGACCGAGACCTATGAAACACTGGCGGCCGCCCTGCCCGACCTGCGCGTAGGCCTGGTGCACGGCCGCCTGAAGCCCGCCGAGAAGCAGGTGGTGATGGATGCTTTCGCCGCGGGCGAAGTGCATGTGCTGGTTGCCACCACGGTGATCGAAGTCGGCGTGGACGTGCCGAATGCCTCGCTGATGGTGATCGAACACGCGGAGCGCTTCGGTCTCTCACAGCTGCACCAGCTGCGCGGACGGGTGGGCCGGGGCTCCGCGGCCAGCGTGTGCCTGCTGCTCTACCAAAGCCCGCTGGGCCCGATCGCCAAACAACGCCTGATGACGATGCGCGAAACGACGGACGGCTTCGAAATCGCGCGGCGCGACCTGGAGATCCGCGGCCCCGGCGAATTCCTCGGCGCGCGCCAGTCCGGCCAGGCCATGCTGCGCTTCGCCGACCTCGAAACGGACGGCTGGCTGGTGGACCACGCCCGCGACATCGCCGCCGCCCTGCTGCAGGACGCCACCCCGGCCAGCAAAGCCACCGTCGAAGCGCACCTCGAACGCTGGCTCGGCGGCCGGGAAGAGTTCCTGAAGGTCTGATCAGAACTTCGTCGATACCTTGGCGTAGAAGTAGCGGCCACGCGTATCGTAGGTGTACATATCGAAGTTGATCGGGTTGTTAGCTGCGGAAGGAGGCGGCATCTTGTCGAATACGTTGTCGATGCCGAAGCCCAGCGAGGTCTTCCCGCCCGGCAGGTTGTAGTTGAACTGCAGGTCGTGGTACACCACCGATGCCGTTTCGCCGCCGTTCACCGCATTGTTCGCGATGTCCTTCGTGCTGCCGATGTAGCGTGCTTTCCAGCCGGCCGAATAGGCAGATGCCAGATAGCGCAGAGCCGCCTGGGCCTTCACACGCGGGAAGGTGGAACGCGGCTGGTCGCCCTTGCCGGCCCGGTCGTCCACCGCTACGCTGCCATCGGCCTGCGGCACGAAGGAACGGTAGCGGTCCAGGTAGGACATATCCAGCGACGTATCGAACTTGCCTTTCAGCGCCGGGAAGACATAGCGCAGCGTGGCGTCGACACCGGATACCTCCAGCCGCGAAAGGTTCACCACGGCCTGCGTGAGCTGCAGCACCTCGCCGCTCGCGCCGCGCTGCACCAGGTCGCAGAACTGCCCGGACAAGGCGCAGGCCTGCAACAACTGGGTGCCGGTCTGCGCTGCGATGGCGTCCTTGATCTTGATGAGGAACTTGTCCGCCACGAAGCTCAGGCCGTCGATCGAGGACGGAGTCCAGGACAGGCCGATGCTGTAGGTGTCGGCGGTCTCCGCATTCAGGTTCGGATTCCCCGCCGTCACACCGCGCATCAGGCCGCTGTTGTAAAGGCTCTGGTTATAGGTGGCCGGAATGCCGGCGCAGCCCGGCAGGCCCGCACCGCCGCCATTGCAGGGATCGACCGCCTGGAAGTTGGTCTGGCGCTGGCCCTGGTACAGCTCGGAGATCGACGGTGCACGGAAGCCCTGCGAGTACGTGCCGCGGATCAGGGTCGATTTCACCGGGCGGTACAGCAAGCCCAGCTTGCCCGTGGCCTTGCCGCCTACCGTGGAGTAGTGCGAGTAGCGGACTGCCGCGTCCAGCTCCAGGTAATGCACGGCCGGTTTTTCGGACAGCAACGGCACGCTCAGTTCCGCATACGCTTCCTGCAGGTGATAGCTGCCGTTGGTCGGGCTGCGGCCCGGATTGGTGGTCGGCGACTGGCCGACGCCGCCCACGGCCGGCAGCACGGTCGATATGCTGCCGGCGAATGCGTCCGGCGAGTCGCTGCCGCTTTCACGGCGGTATTCGTAGCCGGTGGCCAGGCCCAGGTCGCCTGCCGGCAGTTCCATCAGGGTGCGCGTGGCATTCAATGCGACGTCGGTCTGCGCGGTGCTGTTGCGTTCCTTGGCGTTATAGCGGATGTAGTTCGCCATTTCCGGCGTAATGGTGCCAAAAATATTAAGAGGCGTGCAGCCTGCTGCTGCCGCACAGACAGCCGGCGACGCCAGCGCGTTGTACACGTGATCGAGGTTGATCTGGTTGTAGGAATCGAAGTTCGCGCGCGACTTGGTGTAAGTCGCGGTCGCGTCCCAGCGCCATTCGCCTGCATTGCCTTCAAAGCCCAGCAGCAGACGGCCCAGCTTCACGTCCTGCTGCACCAGGCGGTTTCCTACCTCCACCGGCACCCGCTGGATGCGGAATGCAGATCCCGAGAAGGCGAGCGCATTCGCCGCCGGTACGCCGTTCGCGGTGCCGAAAGGGTTGAACGCCTGGTCGTTCGAAATGCGGAAGCCGTTGCTGCCGCGGATATCAAGCGAGAACGGGGCATACAGCTGGCTCGATTTGCGCTCGCTGTACAGGGCTTCGATACGGGCCGTGGTGTGCTCCGTCAGCTGGTAGCTCACGCGGCCGAAGATGCCACCGCGCTTGCTCGGGCCGGAAGCTTGCAGGCCCTGCGTCATCGTGTTGTAGTAGTCACCCGGCAGCGTGGCGGTGTGGAAGCTGTTGTCGGCGGCTGCGCCGGCGCCGATAGCGCCCACACCCTGGTTGCGCGTGATCGCGTTCGCAGCATTCTGGGCGAAGCCGGCCGGCGTTCCGAAGTAGGCATTGTTCGACAGACCCGGCAGCACATACAGGCCTTGCGGGCTGGTAGGAGGCGCCGTGAGCGGCGCCAGCGCCACCTGCGTAATGCTGCGGTCTGCGTTGGCGATCGGCTTGGTGTCGTTGAAGCTGGCGGACAGGAAGACCGTGGTCTTGTCGAAGCGCTTGCCCCAGTTCAGGTAGCCGCTCACGTTCTCGGCATCCTCGCGGCTGCTCTGGCCCACCCTGAGATCGGCCTCGAAACCGTCCAGGCGCTTCTTGGTGTAGATGTTGACCACGCCCGCGATGGCGTCGGCGCCGTAGATGGCGGAAGCGCCGTCCTTGAGTACTTCCATGCGGTCGATAATCCCCAGCGGGATGGTGTTCAGGTCGACGAAGTCGCGGAAGCCGCGGCCGCCGGCCGCATTGCCCCAGCGGTGGCCATCCACCAGCACCAGAGTCCGATTGCCGCTGCCTTCGGCGCTGCCCAGGTAACGCAGGTTGACTGAGCTGACGCCGTACGATGTGCCCTGGGTGCCGTTCGAGTTGAGGCTGACGCCAACGCTCGGCACCGCCTGCAGCAGGTCGCCCACCGAGGTCGGGGCAGCGAACTTCATGTCGTCCCTGGTCAGGGTCAGCATCGGGCCAACCCCGTCGGCATCGCGGCGCTGGATACGGGAGCCGGTCACCACCACCGACTGGGTTTCCCCCTCGGCCTGCGGCGCGGCCGGCGCGGCGGCCGCTGCCGTCTGGGCTGCTGCCCCGAGTGGCGCCAGCAGGCCAAGCGCCAGCGCTTCCAACACCCAATTTCTCTTGAAAGTCATTATTCACCTCTTCAATTTTGATTGCGCCTTGCCGGCGCCGATCCCCAGGCTGCAGGGTACGAATTGCTGGAACAACCGTGACCGCTTGTTCGGCCGTACATCTACAAGCGCGCGTAGCGCTCCGCGCGAGTTAATCGTTTCAGGCGCGCACCTCGTTCAGGTGGCAGGCCGACCAGTGGCGCGGCGCGATCTCGATGAAGGCCGGCGCCTGTTCGGCGCAGCGCGGCATCGCGTGCGGACAGCGCGGATGGAAAGCGCAGCCGCCGGGCCGCTTGAGGGGGCTTGGCAGCTCGCCCTGGATCGGCCGGTGCTGTATGGCCGGGCCATCCATGCGCGGCGCGTCGGCGGTCAGCGCCTGCGTATAGGGATGGTTGGGGCGCGCGAACAGTTCCGCGGTATCGGCCAGTTCCACGATCTGGCCCAGGTACATGACCGCCACGCGGTCCGCGATGTGTTCCACCACCGCCAGGTTGTGGCTGATGAACAGGTAAGTCAGCTGCTGCGCTTCGCGCAGGTCCATGAACAGGTTAAGGATCTGGGCCTGCACCGAGACGTCCAGGGCCGACACTGCTTCGTCACAGACGATGAGGCGCGGCCGGAGCGCCAGAGCGCGGGCAATGGCGATACGCTGCCGCTGGCCGCCGGAAAACTGGCGTGGATAGCGCGCGGCGTAGCTGGCGTCCAGCCCGACCTGGGACAGCAGTGAACGCACAAAGTCCGGGCCATCCTCCGGCGCCACGATGCCGTGGTAAAGGGCCGCTTCTCCCACCAGTTGCTCGATGCGCAGGCGCGGATTGAGCGAGGCATAGGGGTTCTGGAACACCATCTGCACCAGCCGGTGCTGTGCCACACCGGGCCGTTCGACGCCGCGGCCCGCCAGCTCCATGCTGCCGCTGGTCGGGGGCAGCAGTCCCGCCACCATGCGGCCGACGGTCGACTTGCCGCAGCCCGATTCGCCGACCAGGCCCAGTACCTCGCCTTCCGCGATGCTGAGCGACACCCGGTTGACCGCATACACGGTTTGCGGCGCGCGCCCGCGCAGGCGGGCCAGCAAGCCTGGCGCAGCACTGAAGCTCTTGCTCAGTTCTCGTGTTTCCAGCATCGTCGTCATGCCTCACCTACCGGTATCAAAGGGAAAAAGCAGCGGTGCTCGCGCTGGCCCGCGCGCACCACCGGCGGCGGCGCTGCACACGCGGCCTGGGCGCGGCCGCAGCGCGGCGCGAAGGCGCAGCCGGGCGGCAGCGCCAGCAGGGGCGGCGCCGCGCCCGGAATGGCATAAAGGCGCTTGCCGCGCTGCCCCGCATGCGGCAGCGAGTCGAGCAGGCCGCGGGTGTAGGGATGCTGCGGATGGGCCAGCACCTCGGCCGCAGGGCCCCGCTCCACCACGCGGCCGGCGTACATCACGCACAGCTCGTCGGCCAGGTCCTTGATCAGGCTGATGTCGTGGGTGATCCACATCAGGGCCGTGCCGCCTTCGCGCGCAAGCTTCTTCATCTCATACAGGATCTGCGCCTGGATGGTCACGTCCAGCGCCGTCGTCGGCTCGTCGGCGATGACCAGGTCCGGCTGGTTGATGATGGCGTTGGCAATGGCCACACGTTGCCGCATGCCGCCCGACATTTCGTGCGGCCAGGCGCGCATACGCTCTTCCGGCGCCGCAATGCCGACCCGCCGCAGCGCGTCCGCCACCTGCCGCGCGATCTCCGCCCTGGGGAGCTTGCGGTGAATGGCGATGGTCTCGCCCAGCTGGTCGCCGACGCGCACCACAGGATTCAGCGACATCATCGGATCCTGGAACACCATGGCGATGCGGTCGCCGCGCAACTGGCGCCAGCGCCGCGCATCGGCCTGCCGCAGGTCTTCGCCCTGGAAGCGGATCTCGCCGCTGGCGATCCGCCCCGGGGCATCCAGCAGATTCATCAGCGAGAACGCCGTCACCGATTTGCCGGATCCCGATTCGCCGACAATGCCCAGCACCCTGCCGCGCTCAATGGAGAACGAGACTTCGTCCAGCGCGCGTACCACCCCGGCCCGCGTGTGGAACTCGGTCACCAGATTGTTCACTTCAATCAAAGCCATGCCTTGTGCCCTCTCAAGCGTCCGAATCCGGCTGCAGCATCACGCGCAGGCGGTCGCCGACCATGCTGATCGATACCACCAGCAGCACCAGCGCAATGCCGGGGAAGACGCTGATCCAGTAGCGGTTGGAAAACATATAGTCGAAACCATTGGAAATCAGCAGGCCAAGCGAGGGCTGGGTCTGCGGCAGGCCGATGCCGAGGAAGCTCATGGTCGCTTCCAGCGTAATGGCCGATGCCATCTGGTTGGTGGTGGTGACGATCAATGGCGCCAGGCAGTTCGGCAGAACGTGGCGGAACAGGATGCGGCGCACCGGCAGCCCCTGCCCGCGTGCCGCCTCCACGTAGTCCTTGCTGCGCTCCACCAGCGCGGTGCCGCGCACATTGCGCGCGAACACGGCCCACTGCACGAGGATCAGCGCCAGCAGGGTCCTGTCTGCGCCCTGCCCCAGCACAGCCAGCAGCACCAGCGCCACCAGGATGGTCGGCAGGCTCAGTTGCACGTCCACGATACGCATCAGGAGTGCATCGATCCTGCCGCCGAAATGCGCCGACACCAGGCCGACACAGGTGCCGATCAGCAGCGCCAGCACGGCACTGGCGACGCCGATCACAATACTCACGCGCAGGCCGTAGAGAATGGCGCTGAGCACATCGCGGCCTGCGCCGTCGGTGCCGAGCAAGAAAGTCAATGCGCCGTCGTCGCTCTGCGCACCCGGCGCCCGTTCACTTTCCACGATCGTCACCTGGCGCAGGTCGTAGGGATCCTGCGGCGCCAGCCACGGCGCGGCGGCTGCGGCCACGCACAGCAGCACCAGCAACAGCACGGCGGCGCAGGCAGCGGGGCTGCGGAAGAAGCGGATCAGCAGGCTGCGCCACGGCGCCTGGGTCTGGATGGTGTGGTTCATCTTTGGTTTCTGGATCATGTCGTTCATCGCATGGCTCACACGGAACTGCTGCGCAGACGCGGATCCAGCACCAGGTACAGGATGTCCACGATCAGGTTGATCAGTACATAGAGCACCAGCACCACCATCAGGTATGCCACCACGACCGGGCGGTCCAGCTGCAATACCGAGTCGATAATCAGCTTGCCCATGCCGGGCCAGGCAAAAATGGTTTCCGTGATCAGCGAGTAAGCCACAAGATGGCCGAATTCGATGCCCATGAAGGTGACGATGGGGATCATTACATTGGGTGCGATATGGCGCAGCATCAGGCGCGCCGGGCCCACCCCCTTGGCACGCGCGAACTTGACGTATTCCTGCATGGCGACTTCGCGCGTGCCCGCCTCCGCCATCCGCAGGCCGAGCGCCACATGGTGCAGGGCCAGCGTGAGCGCCGGCAGCACGAGATAGGACAGGCCCTCCATGGTCAGGAAGCTGAGCTGCATCCCCAGCACTTCAACCGTCGGTCCGCGCCCGCCGGACGGGAACCAGCCCAGGGTGACCGAGAACACGAGGATGAGAATCAGGCCGATCCAGAACGAGGGCACGGTGACGCCCAGTACCGAAATGCCCATGGCCAGCCTGTGCGCCCTGCTGCCGGGGCGCAGGCCGATCCACATGCCGGCCGGCACGCCGATCAGCAATGCCAGCAGCAGGGCGCTGGTGGCCAGCTCGAAGGTGGCCGGCATGCGCTCGAAGATCAGGTCGATGGCCGGCCTGTTGAAGACGAAGGAATGTCCGAGGTCCCCGTGCAGCGCGTTGCGCAGGAAGCGGCCGTACTGCTCGTAGACCGGCAGGTCCAGCCCGAGCGCTTTCGAGGCGCGGGCAATTTCATCCGGGGTGGCGTTGGGCGGCACCAGCAGGTGGACCGGGTCGCCCACCAGGTTGATGCCGGCGAAGGCGATGCAGGACATCAGCAGCAGGACAGCGAGGCTTTGGGCCACGCGTTTGAGCAGCATTTCAAGCATGGCCGCCTCCTTCTTGGGCGCGCGGGGGGATCACCGGCAGCACCACGTGCGAGGGCCGCGCGCGGTCGAGGTACACGCGGTTGGTGGCCACCCGCACCGGGCCCGGCCAGCCTTCCGCATTGCCGGTATTGGGATTGGTGTCGAAGTGCGGGAAATTGCTGCTCGAAATATCGATGCGGATGCGATGCCCCCGCCGGAACAGGTTACTGGTCGGGAAGGCCTCGATGCGCAGCGCATAGACATGGCCGGGTTCCATCAGCGAAGGTTCCGACCAGGAATCGCGGTAGCGCGCGCGCAGGATGCCGTCACACAGGTTCATCGCATACCCGTCCGGATAGTCCGCGCTCGGCGGGTACACATCGATCAGCTTGAAGGTAAAGTCAGTGTCCGGACAATCCGACGACACCCACAGGTGAGCCACGATATCGCCGGTCACTTCAACATCCTGCTCCAGTGCCGCGCTCTGGAACACCAGCACGTCGTCGCGCTCGGCCAGCGCGCGGTATGGCGGCCGGGCGCCGAACACCTGCGGCCCTTCGCGCTGGTCAAAGGCGCCGCCAACCATCAGTGGCTCGCCCGAGGTTACGGCGCCGCCGACGGTCGGCACCGGCATGCGCGGGTCGTAGCGCCAGGCCCGTTCGGCGCCGTCCTGCTGCGGCTTGTGGCGCGCCAGGCTGCCGTCGGCATGCAGGTAGAATGCACAGGCTTGGGCATCCGGTAGCGGCCACGCTGCTTCGCGCCGCCACCGGCCGCCGTGATCCAGGCGGCCATCGGCATTGCGTTTGCCGCTGCCGCCCCCCATCACGAACAGCATCACCGGCGCCAGGCCGTGATCGGCGCCGGCATCATTTTTCAGCCAACGGTCGAACCAGCGCAGGCGCAGGGCCAGGAAGTCTTCCGCCAGCTGGCCGTCGAGCTTGGCCTGCGGGCCGAAATCGACGTCCCCCGCATAGCTCAGGGAACGATTGCCGTGGGTCCATGGGCCGAGGATCAGGTGCACCGGCCCGCGCTTTTCCGCGGACAGGCCGACGTAGTTGGCCGCCGCCGTGCGCGGGTACGGGTCGTACCAGGACGACATATGCACCATCGCCGCCTCGCTGAACTGCTTGTAATAGCCTTCGGCGTACAGGCCGGGCTGCATCCAGTACGCGTCGAAGCTGCCGTGGCGCCACTGTTCGAACATGAAGGCTTCATATTCGGGCACCAGCGCCAGCGGAGAATGGCCGGGCTGCCACTCCGAGAGACGGCCAAACCAGTCGCGGATATCGACCGCGCTCAGGGCTTCCAGCGTAGCGGGATCGTCCTGCACTTCCTGGCTTTCCAGTCCCTGGCGCAAGGCCCACGTGGCCTGTTTCAGTTCGAAGGCGCCGCCCTGGCGGATGCCGCCCTGGTAGGCGTTGGAGAATCCGCCTGAGTCCACGAACATGGCCACCACGCCCGGCGCATTGAGGCTGGCCAGCGCAACCTGTGTGTGCGCCGCGTACGACAGGCCCTTGGTGCCGATACGTCCATTGCACCATGGCTGCGCCACGATCCACGCGCAGGTGTCGTAGCCGTCCTCGCCGTCGCTGGTGTATTTCACGAAGCTGCCTTGCGACTGGTAGCGCCCGCGGCAATCCTGGTAGATCACAATATAGCCGTGGCGGGTGAAGTAGGCAGCCACCTCGGCGCGGCTTTTCGGCTTCGGATCCCGCGCATTGCATTCGCTGCGGCTGGGCAGGTGCTTGCCATAGGGCGTGCGCTCAAGGATCACGGGCAGTGCGGCATCGCCGCGGCCGGCGGGCATATAAATGTCGGTCGCCAGCAGCACGCCGTCGCGCATGGGAACCATGACGTTGGACAGCAGGGTATAGGTAGGAGCAGTCATATAAAAAATCAGTGAGCAGGCACGGCGCGCACTGCGGTGGCCATGGTGAAACCGTCGGCGCGCGGCGTAATCGCCAGGCCTTTGCGCATGGCCCAGGTAGCGTTGAGGTGAACCAGCGGGATGATGGCCCCGTCCTGAATGGCCAGCCTTGCAGCCTGTGCCAGCCGCGCCTCGCGCTGCGGCAGGTCAAAGGTACGCGCCGCCTCGTCGATCAGCCGGTCGACCCCCGGATTGCTGTAGCCGCCATAGTTATTGGCGCCGAGGCCTGCCCTGGTATCGCGGCTGCGGATCACGGACACCAGGCCAGTCATCGCATCGCCGGTGACGGAACCGTAGCCGATCAAGAACATGCTGAAGTCGGAGGCGCCGGCAGTACCCACCAGGCGGGTCTGGAATACCGCAAAAGGCATTGCCGCCAGCTCTACCTTGATGCCGATACGGGCCATCTGCTGCGCCAGCGCTTCACACATGCGGGCATCGTTGATGTAGCGGTTGTTCGGGCAATGCAGCGTGATGCGGAAACCATCGGCGTAACCTGCCTGCGCCAGCAGCGCCCGCGCCGCAGCTTCGTCATGACGCGGCAGCTGCAGGCCTGCGTCGTAGCCGACAAAGCCGGTCGGCACAATCTGGCGCGAGGCAGTGGCATCGCTTTTCATCAGGTATTGCACGATGGCTTCCCGGTTCACGGCCAGCATCATGGCCCGGCGCACGCGCAAGTCGCGCAGCGGATTGGCGGGCATCGGCCGGCCCTGGTTGTCGCGGATATAGGGCGACACCGCGCGGAACTGGTCCAGCCCGAGATAGTTCAGCATGTAGGAGGTGACCGAGCTCAGTTCGACCTTCTGCGACCGGGTCAGCGAGTAGGCCAGGTTGGCGGTGGCGCCGTCGATCAGGTCCACCGAGCCGGATAACAAGGCCGAGGCGCGCGCCGGTTCGCGCGGAATGAATTCGAAACTGACCTTGGCCCATGGCTCCTTCTCGCCCCAGTAGCCATCGTTGCGTGCCAGGATCACCCGCTGGCCATGGGTCCAGCTGCCGAACCTGTAAGGGCCGGTGCCGATGGCGCTGCGGCCGTTGGCGAACGTCTCTTCGCTGGCCGCACCCAGCGATTTCGGCAGGATGGCGATCAGTCCCAGGTTATCGGGCACCGTGGGGTTGGGCGTACTGGTCTTGACCTGGACCGTCATCGGACCGGTGGCGGTGACGGACGTGATGCCCTTCAGGTAGGTGCGGAATGTGCGTGCGCCCTTCACGGCCATGGCGCGGCGAATCGAATACTCCACGTCTGCGGCCGTCATCAGTTCGCCGTTGTGGAAGTGCACGTTGGGACGCAGCACGAACTCCCAGGTAGTGGGGTCGACGGTGCGCCAGCTCAGCGCCAGGCCGGGCACCGGCCGCAGCTGGCTGTCATGGATGGCAAGCGCTTCGTACACATGCAGCCAGACGTTCCGGTTCTGGCCGTTCAGCACGTGGGGGTCGGCTGACGTGACTTCAGCCTTGAAGCCGATGCGCAACTCCTGCGCGGCGGTACCGACCGCTACCGCCAGCAGCACCAACATCAAGCAGCACCTGAACCACTTCGACATCTGTGTCCCCTGAGAAGATTTGTTGTTTCACTGTGTGTTACAGTATCTCATTGAATGATACGCGTCAAGAAATTTGCTACATGGCTGGGCTTCGCTGGGGCGAGTCGGTGCCGCCGGCATACCGGCTTTCATAGGGAAAGTGGCACCGTCGCGCGGTACGCGCGGTGCTTATGGACTGTAGGAAAAATGCGACGCGGGCGCGGCGCGGAGAGAAATTCCGGCGTGCTCAGCCGCCGGTGTAGCCGAGTTCCTGTGAGAACTGCCGTGCGCCTTGCTGCAAGGCCGTGATCAACACCTGCAGCTTCTCGTCCGGAACGCGGCTGGATGGCGCGGTGGTCGCCAGCGATGCGATCACGGCGCCGCTGGCGTCGAAGATCGGGGTCGCCACGGATACGGTGTCGATGGCCTTCTCGGCATAGGAAATGCTGTAGCCCTGTTCGCGCACTTTCTGGATCGACTGCTTGAGCTGGTTCGCGCCTGTAATGGTATTGCTGGTAAAGCGTTCGCGTTCCGCGCCCAGCACCTGCTCCTGGATTTCTTCCGGCGCATAGGCCAGCAGCAGCTTGCCGGAGGCGCCTGCATGCAGCGGGCGGTAGCGGCCCAGCTGCGATTCCACCCTTACGGTATTGGGCGCGTCCCACCAGGCAATGCAGACAGTTTCGGTCGCTTCGCGGATGCGCACCAGCACGCTTTCGCCGCAGGCGGCGCCGACGGCTGGAAGCAGGGCGTCGGCCACTTTGGACAGTTGCACCTGCTCCCTGGCGGCCGCACCAACCAGCAAAGCACGGTAACCCAGGCTGTAGGTGGCAGCCGGATCCTGACGGCGGATCAGGCCGGTTTCCTCAAGCGTATTGAGCAAGCGGAAGGTACGGGCTTTGGTGATACCCGAACGCTTGGAGAGTTCGGTCACACCCAGGCCGGGGTTTTCCGCCACCACCATCAGCAGTTCGATCGCCACGTTCACCACGTCCACGGTGTAACTCATGCTTGATTCCTCTGTGTCCACATCGCCAGGTTATTCAGCCGGTATTGTAATGGTATGTCGACCGTTCATTGCCGCATATCATCCTGGCCCGGGCTTTCCTGATGGGACGCCGCGTGCATGCCAAGTCCCACGCCGATGCCGCTGCCGCCAGCGGCCGCATTGCCAACACCGCCCTTCGCGCCCTCGCGGCCGCCTTCCGCCTTGCCGCGGCCGGCGCCGCCTTGCACGCGTGCCGGGCCCTGCAGGGGAATGTTGACGCCTTCCGGAACGGGACCGAGGTCTAACGCCTTGCGGATGAAGTCTCGCAGCGAGATCACCAGTTCCGCCGTATGGATCGGACGCCCGGCGGCCATGTCGTTGGCGGCCTGGGCGGCAAGGCGGCAGTGCTCCTCAGTACCCAGCAGGATGATATCGGCCAGCGCTGCCTCGACCGCATCGCGAATGCGGCGCGCGCGCTCCGAACCAATGTCCTGGCCCTGCGCCCGCAGCTCGCGCAGATGGGCCGGATCGACCGCCAGCTGGCCTGTGAAAGAACCGCCAAGGGTCTTGTAGGCTGCAATCAAGGTGCGCAGGCGCTCGTTGATCTGACGGTTCATGCGCTCACGCCGCTGCTGGATGGTTTGCATCATCAATACGCGGATGCCAACGCCGATTAATGTGAAGACCGCGAGACCCAGCAAAGTGTTGAATACACCGTGCAATGAACTGAAATCGAAATAACGCACATATCCTCCCTGTCGAGGAAGTCTAGCGAGATTGGGGATGTGGGCGCGCCACCAAGCATTGCAACTGAATTAGGGTCTGTCCCCAATTAAAAGCACATGTAGATGCGGTTGGCGAGGTCGAACATGAACTCGGGCTGCAGGTAGGCGAGGAAGGCCAGCGCGAGCACGGCCGCTCCGGCAACCCAGAGGGTGGCGCGGAGCAGGCGCCGTTTCATCATGCCGCCTTCAGGTTTTCCCGCACCAGCGGACGCTCGTCCACCGGCAGGTTGGCGGTGCCGGCGAAGATGCCGAGCGCGATGGCGATGCCCCAGACCAGGTCATAGCTGCCTTTGAGGTCGAACACGTAGCCGCCCAGCCAGACGCCGAGGAAGCTGCCGATCTGGTGCGAGAAGAACACCACGCCCGCCAGCATCGACATATGGCTCAAGCCAAATACGCCCGCAATGATGCCGTTCGTAAGCGGCACCGTGGACAGCCACAGAACGCCCATCACGGCGGCAAACAGGTAGACCGACAGCGGCGACAGCGGCGCAAGCAGGAACAGGCCGATCACCACCGAGCGCGCGAAGTAGATGAAGGACAGCAGGTAGCGCTTGGGCAGCTTGCCGCCCAGCTGGCCCGCCATATAGGAGCCGAAGATATTGAACAGGCCAATCAGCGCCAGCGCCATCACCGCCACCTTGGGATCGGCAATGCCCTTGTCCTTCAGGTAGGCCGGCAGGTGGACGCCGATGAACACGACCTGGAAGCCGCACACGAAGTAGCCCGCCACCAGCAGCAGGAAGGAGCGGTTGCCCACCGCTTCGCCCATCGCTTCGCGGATGCTCTGGTGGTGCCCGCCCGCCTTCTGCACCGCCGGTTCGCGCAGGCGGAAGGACATCGGCACCATCAGGAACACGACGATGGCGGCCAGCAGGAAGAAGGCGTTCTGCCAGCCGACACCGGAAATGAGCTGCTGCTCGACAGGCATCATGAGGAACTGGCCAAATGAGCTGGCAGCGCCCGAGATGCCGAAAGCCCAGGAGCGCCTCTCAGGCGGCGCTGCACGGCCGATGATGCCGCTCACCGCGCCGAAGGCGGTGCATGCCAGGCCGAGGCCAATCAATACCCCCGAACCAATGATGAACAGCGACGGCTGCGTGACCACCGCCATCCAGATCAGGCCACCCATGTAGGCGAAGGCGCCCAGCAGCACCACGCGCATGGTGCCGAAACGGTCCGCCACCATGCCGGCGAAGGGGCCGAAAGCGCCCCACATCAGGTTCTGCAAGGCCAGCGCCAGCGAATAGGTTTCGCGCGACCAGCCGTTGGCCTGGGAAATCGGCTGCAGCCAGAAGCCGAAGCCATGGCGCACGCCCATCGCCAGTGTCAGGATGACGCCGGTCGCCAGCAGGACGGTTTTGAGGTCGGGGGCGCGTTGGGCTGTGAACATGGCAGTCAGCGTTAGCATTAAAACATTCAGTGTAGCGCAACTGTTTGCCGCGCGCTGAGGCCCGCTTTTATTGCTGCTGGTCCGCCTTGTAGCTTACGCCGATCTGCCTGCGGATCTCATCCATGACGCCCATCAGCGCCACGGTTTCCCCCCATGGCATGACCGGGCTTTCCAGCAGCCCTTCATTCAGGCAGCGGTTTACTTCGATGACTTCGTAGTTGTAGCCCGCGCCATTGCGCGGAATGTGCAAGTTGCGCCGCACGCCGTTGCGCAGGTCCACCGTGATGTCTTCCGTGCTGTGGAAACGGCCGCCAAGGCGGATAAAGCCCTTGTCGCCGCAGATGGTGAATTCGGTCGGCGTATTGGCCAGCAGGCTGCTGGTGCAGGCGGACATGCCGCCCCCCGCATGGCGCAGCGCGAAGGCGACCTGCACATCCACCCCGGTCGGCCCCAGCACGCCCAGCGCCTGCACGGCTTCCACATCGCCCAGCACATAGGCTGCAATCGAGAGCGGGTAGATGCCGATGTCCAGCAGCGAGCCGCCGCCCAGTTCCGGATTGAACAGGCGATGCTCGGGGCCTGCGTCCGCCGCGAAGCCGAAATCGGCCTGCACGTTATAGGGCTTGCCGATTTCGCCGCTGTCGATAATGCGGCGCACTTCCTGCACCAGCGGCTGGAAGCGGGTCCACATGGCTTCCATCACGAACAGCTTTTTCTCGCGCGCCAGTGCGAACACTTCCTCCGCTTCGCGGCGGTTGACCGTGAAGGCCTTCTCCACCAGCAGCGCCTTGCCGCCGTTCAGGCACATAATGGCGTTCTCGCGGTGCATGGGGTGCGGCGTGGCGATGTAGACCACGTCCACTTCCGGATCATCCGCCAGCGCCTGGTAGCTGCCGTGGCAGCGCTTCGCGCCGTGCTCCTTGCCGAAAGCGGTAGCGCTATCCAGGCTGCGCGACGCAACGGCCGCCAGTTCTGCATCAGGCACCTGCTTGAGCGCCAGCGCCAGCGCTTTGGCGATCTTGCCCGTTCCCAGAATGCCCCAGCGAATGACTTTGCTCATGGTATGTGTCGCTTTCTCCGCCTTGCGGTGTCAGGCCGCCGGTTTCCGTTTGGGACGGAACACGGTGGCGTCATCATAGAATTCCTTGTCCTGCTGCGGCCACCAGCCGGGAATGCCCAGCACCGGCAGCGGCGTGAAGCCTGCGTTGCTCAGTCCTTCTTTTGCCAGCGTGGCGGCCACCGTCTCGTCTATCCAGGCGCGGCGCTGCGCTTCGCCGCCATCGAACCAGCTATCCGGCGCGCGCATGATACGGGTGTGCGCCGTGATGGCCTTGTAGGGCGCGACCAGCTTTTCCATCAGCGCGTGGCCGAACAGCCAGACCTGCGCGTCCTTGCCGAACATGGCGGCGCGTTCGACAAAGGCTTCGTTCCAGCGGTGGCTGCGCAGCGCGTCTTCCAGCGCGGCGCCTTCGGCATTATCGCGCAGCACGAGCAGCGCGGCATTTTCGTCGAAGATTGTGGCGGCATCGCGTGCCGGACCGCGCGACTTGCCTACGCCGTCGCGCGCGATCTGCGCGGCCTGAAGCGCGTTCAGCTGCTGCTTGATGCGGGGGAAAGTGAGCCAGACCAGCCCATTGAAGAAGTCATGCAGATTGTCGCGCGTGGGCACCCTGCCTTCGGCGCCGATGAATTCTTCGTAGGCCGTACCTTCCGGCAGGTCGGCCTGCGGCACGAATTGCAGCGGCAGGCCGCGGTGGTTGCGCAGCGCCAGCGACTGTGCGGCGTGGTTGAAATCGGCGATCACGCTGGCCGCGTTCAGGTCCATGCGCAGCGCGGCGGACCGCACGGCGTCAAACCATGGACGGCCCCAGTCGATCCCGGCGAACACGCTCCCGCCTCAGACCATCTTCCAGTTGATGGTTTCGCCGGCGTTCAGCGGCACCAGCTGGGTTTCGCCAAACGGCAGCGATTGCGGCAGCGTCCATTGCTCACGCTTGAGCGTAATCTTTTCTTCGTTCGGTTCCAGGCCGTAGAAGGCCGGGCCATTCAGGCTGGCGAAAGCTTCCAGCTTGTCCAGCGCGCCCGCGCGTTCGAAGGCTTCGGCATACAGCTCCATGGCGTGCAGCGCCGTGTAGCAGCCCGCGCAGCCGCAGGTGTGCTCCTTCATGCCCTGTGCATGCGGCGCCGAGTCCGTGCCGAGGAAGAAGCGTTCGTCGCCGCTGGTGGCGGCCGTCACCAGCGCCAGGCGGTGCTCTTCGCGCTTCAGCACCGGCAGGCAGTAGTAGTGGGGACGGATGCCGCCCTTGAAGATCTCGTTGCGGTTGTAGAGCAGGTGGTGGGCCGTGATGGTGGCCGCGATCGGGCCTTCCGCCTCGGCCACGTATTGCGCGGCGTCCTTGGTGGTGATGTGCTCGAAGACGATGTTCAGCGCCGGGAAATCGCGGCGCAGCGGGCGCATGATGCGCTCGATGAAGACGGCTTCGCGGTCGAACAGGTCGATGTCCTGGTCCGTTACTTCGCCGTGGACCAGGAAGGGCATGCCCACTTCCTGCATCTTTTCCAGCACCTTGTAGCAGTTGGCCAGGTCGGTCACGCCTGCGTCCGAATTGGTGGTGGCGCCGGCCGGGTAGAGTTTGACGGCGTGCACAAAGCCGCTTTCGCTGGCGCGCACGATTTCGTCCGGCTGGGTGTTATTGGTGAGGTAGAGCGTCATCAGCGGCTCGAACTTCATCCCCTGCGGCAGCGCGGCCAGGATACGGTCGCGGTAGGCGGCGGCAGCCGCCACGGTGGTGACCGGCGGGCGCAGGTTCGGCATCACAATGGCGCGGCCGAACTGGCGCGCGCTGTGCGGCAGCACGCTGGCCATGGTGGCGCCGTCGCGCAGGTGCAGGTGCCAGTCGTCCGGGCGGGTGATGGTCAGGCTGGAAGGGGCTTCGAAGGTAGACATGGCAGCTCACAAATCAGGAATGCCGGTATTTTACCTTCTTCACGCTTGACGCATCGTACGCAAAAGCGTACGTTTCAGTATGACAGGAGGTCCCCATGAACAGCATCTCAGCAAGTGAAGCACGTGCAAATCTCTACAAACTGATTGATGAAGCGGCGGAGAGCCACGCTCCGCTCACCATTACGGGGAAGCGCAATAACGTAGTCCTCATTTCGGCTGAGGACTGGGCGGCGATTCAGGAGACACTGTATTTGCTGTCGATTCCGGGTATGCGTGAATCCATCCGTGAAGGCATGGCAGAACCCCTTGAAGACAGCGTTGCGGAACTCAAGTGGTGAAATGGCGCGTCGTCTTCACGAGACAGGCGGAGAAAGACGCGAAGAAGCTCGCAGCGGCGGGGCTGAAACCTAAGGCGCAGTCGCTTCTGGATGTTCTTGCTGTGGACCCTCTGCAAAGGCCGCCGCCATTCGAGAAGCTGGTTGGCGACCTGGCTGGGGCCTATTCACGCCGTATCAACATCCATCATCGGCTGGTATACGAGATCTTCCCCGAGGAACGCACAGTGCGCGTGCTGCGCATGTGGTCACACTACGACTAGTGAATGATGCGTGCGAGGAAGTCGCGGGCGCGTTCGGAGCGGGGAGCGGCGAAGAACTCGTCTTTGGCGCAGTCTTCGATGATGTGGCCCTTGTCCATGAAGACCACGCGATTGGCCACTTTGCGGGCGAAGCCCATTTCGTGGGTCACGACCATCATCGTCATGCCTTCCTGCGCCAGGCCGACCATTACATCCAGCACTTCGTTGATCATTTCGGGATCGAGGGCGGAAGTCGGTTCGTCGAACAGCATGGCGATGGGGTCCATCGACAGCGCGCGGGCGATGGCGACACGCTGCTGCTGGCCGCCGGAGAGCTGCACCGGGAATTTGTCCTGGTGCGCCAGCAGGCCCACGCGGTCCAGGTATTTGAGGCCGCGCTCCGTAGCTTCCCCCTTGCTGCGGCCCAGCACCTTCACCTGCGCCAGGGTCAGGTTCTCGCGCACGGAGAGATGGGGGAACAGTTCAAAATTCTGGAACACCATGCCGATGCGGGCACGCAGCGCATTCAGGCTGGTGCCCTTCGCGCCGACCGAGGTGCCGTCGACCAGGATTTCGCCCTTCTGGAAGGGTTCGAGCCCGTTAACCGTCTTGATTAGTGTGGACTTGCCGGAGCCGGAAGGGCCGCAGATCACCATCACGTCGCCGCGGGCGACACTGGTGCTGCAATCTGTCAGTACCTGGAACTGCCCATACCATTTGCTAACGTCTTTTATCTCGATCATATCTGTCCACATCTGGCCTGCAGCACGATGTGGAAGAGCCCCCACACTCGCTTGACAGTACACCTTTCCCGCAAGGATACTGCGGAACTTGCTGTTAATTGCCTAATAATTCAACATTCTACCGGCAAACTTGGTCCCGCCGCACCACGACGGAACACAATCTGGAGATCTCCGCACATGGAAAAGAAAAACCGCCTGACCACCTATATCCTGGTTGGTCTCGCCCTCGGTATCCTCGTAGGCTACTTTATTAACGCCTCGATGGCCACCCCGGCCAGTTATGCGGACACGATGTCGCTGATCACGACGATGTTCCTGCGCCTGATCAAGATGATCATCGCGCCGCTGGTGTTCTCCACGCTGGTGGTTGGCATTGCCCGCATGGGCGACGCCGGCGACGTGGGCCGCGTGGGCGCCAAAACGCTGGGCTGGTTCTTCATCGCTTCCGTGATCTCGCTGGCCCTGGGCCTGGTGCTGGTGAACCTGTTCCGTCCGGGCGATGCGCTGCTGGGCCACCTGCCCACCACCGCAGCCGCTTCCGGCCTCGCCACCAGCAGCCTGACGCTGAAAGACTTCGTTACCCACCTGATCCCGTCTTCCATTGTGGACGGCATGGCGAAGAACGAGATCCTGCAGATCGTGGTGTTCTCGCTGTTCTTCGGCCTGGGCGCTGCAGCCGTCGGCAAGAAGGCCGAACCGATGATCGAGGCGATCGACGGCGTGGCCCACGTGATGCTGAAAGTGACCGGCTACGTAATGAAGTTCGCGCCGTTCGCCGTGTTTGCGGCGGTGTCGGGCACCATCGCGAAAAGCGGCCTCGGTGTGCTGTCCACTTACGGCGTGTTCATGGCCGAGTTCTACTTCGGTATCGCGCTGCTGTGGGCCCTGCTGATCGGCGTGGGCTTCCTCTTCCTCGGCCGCCGCGTGATGGCGCTGATCAAGGAACTGCGCGGCCCATCGCTGCTGGCCTTCTCCACCGCATCGAGCGAAGCGGCATTCCCGAAAACGCTGGAAGGCCTGGAGCGCTTCGGCGTGCGTAACCGTATTGCCGCCTTCGTGCTGCCGATCGGTTATTCCTTCAACCTCGACGGATCGATGATGTATTGCACCTTCGCCGCCGTGTTCATCGCGCAGGCTTACGGCATCGAGATGTCGCTGGGCACCCAGATGACGATGATGGCCGTGCTGATGCTGACCTCCAAGGGCATGGCCGGCGTGCCGCGCGCCTCGCTGGTGGTGATTGCTGCAACGCTGTCGCAGTTCAATATCCCCGAGGCAGGCCTGGTTCTGCTGCTGGGCATCGACCACTTCCTCGACATGGCACGTTCGGCCACCAACGTGATCGGCAACGGCATCGCTACCGCCGTGGTGGCGAAGTGGGAGGGCGAACTCACAACGCCGGGGCAGAAAGAGCCCGCGGAAGCGCCGCTGACCTAAGACAAAGGCTCCCTCGGGAGCCTTTGTCTTACCTGTCCCTTGCTTAAACTCGTGCGGCCAGTACGGCGCCAAAGGTGGTCTGTGCCCATGCTTGCTTGTTACCCACCACATACAACCGGCGTTTCGCCCGTGTCACGGCAACATTGATAATGTTCGGCTTCGCGCCGGCCCAGTTCCTCGCTCCCGGCGATTTTCCGCCCAAAAGGAAGACCACCGACTCGCATTCCTTCCCCTGGAAGGTATGCACTGTGCCCACATGTGACTGCAGCCACGCGCCGACGACTTCTTCATCGATGCCATCGGCCCATTTTTCCGTTTGCTCACGCAGCAATGCTTTCATATCCGTTGCTACCGACTTGAATGGAGAGATCACGTAAAGGTCTGGCAGTCCATCCTTCTTGTTGCACAGTCCTAGCCGGCGGTATTCAAGAACGAATTCAAGCGCAGCACGTCCTTCTTGCTGGCTAAAATGATCCTCAAAATCGTCGGCAACGATGTCAACCCAACGCGAAGGACCCAATAGCGGACGTTCAATCGTGGCACGCTGTTCCTCTTCCGGTTCTGGCCCGAATACCATCTGGCCGTTATACGCGATTGCGTTGGAGATGCCAAACATCGGTGCGGCGCAACGGCGATGCACGCGCAGAGGCGAGCCGACCCAAAGCCTGGAACCATCGTATTGGGTAACGTATGCTCCATAGCCATTTGCCCGGTCTGCCAGGTGTTGTGCCGAATGCCGTGTCAACAGGTGCTCTTCCGACGCACCGTGGTACTTCATAATCTCAAAATCCAGTTTCACATCCATATTTATGACTGGCTCTACCTGCAAAGGATCGCCAACGATCAGGGCCCGCCGCGATCGCCATATCGCCCCAAGCGCATGGGAGGGAACAGCCTGCCCCGCTTCATCGACCAGCAGAAGGCCGATTTCCCCCTCGCCCACATGACTGAAGCAGCGCGAAACTGATGCGAAAGTGCTGGACACGACGGGAACGACCAGGAAGAACGTATTCCACAGATGCCGCGACATATCGGGAAGATGGTTTTGGATGTGGGCATCACCTGTCAACATGGATAGGGCCAGGCGGAAATTCGTTTCGAAAGGTTTTCCGGCATGCTTCATGAATGCTTGATGCAAGGCCATCGCTGCGACAAAGACATCGGCGCGCGCCTGATGATATGTCTCGTTACTGCGCGGGAGGAATTTCTGTTGCCGCTCCACCGGCCACGCTGCGAATTCAGAAGGATCGAAAGCGGCACTGCCCAGCTGTGCGCCCAGTCCGGAAAGCTGCCCTTCGGTCTGCGTTATCTCCTTTTCGTGGGCAGACACTGTTGTTTGCATCCGCGCTACTGCGCCTGACAGTTTATCCACGCTTGCCTGCAGTGCGCTGGCAGAACGCTTCAGCTCAGATCGGTTTTCCCTCAATTCCGCGTACTCGTCCTGCAGCTCCTGCCGCCGCGCCGTGAATTCGGCATGCAGGCCAGGATTGAATATACGAGCCCACAGTACGCGCCACCAAGCCCAATCATCGTTATATTGCTTTCGTTCCGCGAGATTGCGCGTCAGGCTTGCCTCAATATCGCCCACATTGGCCAGCACCTCATGAAGGCTGCCGGTGCTTGCCTGGAGCTCTTCTTCCTGCCGTCTCAATTCAGCAACTGCAAGGAATAACTGCTGTCGCGTACCTTTCAACGCGGCCAGCAGCCTGTCGAATTCACGTATCGCCTGACGGATAGCCAAAACTCCGTCAACCGCAGACTTGAAGCGCGCCTTGGCTTCGGGCCAACTTAATCTGGAAGGTTCAATCTGCTGCAGCGCCTTCTGAATACCAAATTCGCTGAATGCTCCCAGTTGGCTGGCCACCCTGCTGCGATTCTTCTTACTGCCCAACGCCGCGGAAATCAGTCCCCAGCAGCGAACGCCTTCCACATCCTCGACTTCAGCCTCGCCGGGCTCCGGTACATCATCGGCGGAGTCGGCTTGCGGCTTCGCATCCGCCTTCGTATTAAGAATTGCTTCAGCCGTTGAAGCGAAATAATCGAAATCCTCACCGTCCAAGGACAAGGGATGAGGGAAGACCTTTTCCAGGTTGGGCAAGTCGAGCGTGATATTTTCGACGGCCTTGTTGTTAGCGCTGGCCACAACGATGCCACAATCGAGCAGCCGTTCGTCCAAAAAGAAGCAAGGACCTGAGCGGATCTCTCCGGCCTTATTGGCGGGGTAGCTTATTGTGGCCGGGCTTTTTTTGAAGGCGTGCTCTGGATTCTCAAACGTTAGCAGGACCATCGCGCGATCAACGATGCGGGCGGCTATAACGTCCATCAGTAACGTTGTCTTGCCTGTTCCCGGCGGCCCGTTTACCGAGAATATCCCTTCAACGGCCAGCTCTTCAAGCGCAGTGTTCACCGCAACCTGCTGCATCAGGAACAAAGGGAATCTGCTGGGCCACCGGCCCAAGGGAAACTGATCAGCCTGCAACTTGCTATTGAGAGCATCGAACTGACTGAGAATTACCCGCGCCTTGTCGTTTCTCTCACCAGCGAGATATGCAGTGACCTGCTTCGGTACAGTTCCCGAAGCCGCTTTCGCACTTAATAGTTGAAGATCGCTCAGGTAGAAAGAATTAATCGGTTCCAATTCGGGCGGCTTGCGCAAAGGCTTACCGGTGCCTGTAAGCAGTGCGACACGATGCACGCAGATCTGTTCGCGGGCCATCAGCTCACGCGGTTGCCAATCCAGCTCGTCCATCAGGAACTCAATAACTTCCTCGAACCATTTTGAGTCCGCCAGCCTGGAAGTAGCGTCCGATTCGATGTTTCTGATCTTGTCCTGCAGGCGCGCCAGCACACCGGCATGGCTAATGTCGCGTGTACCTTTTTTCTGAGCGAATGCAACCGCATACGCTGCTAACTGAAGTGTGGCGGCAATTGGCACGCCATACCCGTTCACCTCGATGGCACATAAAAAAGTTTTTCCCGTCTTCTTCCGCTCTTGCGTACCACCGGGGTTTGCTTCCGCCCGCGTTTTGAACAGATCGTACAGTTCGGCCTCGAGCACGTTTTTCTGCACAAGGCCGAAATAAACAAAATACTTATGCGTGTCAGGCTGGCATGGGGGTTGCCACGGCATAGCTTCGCCATAGCCGAGAATATAAGATGGGCGCCTGCCAGGCTTCGGTATTTCGGGATAAGTTAACGCTTCTACCTCAAGCCAATATCGCAGAGTATTTGAGTGCAAGGAGGACATTTCAATCCCATGTAAAGTAGCGCAAACTTTACCATTCCACTCATCATTATTGCCAGGTATTAATCCTGATTAAGCCAACTATCCTAACGATAGTCGGGGCGCAGTTATGCTGCCTCATCCACGACATTATCTTCCCGGCGCGCTTGCTGGCGCTCCCACATTTGCGCATAAAGCCCATGCGCCGCCAGCAGATCCTGATGGGTGCCGCGTTCCACGATGCGGCCGTGGTCCAGCACCAGGATCTGGTGCGCGTCCGCCACGGTCGAGAGCCGGTGCGCGATCACCATCGTCGTGCGGTCGCGTGCAATCTCTTTCAACTGCGCCTGGATCGCCTGCTCGGATTTCGAATCCAGCGCCGACGTGGCCTCGTCAAAAATCAGGATCGCGGGATTCTTCAGCAAGGTGCGGGCAATCGCCACCCGCTGCTTCTCACCACCTGACAGTTTCAGTCCGCGCTCCCCTACCATCGACTGGTAGCCGTCCGGCAGGCTCTCGATGAAATCATGGATCGAGGCTGCGCGCGCAGCTGCCACAATCTCCTCCTTGGTGGCGCCCGGCTTGCCGTAGGCGATGTTGTATTCGATGGTGTCGTTGAACAGCACCGTATCCTGCGGCACGATGCCAATTGCGTGGCGCAGCGAATCCTGCGTGATGGAGCGCAGGTCCTGGCCGTCGATGGTGATGCTGCCGCCGTTCACCTCGTAGAAGCGGAACAGCAGGCGTGACAGCGTGGACTTGCCGGAGCCGCTGTGCCCCACCACGGCCGTGGTAGTGCCGGCGGCAATCGTGAAGTCCACATCGAACAGGATCTGGCGCTTGGACTCGTAGCTGAAATCCACATGCGAGAACTTTACCTGCGCGCCATGCGTGAGCAGCGGACGTGCATCCGGCGCATCGGCCACTTCGCGGTTCTGGTCCAGCAGCGAGAACAGGCGCTCCATATCGGCCAGGCTTTGCTTGATTTCGCGATAGATCACACCGAGGAAGTTCAGCGGGATGTATAGCTGGATCATGAAGGCATTTACCAGCACCAGGTCGCCCAGCGTCATGGAGCCATCAATCACGCCCTGCGCAGCGCGCCACAGGATCAGCGTTACAGCCGTGGCGATGATGGCCGACTGGCCGGTGTTGAGCAGCGACAGCGAGGTTTGCGACTTCACGGCTGCGTTTTCGAACCGCTGCAGGCCTTCGTCGTAGCGCTTTGCCTCGTACTCCTCGTTGCCGAAGTATTTCACCGTCTCGTAGTTGAGCAGCGAATCGATGGCCTTGGTGTTGGCCTTCGAATCGAGGTCGTTCATGGTGCGGCGGAAGTGCGTGCGCCAGTTCGTTACCACCACGGTGAAGGTGATGTACAGCACCAGTGCCGAAAAGGTGATGACGGAGAACCAGATGTCGTAGTGCGTTACCAGATAGCCCAGCACCAGCGTAATTTCGACCAGCGTAGGGAGGATATTGAACAGCGTATAGGAGATCAGCGAGCCCACGCCGCGGGTGCCGCGCTCGATATCGCGCGTCATGCCGCCGGTCTGGCGGTTCAGGTGGAAGCGCAGGGACAGCGAATGCAGGTGGCGGAACACTTTCAGCGCGATGGTGCGAACCGCGCGCTGCGTGACGCGCGCAAACAGGAATTCGCGCAGCTCGGTGAACACCGTGGTGGACAGCCGCAGCGCGCCGTAGGCGACCAGCATGGCCACTGGCAGCACCAGTACCATGCGCGGGTCGCCGGGGCTGATGGTCATGTCATCGACCAGGTGCTTGAGCACCACCGGCACGCCGACATTGGCCATCTTGGCGCCCACCAGCGCCAGCATGGCGGCGATCACGCGCCATTTATACACCCACAGATAGGGCAGCAGGGTTTTCAGGGTGGCGATATCGCCACCGCCCGGCGCCTGGTCTGGCGGGGCGGCTGAGTAGGCAGAGCGGCGCATGGAGTCGGGATAGCAGTTACAATTTGCCCCATTGTAGCCCTTCAAGAGATTTCATGATGACCACGCCCGACAACACGCCCATTGCTAACGCCAACACCGGCCTGCCGCCCGGAAAAATGCCGGAGCTGCGCGTGATGCCCGCCCCGGCGGACGCCAATGTGTACGGCGACGTCTTCGGCGGCTGGATCATGTCGCAGGTGGACATCGCCGGTTCGCTGCCTGCCACGCGCCGCGCCAATGGCCGCGTTGCCACCATCGCGGTGAATTCCTTTGTGTTCAAGAATCCGGTCTTCGTGGGCGACCTGCTGTCCTTCTACGCCGACATCGTCAAGGTCGGCAATACGTCCATCACCGTGCAGGTGGAAGTTTATGCAGAGCGCAACCGCCTGCAGGCCGATATTGTGAAAGTCACCGAAGCCACACTGACCTATGTGGCCACTGGCCCCGACCGCAAGCCACGCCCTGTGCCGCCTATCGAATCGCTGCTGCACACCTGATCGGCCGACAATCGCTGCATGAGCCCTTTCCGCCCCAACCTGTAGATACATGCAGCGCCGCAGCCTGCTGCTTGCCGCGCTGAGTTCCGGCCTGGTGCTGCCCGTGCGCGCCGCGCCGCCGGGCAATGGCCGCTATCCCTTCAGCCTTGGCGTTGCTTCCGGTTCGCCGCTGCCCGATTCGGTGGTGCTGTGGACGCGCATCCTCTATGATCCCCTGAACGCGGCGGCAATGCCGCAGGCGGCTTTCAATGTACGGTGGGAGCTGGCCGAGGACGAAGCTTTCCGCCGCATTGCCGCGCAAGGTTCGGCTGCGGCCCTGCCGGCGCTCGCGCACAGCCTTCATATCGATGTGAAAGGGCTGAAGGCCGGGCGCTGGTACTGGTACCGCTTCATGCTGGACGATGCGGTGAGCCCCGTGGGCCGCACGCGCACGGCGCCCGCGCCGGGCGAAATGCCGGATGCGCTCAAGCTGGCCGTGGCGTCCTGCCAGCACTGGGAATTCGGCTACTACGCGGCGCACCGCCATATAGCCGCTGCCACGCCGGACCTGGTAGCCTTCCTCGGCGACTATATCTACGAATGGGGCGCCTATAGCCTTGAACACCCCGCGCGTGCAGTGCGCCGCAACGAGAGCTTCACGCTGGCCGAGTACCGCGCCCGCTATGCGCACTACAAGACCGATCCCGACCTGCAGGCCTCGCACCACGCCGCGCCCTGGATATTGACGTGGGACGATCACGAAGTCGCCAACGACTACGGGGGCCTGCGCGACGAACTGCTGTCGGGCAGCTTCCCCGAACGGCGTGCAGCCGCCTACCAGGCCTGGTATGAACACCAGCCGGTGCGGCTGGCCCAAGCCAGCGGCTTTGCCGACGCGCGCATCTACGAACGCTACGACTGGGGCAGGCTGGCACGCTTCCATGTGCTGGATAACCGCCAGTACCGCTCACCGCAGGCCTGTCCGCGGCCGGGCCGTGGCGGTTCTTCCTCCGTCTACCGGAATGCCTGCGCCGTGCTGGCGGACCAGCGCCGCACCATGCTCGGCATGCCGCAGGAGCGCTGGCTGAAAGAAGGGCTGGAAGGTTCGCGCGCCCGCTGGAATATCCTGGCGCAGCAAACGCTGATGGCGCAGTCCTCGCAGGTGCCGATCCATCAGGCCGGCGATGGCCGTTTCTGGACCGATGGCTGGGACGGCTATCCGGCTGCGCGCCAGCGCCTGCTGGATGCCTTGCGCAGCAGCCGTGCCTCCAATCCGCTGGTGCTGTCCGGCGACGTGCATACCTTCTATGCGGCGGAGCTGAGCCAGCGCCCTACCGTGCAGCAGTCGCGCAGCAACCCCGTCATCGCCACCGAATTCTGCGGCACTTCCATCACTTCCGGTTCGCGCCCGCAGGCGCGCACCGAGGAGTATGTGAAGATGAACCCCCACATCAAGTACGGCCGCAGCGATAAACGCGGCTTCATGCTGCTGGATGTGCGCCCGGAACGGACCACGGCCCTGTTCCAGGGACTGGACAATGTAAGGGAAAAGGCCAGCGGCATACGCACGCTGGCCTCCTTCGATGTGAGATCGGGACGGCCGGGACTGGCCGGGGGCTGATCAGGCGCCCTGCTTCTCGTCGCGCAGCTGGCGGCGCAGAATCTTGCCGACATTGGTCTTCGGCAGGTCGTCGCGGAACTCGATGTACTTGGGCTTCTTGTAGGCCGTAAGCTCGTGCTTGCAGAAGTCCATCAGCTGCTCGGCGGTGAGGTTCGGGTCCTTGCGCACCACGAACAGCTTCACGGCCTCGCCGGAGTTCTTGTCCGGCACGCCGATGCAGGCCACTTCCAGTACGCCTGGATGGCCGGCCACCACGCCTTCCACTTCGTTCGGATACACATTGAAGCCGGATACGATGATCATGTCCTTCTTGCGGTCCACAATCTTCGTGTAGCCGCGTTCGTCCATGATGCCCACGTCGCCGGTCTTGAAAAAGCCATCCGGCGTCATCGACTTCGCGGTTTCTTCCGGACGGTTCCAGTAACCCGCCATCACCTGCGGGCCGCGGATGGCGATTTCACCGGCAGTGCCGAGCGGCACTTCATTGCCGTCGTCGTCCAGGATGCGCACTTCGGTCGATGGAATCGGCAGGCCGATGGTGCCGGTGAACTCGCGGATATCCACGCGGTTCGCCGTGGCCACCGGCGAGGTTTCGGACAAGCCGTAGCCTTCGATGATCGGCGTGCCGGTAATCTTCAGCCACTTGTCCGCCACCGCCTGCTGCACGGCCATGCCGCCGCCGTTGCAGACCTTGTAGCTGGAGAAGTCCAGCTTGGCGAATTCAGGATTGTTCAGCAGCGCGTTATACAGCGTGTTCACCGCCGGGAACACGGTTACGCGGTACTTCGCCAGCTCCTTGATGAAGCCCGGAATATCGCGCGGATTCGGAATCAGCACATTCAGGCCGCCCAGGCGCATGCCCATGAAAGCGCTGATGGTCAGCGAATAGATGTGGTACAGCGGCAGCGCGCACACGAACACCACCTGCTCCTCCTGCGGCGCCATATGCAGCCAGGCTTCGTTCTGCAGCACATTGGCGATCACGTTCTTGTGCAGCAGCACCGCGCCCTTGGAGACACCGGTGGTGCCGCCCGTGTACTGCAGGAAGGCGATATCGTCGTGATTCAGCTTCACGGGGTTCAGCGTGAGGCGGCCGCCTTCGGCCAGCACCTGCTTGAAGGATACCGAACCAGGCAGCGAGAAGGCCGGCACCATCTTCTTCACCTTGCGCACCACGAGGTTGACGATGGCGCCCTTGAGGGTGCCCAGCAGGTCGCCCATGGTGGCCACAATCAGGTGCTTGACCGGCGTGTTGGCGACCACTTCCTGCACCGTATGTGCGAAGTTCTCCAGCACGATAATGGCTTCGGCGCCGGAGTCCTTCAGCTGGTGTTCCAGCTCGCGCGGCGTGTACAGCGGATTCACGTTCACCACCGTGTAGCCTGCGCGCAGCACGCCCGCCATCGCCACCGGATACTGCAGCACGTTCGGCAGCATGATGGCCACGCGCGCGCCCTGCTGCAGCCCCTTGCCCTGCAGCCAGGCGCCGAACTTCTGCGACATCTGGTCGACTTCACCGAAAGTGAGGAACTTGTCCATGCAGACGTAGGCCTTCTTGTCGGCGTACTTCCGGAACGATTCCTCCAGCAGGTGCGTTACGGAGCGGTACTGCGTGCTGTCGATCTCCGCGGGAACGCCTTCGGGATAGGATTTCAACCAGATTTTTTCCATCTTCTTGCCTCGTCTTTCATATCAATGCCACGCAAAAAAAGCCGCCTGACCGGCAGGCGGCTTGCCTGGCGGCCGCGCGGTTTATGCGGCCTTCTTGTCGTCCGGCTTGATCTCGTCGCGCAATACGCGGCGCAGGATCTTGCCCACATTCGTTTTCGGGAGTTCGTCGCGGAACTCGATATATTTCGGCTTCTTGTAGCCAGTCAGGTTCTCTTTGCAGTAGGCCATCAGCACATCCTGCGTCAGGTTCGGGTCCTTGCGCACGACGAAGACCTTTACCGCCTCGCCGGAGTGCTCGTCCGGCACGCCGATGCAGGCGCATTCCAGCACGCCCGGATGCGCGGCAATCACCGCTTCCAGTTCGTTCGGATAGACGTTGAAGCCGGATACCAGAATCATATCCTTCTTGCGGTCCACAATCTTCACGAAGCCTGCGGCATCCATCACGCCCACATCGCCCGACTTGAAGTAGCCGTCGGCCGTCATGACCTTGGCCGTTTCGTCCGGGCGGTTCCAATAGCCCGCCATCACCTGCGGGCCGCGGATCGCGATCTCGCCCGGCTGGCCCAGTTCCACTTCCTTGCCTTCGTCATCGAGGATGGCGATATCGGTCGACGGCACCGGCAGGCCGATGGTGCCGGTGAAGCCCTTGTTGTCGGCGCGGTTGCAGGTGGCCACCGGCGAGGTCTCGGACAGCCCATAGCCCTCGATAATCGCCACGCCGGTCGCCTTCAGCCACTTGTCGTTCACAGCCTGCTGGACGGCCATGCCGCCGCCATTGCAGATCTTCAGCTGCGAGAAGTCGAGGTGGGCGAAGTCCGGATGGTTCACCAGCGCGTTATACAGCGTGTTCACGGCAGGCAGCATATTGAACTTGTACTTGCCCAGCTCGCGGATAAAGCCGCTGATATCGCGCGGATTCGGGATCAGGATATTCAGCGCGCCCACCCGCATGCCCCACATCGCGCAGGCCGTCAGCGCGAAGATGTGATACAGCGGCAGCGCGCAGACGATGGAGATCTGCCCTTCCACGGCGCCGAGCCCCGGAATCGCCCAGGCTTCCGACTGCAGCAGGTTGGCGATGATGTTCTTGTGCGTGAGCGTGGCGCCTTTCGAGACGCCAGTAGTGCCGCCCGTGTACTGCAGGAAGGCCACGTCGTCATGCTTCAGTTCCACCGGCGTGAGCTTCATGCCGGCAGCATGGCCCAGCGCCTCCTTGAAACGCACGGCATTCGGCAACGAGTAGGCCGGCACCATCTTCTTCACATGGCGCACCACCAGGTTGACGATGATGCCCTTGGCGCCGCCCAGCATCTCGCCCATGCTGGCCACGATGATGTGCCTGACCGGCGTGCGCGGCAGCACCTGCTCCAGCGTGGTGGCAAAGTTTTCGAGAATGATGATGGCTTCCGCGCCGGAGTCCACCAGCTGGTGTTCCAGTTCGCGCGGCGTGTACAGCGGATTCACATTGACCACGGTGTAGCCCGCGCGCAGGATCGCCGCAATCGCCACCGGGTACTGCAGCACGTTCGGCATCATCACGGCCACGCGCGCGCCCGGCTTCATGCCGCGGCTTTGCAGCCAGGCCCCGATACGCTTCGAATAGGTATCCAGCTCGCCGTAGGTGAGGAATTTGTCCATGCAGACGAAGGCATTGCGGTCTGCATATTTCTGGAACGATTCCTCCAGCAGATGAACCAGCGAGCGGTATTGGTTAGTGTCGATCTCCGCTGGAACGCCAGGGGGGTAGGACTTCAGCCAAATTTTATCCATCTGTGCCTCGTGTCTCGAATTATCGTTGTGATCGCGCCATTCGCCAAATAAACGAACGCTCGTGCTATCTGCAAATTAAGATGCTATCGGCAGGCAGTCCAGTATGCAAGCGCTTTTGATAATTTGGAATGTCTGTTCGCGCAGCTTTTTCTGCTGCGACGCAACATTACTGTGCGCCGAGGGACTCGCTGCGTTTCTCGGCGAGGGTGGTTTCGGCGGGAGGCGGCGCGAGCCGCGCCAGTTGATGAAGGCGCTCATGGCGTTCCACCGAAGGCAGATTGCTCATGCTTTGCACCGCAGCATAGAAATGCCGGAAGTCTTTTTGCTGCGCCAGCAGGGCGCGGAAGCCCGGCAGCAGGTCGTTATAGGTGGCCACGGAAGCCAGGTGGGCATTGGTGAGCTTCTCCGCGAAGAAGCGGTCATAGCCCGCATAGCCGCCCCAGCTCACTTTGAGCTGCTGGTATTCGGCCTGCAGCTGCGCGAAGATGCGCGCCTTGCCTTCGCGCTTGCGTTTCGTGCTTTGCTTGCTCGCATAGAGGTCCGACAGCAGCTGGCGGTGCTTGACCAGCAGCGCCAGGAAGTCCTGGCGGCGGGCGCTGTAGCGCGCATAGGCTTCGCGCATCTTCTCGTCGCCATACACTTCCAGCCAGCGCTGTACGCCGGCTTCTTCCACCGAGGTGGCAAAGGCCTCATTGAAGCGCGAATCGCCCTGCACATAGGCCACCTGGTGCGCCAGCTCATGGAACACCATGCGCGCCAGTTCGGCATCGGAATAATTGATGAAGGTGGACAGCAGCGGATCGCTGAACCAGCCCAGGGTTGAGTAGGCGGGCACGCCGCCCATCTGCACGTCGTTGCCCTCGGCGCGCAGTTCGTCGGCGAAGGCGCTGGCATCGTCCTTGTTGTAGTAGCCCTTGTAGCTCACGCAGCCCGCGATCGGGAAGCACCACTGGATCGGACGCAGCGACAGCTCGGGCGTGGCCACCACATTCCACAGCACGAAAGGACGGTTGAGCGCAGCGTAGTTCTTGTAGCTGGCGTTGTCGGGAAGGCCAAGTTCCTTGACCGCGAAGCGGCGGATCATGCGCGCCTTTTCCAGGCGCGCCTTCAGCTTGGGATCGGTGGCCGGATCGCCCAGCCAGTCGTCAATGGGACGGGTGTCGGACCACAGCGAGTACTGGCCCTGGGCGGCCTGGAAGTAATACTTGAATTGTGCACAACCTGCCAGCATCAGCGCGCAAGTGCCCGCTGCCAGAAGATATCTGGCCCTTATTTTCAAAGGGACAATCTTGCGCATAACTCACCTTCAAACTGCTTTCTCCACCTGAACGAGTGTATCGTAAAACGTTGGCGCGCGTCCCATGTCGGTCAGGCGCTGGCTGGTGACTTCATTGGCGTTCTTGCCATCGCGGGCGAGCTTCTTCCACCATATCGAAAGGCCAACGACCAGGCCTTTGCGGGCCTTGTCCGTCACGCGCGCCTTGCACACGAAGGAACCGCGATCGTTGAAGATGCGGACCATATCGCCGTGGATCACGCCACGTGTTGCCGCATCGTCAGGATGCATGTCGAGGTGGGGTTCGCCTTCCGTGTTTCGCAAGCTTTGCACGTTGACAAAGGTGGAGTTGAGGAAGTTGCGCTGCGGCGGAGATATCATCGCAAGGGGGTACTTTGCCGCGAGATCCGGGGCAGATGCGCGAGATTCGTAGTTCGGCACGTAGGTTGGCAGCGGGTCCAGCCCATCCGCCTGCATGGTGGCTGAAAAGAACTCACATTTTCCTGAGGGTGTGGGGAAATTGCCGCATGCAAAGGGCGCATCGGGCATGTTCAGCTTCTGCCAGCCCTTCAGCTTCAGCGACTCCCAGTCGAAATGGATGGCACGTTCGTCATCCTTGCGGAAGGCCTTTGCTGCCATCTCGTCATCGGTTTCGCGGAACATCGGGTCATCGAGGCCCATGCGCGCGGCCAGCAGGCGGAAGATCTCGGTGTTCGGTTTCGCTTCGCCCATCGGCGCAATCGCCGCATTGTTTGCCATCATGTACAGATGGCCGTAAGCGAGGTGCACGTCCGTGTGTTCCAGCTGCGTGGTGGCGGGCAGCAGGATATCGGCGTAGTCCGCGGTGTCGGTCTGGAAGTGTTCGAGCACCACGGTGAACAGGTCTTCGCGCGCGAAACCGGCGGCTACTTTGGGCGAATCGGGCGCGATGGCCAGCGGGTTCGAGTTGTAGACGATGACGGCTTCCACCTTCGGCCCGAACTCCGGCGATGCCTCGCGCAGCAGGTCGTTGCCGATGGTGGTCATGTTGATCGTGCGCGGCATCTTCTTCAGCAGGTCCGGGCGCTGCAGCGCGGGCTTGTTGGTCGGGAAAGTGCCGGAGGTGGACAGCTGCACGCCCCCTGCTGCGTGGCGCCAGGCGCCGACCAGGGCCGGCAGGCAGGCGATATTGCGCACGGCCATGCCGCCGCCATGCACGCGCTGCACGCCGTAGTTGACGCGGATGGCGACCGGTTCGCCCGCCTTGGCAGTGCGGCCGTATTCGCGCGCCAGCTCCAGCACTTCTTCAACGCTGATGCCGCATACTTCGGCGGTGCGCTCGGGCGTCCATTCCAGCGCACGCTGTTGCAGCTGTTCGAAGCCCAGCGTGTACTTGCCGATATAGTCCTGGTCCAGCAGCTCTTCCTTGATCAGCACGTGCATCATGCCCAGTGCCAGCGCGGAATCGGTACCAGGCATCAGCGCGATATGCTGGTGGCATTTCTCGGCCGTGAGCGAACGGTAAGGATCGATGGCAATCAGCTTCGCGCCGCGCCGCTTGGCTTCCTGTGCGCGCATCCAGAAATGCAGGTTGGAGGCGATGGGATTGCCGCCCCAGATCAGGATCAGCTTCGCATTCTGGAACTGCTCCATATCGGTGCCGATGGAGCCGCCAATGGTGTACTTGTAGCCTGTCGCCCCCGCCGTTGCGCAGATAGTGCGATCCAGCAGCGAAGCCCCCAGCTGGTGGAAGAAGCGGGACGACATCGAGTCGCCCTGCAGCAGCCCCATGGTGCCGGCATAGCTGTAGGGCAGGATGGCTTCGGGGCGCTCTTGCGCCAGCGGCTTGAGGCGCGCGGCAATCGTATCCAGCGCTTCGTCCCAGCTGATGCGCTCGAACTTGCCCTCGCCTTTTTTCCCTACCCGCTTCATGGGATACAGCAGGCGGTCGGCGGAGTAGGTGCGTTCCGCGTAGCGTGCAACCTTGGTGCACAGCACGCCAGCTGTGGTGGGATGGTCTGGATCGCCTTTGATCTCGGTGGCAACGCCGTTTTCGACGGTGACGAGGATGGCGCAGGTGTCGGGGCAGTCGTGCGGGCAAGCGGCACGAACCTGGGTGGTAGTCATGGGAAATCCGGATAACGATTGCAGCAAACCCTTATCGTAAACCATTCCCGGCCGGCCCGTTGCGGAGCTACAATGTCCCGACAGGCGCCCCTCACGAGGGGGCGCGCACAGAATATTGGAGAAGCAGATGAAACTAGTCGAACCAATTATTGCGTTTCAGTCCGAGCTACAGGAAATCCGGCGCGATATCCACGCCCATCCCGAGCTCTGCTACGAAGAGCAGCGCACCTCGGACGTAGTGGCCGCCAAGCTGGCCGAATGGGATATTCCCGTGGTGCGCGGCCTTGGCATCACTGGCCTGGTCGGCATCATCAAGAACGGCACATCGAGCCGCGCCATCGGCCTGCGCGCCGATATGGACGCGCTGCCGATGCAGGAAGTGAATACCTTCCCGCACGCTTCGCGCCACACCGGAAAAATGCATGCCTGCGGCCATGACGGCCACACCGCCATGCTGCTGGGCGCGGCGAAGCACCTGGCGCAGCACCGCAATTTCGATGGCACCGTCTATCTCGTCTTCCAGCCAGCCGAGGAAGGCGGCGGCGGCGCACGGCGCATGATGCAGGATGGACTGTTCGAACGCTTCCCGATGGAAGCCATCTACGGCATGCACAACTGGCCCGGCATGGACGCCGGCCAGTTCGGCGTGTGCCCCGGCCCCATGATGGCCTCCTCCAATGAATTCCACGTTACCGTGAAGGGCAAGGGCGCGCACGCGGCGCAGCCGCACAAGGGTATCGATCCAGTGATGATTGCCGTGCATATCGCACAGGCCTGGCAGACCATCATCACGCGCAACAAGAGCCCCCTGGATACGGCCGTGCTGTCGATCACACAGATCCATGCCGGCAGCGCAACCAATGTCATTCCGGACGAGGCGGAGCTGGTCGGCACGGTGCGCACCTTCACCACCGAAGTGCTGGACCTGATCGAAACGCGCATGAAGGCGCTGGCCGAAAGCCTCGCCGCAGGTTTCGGCGCGGAAGTCGATTTCGTCTTCAAGCGCAACTACCCGCCACTGGTGAACCACGAGAAGGAAACCGCCTTCGCGGTGGACGTAATGCGCTCCCTGGTCGGAGCCGATAACGTCGATGCCAATACCGAGCCGACCATGGGCGCCGAGGACTTCGCCTACTTCCTGCAGGAGAAGCCGGGCTGCTACATCTTCATCGGCAACGGCGACAGCACCGGCGCCCACCGCCATCATGGCCATGGCCTCGGCCCCTGTGTGCTGCACAACGCCAGCTACGACTTCAACGACGCCCTGCTGCCGATCGGCGCCAGCCTGTGGGTGCGCATGGTGGAGGCGGCGCTGCCGCTCTCGAAGTAAGGCTTATGGCAGCTGGTCCGGCGCGTCACCGACGCGCTGGCCCGGGTTCAGTTTTTCCAGCGCGAGCAGCGCTGCCGAGTGGTCCGCCATCGGATAATCGCCGCGGATCGATTCATAGCGCTCGGTGACGAGGCTCGTTACCGGAAGCGCCACGCCTGCTGCCGCAGCGGCAGCGAGAATGTTGTGCATATCCTTGAGCTGCGTCGTTACCTGGCCACCTGGGATGAAGTTCCGGTCCAGCATGCGCTGGCCATGCACTTCCAGAATGCGGCTCTCCGCAAAGCCGCCGCGGATGGCCGCTCTCACCGCCGCCGCATCCGCACCTGCCGCCTGCGCCAGCAGCAGCGCTTCCGCGACGATGTTAATGGTGCCGCCCACGATGAGCTGGTTGCACAGTTTCGATACTTGCCCGCTGCCTGCCGGGCCCACCAGCGTTGGCCGCCCCATCGCCTCGAACACCGGGCGCACTGCTTCGAAATCCTGCGCGCTGCCGCCAGCCATGATCGCCAGCGTGCCCGCCTGGGAGCCGCCAACGCCGCCGGAGACTGGTGCATCGAGGAAGCGGCAGCCGGCGGCGCTGATCCGGGCATGGAAGTCCTGCGCTTCGGACTGGCGCGTCGAGCTCATATCGATCCATAGCGCGCCGGGCTGCATTGCCGGCAGCGCGGCATCGATCAGCGCCGCCACCACCGGCCCGGCCTCCAGCATGGAGATCACCACATCCGCGTCGCGCACGGCATCAGCCGGCGACACAGCAATGCGCGCGCCGGCAGCGCCCAGCTGCTCAGCCTTTGCCTGTGTGCGGTTCCATGCAGCCAAGGGAAAGCCGGCCGCCAGCAGGCGCCGCGCCATGGGGTCTCCCATCAAGCCGATACCGAGGAAGGCAATTTTTGTCGAGAATGGCACCTTGATGACTCCAGCAAATGGACATTGCAGACATTTTAACGATTTGACTGCGCCCTGCCGGAATTTGCGAACGCCGGTACAATTGAGCGATTGCCTGTCTGGCATCTAGAGAGAAAGCACAAACATGAAGAAGATGATTGCGGCAGTTGCCGCTTTGATGGCGGCGAATGCTGCCTTTGCGGCCGATGGCCTGGTTGACACTGCGTATACCGAATTCGGTACCGGCTCCAAGATCCGCATGGTGCGCGTGGGCGCTACCCAGGACTGGAAAGACAGCTGGAGCTGGTTCGATTCCAACGGCCGTCACCTGACCGGCTACTGGGACGCCAGCTTCGGCCGCTGGGAAGGCACGCAGTACAAAAACGTGCCGGGCGCGAAGATGCACCTGGTTGATATCGGCTTCACGCCGGTGTTCCGCTACGAGAACAAGAACAAGCTGGGCTTCTACGCCGAAATCGGCATCGGCGCCCACCTGCTGTCCCACCACTATGACAACAACGACGACGGCCTGTCCACGGCCTTCCAGTTCGGCGACCACATCGGCGTCGGCTATGTGTTCAACAAGAACTGGGAAGTCGCACTGAAGATGCAGCACTTCTCGAACGGCAGCATCAAGAAGCCGAACAGCGGCGTCGATTACGGCGTGCTGAAGCTGGCCTACCGCTTCTGATAATCCGATGAGAAGCCCGAAGCCCGCGAAAGCGGGCTTTTTTTACGGCCGCGTAAACGTAAAAAAGCCCACCAGATCACTGGTGGGCTTTTTCGGTATAACAGCCTGACGATAACC
>NZ_JBJQIK030000009.1:0-249397 GCF_045984285.3 Pseudoduganella rhizocola
CCTGGCCGCCCAGCTTACCTTCGGTACCCACCTCACGCGCCACACGGGTCACTTCCGATGCGAAGGAGGACAGCTGGTCCACCATCACGTTGATGGTGTTTTTCAGCTCCAGGATCTCGCCCTTTACGTCCACCGTAATTTTCTTCGAGAGGTCGCCGTTCGCCACGGCGGTGGTCACTTCCGCGATATTACGCACCTGGCCCGTCAGGTTACCTGCCAGCTGGTTGACGTTCTCCGTCAAGTCTTTCCACGTGCCCGCAACGCCCGGCACGTTTGCCTGGCCGCCCAGCTTACCTTCGGTACCCACCTCGCGCGCCACACGCGTCACCTCGGATGCGAAGGAGTTCAGCTGGTCCACCATCACGTTGATGGTGTTTTTCAGCTCAAGAATCTCGCCCTTCACGTCCACCGTAATCTTCTTCGACAAGTCGCCGTTTGCCACGGCGGTGGTCACGTCCGCGATGTTACGCACCTGGCCGGTCAGGTTACCTGCCATGGAGTTCACGGAGTCGGTCAAGTCTTTCCACGTGCCTGCCACGCCCTTCACTTGCGCCTGGCCGCCCAGCTTGCCCTCGGTACCCACCTCACGCGCCACACGCGTCACTTCCGATGCGAAGGAAGAGAGCTGGTCCACCATCACGTTAATGGTGTTTTTCAGTTCGAGAATCTCGCCCTTCACGTCCACGGTAATCTTCTTCGACAAGTCGCCGTTTGCCACCGCGGTGGTCACCGCCGCGATGTTACGCACCTGGCCCGTCAGGTTGGACGCCATGAAGTTCACGTTGTCGGTCAAGTCCTTCCAGGTGCCGCCCACGCCTGGCACGTATGCCTGGCCGCCCAGCTTGCCCTCGGTGCCCACCTCACGCGCCACACGCGTCACCTCCGATGCGAAGGAACGCAGCTGGTCCACCATCACGTTGATGGTGTCTTTCAGCTGCAGGATCTCGCCGCGCACGTCCACTGTAATTTTCTTGGACAAGTCGCCGTTCGCCACCGCGGTGGTCACCTCCGCGATGTTACGCACCTGCGACGTCAGGTTACCTGCCATGGAGTTCACGGAGTCGGTCAAGTCCTTCCACGTGCCCGCCACGCCTTTCACCTGCGCCTGGCCGCCCAGCTTGCCCTCGGTACCCACCTCGCGCGCCACGCGCGTTACTTCGGAGGAGAAGGAGGACAGCTGTTCCACCATGGTGTTCGCCGTGGTGGCCGCGCGCAGGTACTGGCCCTTCAGCGGGTGGCCGTCCACTTCCAGCGCCATGGTCTGCGACAGGTCGCCCTTCGCCACGGCGCCGATCACGCGCGCCATTTCCGTGGTCGGGCGCACCAGGTCATCGATCAGCGTGTTGACCGCGCTGATGATGGTGGACCAGCCGCCGGATACGTTATGCACCGAGGCGCGCTGCGTCAAGCGGCCTTCGCGGCCCACCACGCGGCTCACCTCCGTCACCGCCTTGACCAGCTTTTCGTTGGTCTCGATGATGTCGTTCAGGGTGTCGGCGATTTTGCCGGACACGCCGGTCCAGTCGGACGGCATGCGGGCCGAGAAGTCGCCTTTTTTCAGTGCCATCAAAGTCTGCAGGATCAGCTTCAGATCCAGTTCTTCTGGCAGTTCGGTCATGTCATTCATCGACGAAGTCCTCATTTACTAAGTAGAAAGCGCTGGCTGTTCCAGCCGGTGCATCAGGTCCGCCGCCGGCAGCGGCGTGCAGAAAAATTCGCCCTGGTAGCTGTCGCAGCCAAGGGTGTTCAGTACGGCCAGCTGCTCGGCGCTGTCCACGCCCAGCGCCACCACCTGCATGCGCAGCGCGCGCGCCAGGTGGATGATGGCGGCCACCATATCCGTGCCGCCTTCGTCATCGCCGATATTGCGGATGAAGGCGCGGCCTATTTTCATCTGGTCCAGGCCCAGCTTCTTGCAGGCGGCCAGGGAGCTGCGCGAGTGGCCGAATTCGTCCAGCGCCAGGCGCACGCCGCCCGCCTGCAGCTGGCGCAGCAGCGGTTCCAGCGCGTTGTGATGGGCGGCCAGCAGGTCTTCGTTCAGCTCCAGCATCATGGCGCCTGGTGGCAGGCGCAGCTTGCGCACTTCGGCCACCAGCCGCGCCGGGGTTTCCGTGGTCAGCTGGGGCGAGGCCAGGTTGATCGCCAGCGTGGCGCGCTCCAGGCCCGAAGGCGCGGCACGCCATGCTGCCGCCTGTTCGCAGGCCGCGGCGATGGTCCAGGCATCGAGCCGCTCCAGCAGGCCGCGGTCATGGATGCAGGGCAGGAAGCGTTCGGCCGCGATCAGGCCGATGCGCGGGTGGTTCCACGTCAGCTGCGCTTCCACCGTGCGTACCTGGCCGCTGGCCAGGTCCACCTGCGGCTGGTAGTGCAGCAGCAGCTGGCCGCCGATCAGCGCGTGGCGCAGTTCCGTGGTCCACAGCTCGTGTTCCTTTTCGCGCCGGTTCAGCTCTTCATGGAAGAAGCGCACCCCGGCGCCGGCCACGTCGCGCTCCTGCTTGGCGTGGTACATGGCGAGGTCCGCATTCTTCATCAGCAGGCGGGCATTCGCCCCGTCTTGCGGATAAAGCGCGATGCCGATGCTGGTGGACGTGTAGATGCCGCGCCCGCCGATATCGAAGGGACGCGCGTGGGCCTGGGCGATCTTTCGCGCGACACGCGCCGCATTGGCGGCCGGGGTTTTGCCTTCGATCAGGACCACGAATTCATCGCCGCCGAGGCGCGCCACCACGTCCGCCATGCGGACCGAGGAGGTGATGCGGGCCGCAACCTGGCGCAGCAGTTCGTCGCCCACATCGTGGCCGAAACTGTCGTTCACCTGCTTGAAGCGGTCCAGGTCCAGGAACAGCAGGGCGAACTGGTTGTGATGGCGTTCGGCCGCGGCCACCGCGTGTTCCAGCTGCTGGATCAGGGAACGGCGGTTCACCAGCCCGGTCAGCGGGTCGCGCGTGGACAGGGCGTTGGCGCGCTGTTCGGCCAGCTTGCGTTCGGCGATTTCCAGTTCCAGCTCGCGGTTGGCGCGTTCCAGGTCCTGCATGCGCTGCACGCGCAGGTCCTGGTTCAGCTTGCGCAGCTCGGCCGCCTGTTCGCGCAGCTGCATGTTCTGCTTCGTCATCTCGACGAAGACCGCCACCTTGGTCTGCAGGATCTGCGGAATCAGCGGTGTAAACATATAGTCGGCGGCGCCGGCCTGGTAGCCCTTGAGCCGGTTGATCTCGTCCGCATAGTGCGCGGTGACGAAGATGATGGGCACATGCGAGGAGCGGGGATGCGAGTGAATGGCTTCGGCGGCAGCAAAGCCGTCCATGTCCGGCATATTGACGTCGAGGATGATGACGGCAAATTCGTGCCTGAGCACCTGGCGCAGGGCTTCCGCGCCCGAACTGGCGCCGACGATCTCATAGCCCAGCCGCACGGCTTCGCCGGCCAGCAGGCTTTCCAGCGCGAACAGGCCGGCTGGATCGTCGTTCACCAGTAGCACTTTTGGAGTCTGCACAGGAAGATCGCCAGGTTTTTATGGATTGTTCTCGTCAATTCGCCCAACCCGCCAACGATACGCCTGTGCGAGCCTGAGTCAAGCGAAAAGTGGTGCATCCTCCATTTCTGGAAGACACACTCTTGCCTTATTTTTAATGCTATCAGGAAATGTTTCGCTAGGATACGCAGGATGGGGAAAACACCGCGCACGATTGCGCGCGGTGTTGTTTCTGCGCTATTTCAATTGCTACTTCAGCTGGTTCAGCAGGAAGGTATAGGTCAGGGCCCACATATGCGCCTGCTGGTCGTTATTGGCGGCGCCGGCATGGCCGCCTTCCGTGTTCTCCCAGTACAGCACGTCGTGGCCCTGTTCCTTCATCTTCGCCACCATCTTGCGCGCATGGCCGGGGTGCACGCGGTCGTCGCGGGTGGAGGTGGTGAACAGCACGCGCGGATAGTGCTTGTCCTTGAACACGTTCTGGTAAGGCGAGTATTTGCTGATGAACTTCCATTGTTCGGGATCGTCCGGGTCGCCGTATTCGCCCATCCAGGAAGCGCCGGCCAGCAGCTTGCTGTAGCGTTTCATGTCGAGCAGGGGCACCTGGCACACCACGGCATTGAACAGGTCGGGACGCTGCGTCATCACGGCGCCCACCAGCAGGCCGCCGTTGCTGCCGCCCATGATGCCGAGGTGGCGCGGGCTCGTCACCTTGCGCTTGACCAGGTCCTGGGCCACGGCGATGAAGTCGTCAAAGGCCTTCTGGCGGTTCTGCTTGAGCGCCGCCTGGTGCCAGCGCGGGCCGAACTCGCCGCCGCCCCGGATATTCGCCAGCACGTAGACGCCGCCGTTGCTCAGCCACGCGGAGCCAGCCAGCGCGCTGTAGTTCGGCTTCATCGACACTTCGAAGCCGCCATAGCCGTACAGCACGGTCGGGTTCTTGCCGTTCAGTTTGGCCTTCTTGTTCATCAGCACGAAGTAGGGCACCTTGGTGCCGTCCTTCGACGTGGCGTGGAACTGCTTCACCGTAAACGGGCTGGCGTCGAAGAAGCCGGGCAGGGATTTCAGCCTGGTGCGCTGGTCGCTGCCGGACTGGCCCAGGTAAAGCGTGGTCGGCGTCAGGAAGTCCGTCACAGTGAGGAAGTACTGGTCGGAGGCGATGGCGTCCAGTGCGGTGACTTCCAGCGTGCCGAAAGCGGGCGCATCCACATCGCGGCGCTGCCAGCTCTTGTCGTCGCGGCGCAGCTCCACCAGGCGGTTCTTCACATTGTCGAGCACATTCAGCAGCAGGGCGCTGCGGGTGGCGGCCACGCCGTCCAGCGAGCTGGTGGCGGTGGGTGTGAACAGCACCTCGAACTGGCGCTCGCCCGCCATGAAGCGGCGGAAATCCGTGGCCAGCAGGGCGCCTTGCGGATAAGTCCTGCCGCCGACGGTCCAGTCCGAGCGCAGGTCGATCACGATCTGGTCGCGCACCGTGTAGGCATTGGCATCGTCCGGCTTCGGCACCTTGGTCAGCTTGCCGCCTTCGCGCAGGAACAATTCGCTGCTGTAAAAGCCGATCTGGCGCGTGACGAACTGCCATTCGAGGCCGGGCGTGAAGTCCTTCCAGGCGCCGACGCCGAGGTCTTCCTTCTTCGCTTCATACAGGGTCTGCGCTTCGGCCAGCGGGCGGCCGCGCTTCCATTCCTTGACGATGCGCGGGTAGCCGGAGGCCGTCATGGTGTCCGGGCCGAAATCGGTGGAGACGAACAGGGTGTCCTGGTCGATCCAGCCGGTGTCGCTCTTCGCTTCGGCCAGGTTGAAGCCGTCCTTGACGAAGCTGCGGCTGGCCGTGTCGAACTCGCGCACCACGGCCGCATCGCCGCCGCCGCGCGACAGCGATACCAGGCAGCGCTCGCCTTTCGGGTAGAGGCAGGACACGCCATGCCACACCCAGTTTTCCTTCTCGTCGGCGGCCAGCTGGTCGATATCGAGCACCGTGTCCCATTGCGGATCCGGGGTCTGGAACTTGGCCAGCGTGGTGCGGCGCCAGATGCCGCGTACATGCTCGGCATCGCGCCAGAAGTTGTAGACGTAGCCGCCGTGCTGCTGCACATAGGGAATGCGTTCCCGTGAATTCAGGATGGTCTTCAGGCGCTCGTGGATGGCGGGATACTGCGCGCGGCCTTCCAGCTCCTTCAGCGCCACGGCGTTCTGGTCCTTGACCCAGGCCAGCTGGCGGTCGCCGCCGACATCTTCCAGCCATTCATAGGGATCGGTCTTCTGCTGCGCCTGCGAGTGGCCGAGGGCCAATCCCAGCAGCATGCCGCTGGCCAGTTTCACGTACGATCGCATTGTTTCTCCTGTAGTGTGGATGCCGTACTCTACACCAGGCGCGGCGATGACGGCCGGCGTGCATTTTCGCCGCAAAAATTTGCATGTTGTCCGGAAGTTTGTGCAGGGCGTCTGTTTCTGGCCTTGCCGCGTTGACGATGCCATCCTGCAACCCTAGCATCGGCTTCGCACAAACTACGAAGGGATGCGCCATGCAAAAATATCTTGGGCTGCTGCTGGCTCTCGCGCTGGGCCTGGCCCGGGCTCAGGACGAGGCCGACGGCTTCATCTGGCCGATCAGCGGCACCGCCACGCCGGATGCAATGAATACCTCGTTTGGCCCGCGCCTGGACTTCGCGCGCTGGAACTTTCATGACGGCATCGACCTGCCGCAGCCTGCGGATGCGGACTGCACGGGCGATGCCCGCAACACCCCGGTTCACGCGGTGCGCGGCGGCACCGTGTACAAGGCGGGCGGGCCCGGCGGCGGTTACAGTTCCAACCATGTCGTGCTCAAGATGAACGACCCGGCCGGTGGCGGCGAGCTGTACGTATATTACTTCCACCTCAAGCGCGTCAACGACGGCATGGTGGCCGGCGCCGCCGTTCGCCAGGGTGACGAGGTGGGCGTGCTGGGCACGGACGACGCGAGCTATTGCCACCTGCACCTGGAGTTCCGCAAAGGCGGCACGGCCCAGGACCTCAGCATTCATCCGCTGCGCTACCTGCCCTATACGGATACGGCCAACTTCACCGCACCTGCGGATGCGCGCTTCAATCGCATCGGCGGCGCGATGGCAGCGCGCCTGAGCTTCAGCGCGCCGAGCAGGCTGGAAGGCGACCTTGCCAGGGTTGAGGTCGATATCCTGGATGGCGCCACGGTGCTGGAAACCCGCACGGTCGATTTCGATGACGCGCGTACGGTGAGGCGTGGCATGGGGGATGCGCTGATGTATAACGAGCGGGATATCGCGGTGGAGGGATACCAGGAATCGCCGATGTCGAAGAACGGCGTCAACGACCTCAGCTACGGTGTGATGGTGCGCAATCTGCCGGCGAACGGCAACGCGCTGGTGGCGCGCGTGACCGATGTCCGCGGCAACGTCTCGGCCAGCGCGCCGGTCCCGGTGCCGGACCAGATGGCGGCCGACTGGAACCTGGATTTTGAAGATGGCGCCCTGAGCCCTGCCGGCTGGACCCCGGCCGTCAGCGCCGGCGCCGCGCTGGCGAACGTCCGGGGCGCCGGATATGAGGACTCGCGCGGGCTCGCCGCCAGTGACAGCGAACGGGCCTCCGGGATCCAGTTTGCGGGCATTGCGGCGGTGCTTCCGGCCGGGCGCTTCCAATGGAGCGCGGAAGCTTGGGTCATGCCGGCGTCGCTGGCGCTGGTCGATGGCGAATCCGTGTTCCCGCTGTTTTTCCTGACACGCACGGGTGTTGCGTTCGCTGCCGGCGCGGGGCTGCAAAAGTGGGGCGCCAAGTTGTATGCCGGGATGTCCTATTTGCGTCCGGACGGCACCGTGGGCGGCAAACTGAGCGACCGGGATGTCCTGACGGGGCAATGGAATAAATGGACCTTCCGTATCCTGCGCAACGGCACGCGCAATACGACGCTGGTAGTGCTGCTGAACGACGCCGAAGTCGCGCGCACGGTGTACGACGCGGCAGTGTACGAAGTCGGCATGCTTCGCGCGGGCCTTGGATATTCCTGGGGCACGCAGACCTCCAGGTTGGTGATCGACAACCTGAAGCTCAGCGACTCCGTGGCACTGCCTTGAACAGATCCTGAGCGGCGCCATTCCCGCTCAGGGCTGCTGCGTGACCCAGACCGGGGCGCTCCACAGGATGCGGCCGTCTTCCTGCGTCAGGCGGGCATAGTAGTAGTGCTCGCCGGGCGGCGGCGTGAGGGTGAGGTTGCCGTCCTGCAGCGCGATGCTGTCCGGTGTGCCGCGCCGGCCGGGGATGCCGTGCACGATGTCGACGGCCGCGACGCCGGGGGCGGTGCGGCCGGCCCCGGCGCTGTATTGCAGGGCCAGCGTCAGCGGACCGCGGTTGGTGAAGCGTTCGCCCATCAGGTGGCCGTTTGCGGTGAGCACCAGGCTGGAGGCCTTGTCCATCGTCGCGAAAACGCGGCGGGCGCGGATGGCGTCGAGCAGCGCGGCGGTGCCCAGCGGCGTACCGCGCGGCAGGAGTATGCCGCTGCGGTTGGTGTACGCCGAACCCCAGTTGGCGCAGTGATTGTCCTGGTTGCTGCTGAAGGCCAGGTGGTAGCCCGCTTCCAGCAGGCGCTGGCAGGCGGCTTCGTAGAAGCTGTGCCGCGTTTCCGTTTCGCTGTCGTTGGAGGAGAAGGCCGCGCTGTTCATCACTTCGCACAGGGCCATCGTCTCGTCGCCGTCCGCATTGAAGGCCAGCGCCTGTGTGCCGATACGGAACTGGTTTGCCGACGGATGGTTGAACTGTCCCAGCCAGCCGCGCGTGCGCATCAGCGCATACAGCGCGCCGTAGTCGCCCTTCGCGACGAAGGTGTCGCCCATCAGGCGGCCGTCCGCAGCACGCTCCCAGGCCAGCAGTTCAGGGCTGTTCAGGATATTCAGGTGGCCGCCGTTGCTGATCACGCCCCATTCCATGCCGTACATGGCCGCGAAGTCCGGCTGCGCGCCATTGAAGGCGGCGGCCTGCGCCAGGCCATCGCGGTAGCGCTGCACGGCGGCCTCCGGATCCGCATCGGGATCGCTGCCTTCCGAGCCGTCATACATATGGTTATGTTCCGAAGTGAGCAGGAAGTCCAGCCCATGCCGCTGCGCATAGGCATAGGCTTGGGCCGGTCCGTCAGCCGCGCTTTGCGGCGCCTGCGAACCGGTGCAGCGGTCGAGCGGGCCGCCGCCGTCGCTGTGGCCGGTCTGGCTGTGCAGGTTGCCAAGGTAGATGTCGAAAGCAGGCGCTACAGCTTGCGACGGCTCCAGCCTGACCGGCGGCAAGGCGCCCAGTGCCAGCCGGCGTTCCTGTTGCACGGGGACTTCGTGCCGGCCGCGCAGCGCCGCTTCCAGGCGCAAGGTATACAACCCGGGCGGCGAGCGAAGCAGGGCGCCGGGCGCCAGCCGGACCTGCGTCTTGCCTTGGCGCAGCGCCGCCTCGCCCCGCCAGTGCCGCACGGCGGCGCCATCCGGCCCCAACAGGACCAGGCGCCAGCCCACCGTGGCGGCCGGGGCCGCCGGATGGGCAAAGTGCAGCATGAAAGCATCTCCCCGCTGCGGACGGAAGGGCGTCTGGAGCCAGGCTTCCAGCTCATCATGCTCGCCGCAAAAAGCTGCTGGCGGCGCGAGCAGCAGCGCCGCCAGCACAAACGTTGCCCCGCGGGAAGCGGACCGCCTGTCCGCGCCGCTTCCCGCTAAGATAACGCCAGGACGAAACATCTTGCTCACCTCCTGTTGCTTCGACAGGCTGAGCAAATGCAAGTTCCCCTGGTCCCGTGCGGGAAGTTTGTTCTATCTCATGCTTTGATAGTATGCTGCCGCTATGCGCAAATCGTCCCCATCATCCCGCGGCCTGATCAGCAGTCGCCTGCTGCTTTGGGTGCTCGGCCTCGGATTGGCGGCGGCAGTGGGCGCCACCTTGTACGTGACGGTGCGCAACTCGGTGGAGGAGGACGCGCGCCTGCGTTTCGACAACCTCACGCGCGCCACGCAGTACAGCATTTCGGCGCGGGTGAAAGCCTATACCGACCTGGTGCGCGGCCTGGTGGCCCTGTTCCAGACCAGCGATGAGCTTACGCGCGCCCAGTTCCACAGCTATGTGAAGGCGCTCGACCTGCAGCAGCATTTCCCCGCGATCCAGTCGGTGAACTACGCGCCGGATGTGAGCCACGGCCAGCGCGCCGCTTTCGTGGCCCGCGTGCGGGCCGAGGGCTTCCCCGACTTCGACATCAAGCCCGCCGGCGAGCGTGAACATTACGCGCCGCTGACCTATATGGAGCCGGTGATTCCGGGCCGCTTCGGTGTCAACATCATCGCCAACCCGGCCATCGAGAAGGCGCTCAACCTGGCGCGCGATACCGGCGCCATGAGCGCTTCCGGCCAGCCGGTGGTGGTGAAGGGGCCCAAGCCCCATATCGGGCTCGGCATGCGCCTGCCGGTCTACCGCGCCGGCGCGAAGGTGGACGATGTGGAGAGCCGCCGCGCGGCCTTCCTCGGCTCCGTCGGCATCGGCTTTTCGGTGGCGCAGCTGGTGCAGGGCGCGATAGACGAAATGGCGAACCGCCACGTGCATATGATCCTGTACTCGGACGGATCGAGCGAGCCGGATCGCCGCAGCCTTTCCATCACGCCCGATGACCGCCTGCTGTACAACGACAACGGCTCCATCGATGCGCCGCCGGCCCTGGCGCCGGATCCGGCCACGCATTTCGCTGCCGTACTGCCGATCGACTTCAATGGCAGCCTGTGGAAGGCGCAGTTCGTGGCCCGCAAGACGGAACTGATCAGCGGCTTCGACCGCTGGCTGCCGCTGGTGGCGCTGGCCACCGGCTTTACCGGCAGCCTGCTGTTCTTCGGCTATATGGCCACGCTGTACGCCCAGCGCCGCAGCGCGCAGGAACAGCGCCGCCTGCTGGACAGCATATTGAATAATGTGGACGCCCAGGTCTATATGAAGGGCGAAGACCGCCGCTATATCTATGTGAATGCCAAGATGGCCCAGGTGATGGGGCGGCCGGTGGACCAGATTGTGGGCCGCCTGGACCGGGAACTGATCCCGGCCGCGGAGGCCGACCGCGAATGGCAGGAAGACAGCCAGGTCTTCGTCGATGGGGTCAAGCGCAGCAGCGAAACCCAGTACACCGATGCCGACGGCGTGGTGCGCCACCTGTGGACGGTGAAGGCGCCGGTGGAACTGAGCGCGGATGCGCTGGCCGTCATCGCGCTCTCCACCGACGTGACGGAGCTGCAGCGGCTGAAGCAGGAGGCGCAGGCCGCCAACCGCGCCAAGAGCGACTTCCTGTCGAATATGAGCCACGAGATCCGCACGCCGATGAACAGCGTGATCGGCATGGCCCACCTCGCGCTCAAATCCGTCACCAATCCCAAGCAGCGCGACTACCTGCAGAAGATCTACCATTCGGGCCAGCACCTGATGGGCATCATCAACGATATCCTCGATTTTTCGAAGATCGAGGCGGGCATGCTGGAACTGGAATCGGTGGCTTTCGACCTGTCCGCACTGCTGTCGAATGTATGCAGCCAATTGAGCGAGCAGGCCGCGCGCCGCCGGCTGGAGCTGGTGTGCGAGATCTGGCCCGGACTGGAAAATCAGGTGAGCGGCGATCCCTTGCGGCTGGAACAGGTGCTGCTGAATTACACCAGCAATGCCATCAAGTTCTCGGAGGAGGGCAAGGTGCATATCCGCGCGCGGGCGGTGGAAGAACGCGACAACCAGGTGCTGGTGCGCTTCGAAGTGCAGGACCAGGGCATCGGCATGACGCAGCAGCAGGTGGCCAAGCTGTTCCAGTCCTTCCACCAGGCCGACAGCTCCACCACGCGCCGCTACGGCGGCACCGGGCTGGGGCTCGTCATCAGCAAGCAGCTGGCGGAGCTGATGGGCGGCACCGTGGGCGTGGACAGCACGCCGGGCGTGGGCAGCACCTTCTGGTTCACTGCGCGCCTGCAGAAAAGCGTACAGATGCTGCAGCCGGCGGACGGCGAAGCGCTGGAGCCGGACCTGCGCGCGTCCATCCAGGGCTCGTCCATCCTGCTGGTGGAGGACAATGTCTTCAGCCAGCAGGTGGGCCAGGAGCTGCTGGAGGATGCCGGCGCCACGGTGGTCATCGCCAACAACGGCAAGGAAGCCATCGACCTGCTGCTGAAGGAGCATTTCGACTGCGTGCTGATGGACGTGCAGATGCCGGTGATGGATGGCTATGAAACCACGCGCCTGATCCGCGCCGATCCGCGCCTCTCCGGCACCCTGGTGATTGCGATGACGGCCAATGCGGGGCGCGAAGACCAGGCGCGCTGCCTCGCCGCAGGCATGGACGAATTTGTCACCAAACCCATTGCGCCCAACCTGCTGTTCTCGGTGCTCTCGAAGTGGATGAGCCAGCGCGCCGGCGAACGCGCCCCGCGCGCGGTGCCTTTGCAGGTGCCGCTGGCGCCTCCGGCGGCGGTGGTGGATACCGGGTCGGCGGAACTGTTCGACATGGCGATGCTGGCGCAAACCTTCGGCAACAAGCCCGAAAAAATGCGCAAGTACGCGCTCATGTTCCTCGATTCCGCGCGCGACAGCCTGGCCGAAGTGGATGAAGCGCTGGGGCGCGGCGACAGCCGGCGCCTGTCCGAACTGGGGCACCGCATCAAGTCCTCCGCGCGCGCCGTGGGCGCCATGAGCTTCGCGGAGCTGTGCCTGGCCCTGGAGCGGCTGAAGCCCGATGCCCCGCCGCAGGAGGCGCAGGCCATCGTCGCCCAGATGCACCTGATGCTGGAACGCCTGAAAACGCAGATTGCCGGGGAAATGTCTGCGCAGCTTCCCTGAGGGGGCGGGAGCGGCGATAATAACGTTTCTATGACATCGAGCATCGCACCGGGCCTGATCATCCTGCACGGCAACCAGCTGGAACAGCTGCGGGCCGCCGTATTCCAGTGGCTGCGCGCGCATCCGCTCGATCCGCTCGAAACCGACATCTTCCTGGTGCAGTCCAACGGCGTTGCCGAATGGCTGAAGATCGCGCTGGCCGAGGAGGGCGGCGTGTGCGCCGCCACCCGCGTGGCGCTGCCCGCCCGTTTCCTGTGGGAGGCTTACCGCGGCATGCTGGACCGCGAGCGCGTGCCCCGCATTTCCGCCTTCGACAAAGGGCCGCTGGCCTGGCGCCTGATGCGCCTCCTGCCTTCGCTGCTGGCGCAATCCGTCTTCGCGCCGCTGCGCCACTTCCTCGGCGACGGCGATCCCGAACGGCGCCTGCAGCTGGCCGAACGCCTGTCCGACCTGTTCGACCAGTACCAGGTGTACCGCGCCGACTGGCTGGAAGACTGGGCCGCCGGGCGCAACGTGCTGCGCAGCGCGCGCGGCGATGCACTGCCGCTGCCGGAGGACCAGTGCTGGCAGGCCGCGCTGTGGCGGGCCGTGGTGGCCAGCGTGCCGGAGCAGGAGCGCAGCCTGGGACGCGCCAGCGTGCATACCGAATTCGTGCGCGCCATCGAACGCGGGGAGAAGCCTGCGGGCCGCCTGCCGCGCCGCGTGGTGCTGTTCGGCGTATCCGCCTTGCCTTACCAGACCTTGCAGGCGCTGGCCTCGCTGTCGCGCTTCACGCAGGTGATCCTGGCGGTGCCGAATCCCTGCCAGTTCTACTGGGGCGACATCATCGACGGCCGCGACCTGCTGCGCGCCGCCCACCGCCGCCAGAAGCTGCGCAATGGCCTGGACCTGGGCCAGATCCCGCTGGAAGAACTGCATGCCCACAGCCATCCGCTGCTGGCCAGCTGGGGACGCCAGGGCCGCGACTATATCCGCATGCTGGATGAATTCGACGCGGCGGCCGCCGGCGAAGGCAATGAACACCTGCGCGTAGACCTGTTCAGCGAAGGCGAAGGCGCCACGCTGCTGGCGCAGGTGCAGGGCGCCGTGCGTGACCTGCTGCCGCTGCGCGAACACCATTTCGCGCCGCCGCCGGACAGCGACCGTTCCATCGAGTTCCATATCGCGCACAGCGTGCAGCGCGAAGTCGAAGTGCTGCATGACCAGCTGCTGGCCATGTTCGCGGCCGACAGCACCTTGCGCCCGCGCGACGTGGTGGTGATGGTGCCGGACATCGATGTGTTCACCGCCTCCATCCGTTCCGTATTCGGCCAGCACCGGCGCGGCGATCCACGCTTTATCCCGCACGAAATCGGCGATGTGAACGACCGCAGCGTGAACCCGCTGCTGGTGGCGCTGGAATGGCTGCTGCGCCTGCCGCAGCAGCGCTGCCGCCAGAGCGAGGTGCGCGACCTGCTGGACGTGCCTGCGGTCGCGAAGCGTTTCGGCCTGTCGGAAGACGACCTGCCCACCCTGGGCCTGTGGATCGAAGGTTCCGGCGTGCGCTGGGGCCTGGACCAGCGGCACCGCGCAGGCCTGGGCCTGGCGCCGGCCGGCGAACAGAATGCCTGGATCTTCGGCGTGCGCCGCATGCTGCTCGGCTACGCGAGCGGCAATGACGCAGCCTTCAACGGCATTGAACCGTATGGCGAAGTGGGCGGCCTCGATGCCGCGCTGGCGGGCTCGCTGGCGCTGCTGGTGGAACGCCTGCTGGCATGGCGCGATATCCTGGACCAGCCGCGTACCCCGGCGGAATGGGGCGTCCAGGCGCGCGCGCTGCTGGCAGCCTTCTTCGACGCCGGAGCGCAGGACGACAGGCTGACGCTGAACCAGCTGAACGAAACCCTGAACAAATGGCTGGAGACCTGCGAGAACGCCGGCTTCGACGAGGCGGTGCCGCTGGCCGTGCTGCGCGAAGCCTGGCTGGGCGCACTGGACGAGCCTTCGCTGGAGCACCAGTTCGTGTCCGGCGGTGTTACCTTCTGCACCCTGATGCCGATGCGCGCGGTGCCGTTCCGCGTGGTCTGCCTGCTGGGCATGAACGACGGCGATTTCCCGCGCCGCGCCAGCAAGGCCGATTTCGACCTGCTGGCGCTGCCGGGCATGGCGCGGCCCGGCGACCGCTCGCGCCGCGACGACGACCGCTACCTGATGCTGGAAGCCGTGCTGGCGGCTCGCCACAAGCTGTATATCAGCTGGTGCGGCCGCAATGTGCGGGACAACAGTGAACAGCCGGCCTCCGTGCTGGTGGCGCAGCTGCGCGACTACCTGAAGGCCGGCTGGAAGCTGGACAGCCTGGCAGGCCGCAGTACCGAGCACGCGCTGCAGCCCTTCAGCCGCGTCTACTTTGAAGACGGCGGCCTGCTGACCTATGCCGGCGAATGGCGCGCGGCGCATGCGGACGATGCGCCGGCGGCCATTCCGGCGGACCTGCCGCCGTATGAGCTGGACGAGAAATTCAGGTTGCGCCTGTCGGCGCTGGCGGCCTTCATCCGCCAGCCGGTGAAGTATTTCTTCAGCCAGCGCCTGGGTGTAAGGTTCGGTGAGTCAGCTTTAGTGGGAGAGGACGAGGAGCCGTTCTTGCTGAATGGGCTGGAACGGTATAAGCGCGAAGACATGATGCTGGACGATGCAGGTGAAGAAGCCGAAACCAGCGTGCGCGCCAGCCTGGGCGCGCGTGCCGAACGGCTGCGGCGCGAAGGTGTGCTGCCCATCGGCCTGCTCGGCGAGCGTATGCAGGAAGAACTGGTGGAAGCGCTGGTGCCGGTGCGCAGCAAATGGCTGGAGCTGCGCGCGCAGCACATGGAAGACGCGCCCAAGCTGGCCATCAGCCTCGTATTGGACGGCATCGTGCTGGAAGACTGGGTGGACCAGCTGCACCGCCGCGATGGCAAAACGGTATGGCTGATGCAGATGTCCTCGAAAGCGCTGGATAAATCCGGTGCGCCGCGCGGCGACAAGCTGATAGGCATGTGGCTGCGCCAGCTGGCTGCGGCCGCGCAGGGCCAGCCGGTGGCCGGGATCCTGGTGGCGCGCGACGCCGTGCTGCGCATGGCGCCGCTGGAGCCCCAGGATTCGCATGCCATGCTGGCGGCGCTCGCGCGCCTGTGGCGGGCCAATATGGACAAGCCGCTGCCGGTGGCCTGCAAGACCGGCCTGGCGCTGGCGCGCGACGGCGACCCGCGCAGTGTGTACGACGGCGGCTTTGAAGTGAACGGCGAAGTGGATGACCTGTGCCTGGCCCGCCTGTGGCCCGATTTCGCGTGCCTGTCGGCCGAACCTGAATTCATGGCGCGCTCGCTGGAGCTGTACGGCGCGCTGGCCGAGTGGCTGGCCACGTCGGTACAGGCCGAGCCGCTGGCGGGGGAGGCCGAATGAGCCAGCTGCTGAATGCCCTCAGCTTCCCGCTGCACGGCTCACGCCTGATCGAAGCCAGCGCCGGTACCGGCAAAACCTGGACCATCGCCGCGCTGTATGTGCGCCTGGTGCTCGGCCATGGCGGCGACGCCGCCTACCAGCGGCCCTTGCTGCCGGCCGATATCCTCGTGATGACGTTTACCCGCGCCGCCACGCGCGAACTGTCGAACCGCGTGCGAGAACGGCTGGTGGAAGCGGCGGCCTACTTCCGTGGGCAGTCGGACAAGGCCGATCCCTACCTGGACGCGCTGCTGGAATCGTATCCCGGCGAAACCGAGCGCCAGCAGGGCGCGCACCGCCTGATGCTGGCTGCGGAAACGATGGACGAGGCGGCGATCTTCACCATCGATGCCTGGTGCCAGCGCATGCTCCGCGAGCATGCATTCGACAGCGGCAGCCTGTTCGACGAAGAACTGGTCAGCGACGAATCCGCGCTGTTCGAAGATGCGGCGCACGACTACTGGCGCCAGCAGGTCTATCCGCTGAACGCCAATGCGCTGGCGCCGTTGCTGGCCGCCTGGCCGGACGTGGAAGCGCTCAAGCAGTCGATCCGCGACCTGGTCTGGCGTGCGGAAACGCTGGGCGGCGCCAGCAGCGAGCCGCTGGGCGTGCTGATCGCGCGCGTGCAGCATGAGCAGCAGGCAGTGCTCGCGGGGCTGAAGCAGGGCTGGGCGAAACGCGCGGACCGCATGGAGCAATGGATACTGCAGCAGCGCGAAGCCTCGCCCAAATGCTTCAACGGCGTGAAGATGAAACCAGAATCGGTGGCCAGATGGTTCGCCGCGCTGCGCGAATGGGCGGCCGATCCGCGCGCCGTGCTGCCGGAGCTCACGGCGAAGAACTGGGAACGCCTGACGCCGGAAGGCCTGCTGGATGCCTGCGCCAAGGGCTTCGCGCCGCAGCTGCCGGCGGATTTCGATGAAGTGGCGCCCCTGCAGGCAGCGCTGCAGGCCATCACGCCGCTGAAGCACCTGCTGCTGCGCCATGCCGCGTCCAGCGTGGCGGGCCGCATGCAGGAACTCAAGCAGCGCAACCGCCAGTTCGGCTTTGCGGACATGCTGGAGCGCCTCAAATATGCGCTGCTGGGCGCCAACGGCGCCGCACTGCGCAAGCGCATCACGGAGCAGTATCCGGTGGCGCTGGTGGACGAGTTCCAGGATACGGCGCCCAGCCAGTACCAGATTTTCAACCTGCTGTACCGGGTGGCGGAGAACGACGCCGCGCTGGGCCTGTTCCTGATCGGCGACCCCAAACAGTCGATTTACGGCTTCCGCGGCGCCGACATCCACAGCTACCTGGCGGCGCGCCGCGCCACCGAAGGCCGCCACTACCAGCTCGGTACCAATTTCCGCTCCACGGCGGACGTTGTGCAGGCGGTCAACCAGATCTTCCTGCATGCCGAGCGCTCAGTGGGCGAGGGCGGTTTCGCGCGCGGCGCCTTCCGCTTCCGCGACGGCGAGGAGAACCCGCTGCCTTTCGATGCAGTCGATGCCAAGGGCCGTCCCGAAAAACTGGTGGGCACCGATGGCGATATCCAGGCGCTGACGGTGTCCTGCGGCACGGACGGCCTGAGGGCCGATGCCTACCGCGACTTCTTCGCCCACCACTGCGCGGAACACATCGTCGGCCTGCTGAACGACAAGCGCGCAGGCTTCGCCAATGGTGCGGAGTTCAGGCGCCTGCAGCCTGCCGATATCGCCATCCTGGTGCGCGACCGCAGGGAAGCGGGCGCCATCCGCAAGGCCCTGCAGCAGCGCGGCGTGCCCAGCGTCTACCTGTCGGACAAGGATTCCGTGCTGAAGAGCGAGGAGGCGGCCGATGTGCTGCGCTGGCTGTCGGCGCTGGCCAGCCCGCTGGACGGCGCGCTGGCGCGGGCCGCCTTTGCGACCCGCACGGCAGGCCTGTCGCTGGCCGAACTGGCGCAGCTGTCGGCGGACGAACTGGCGTGGGAACAGCGCGTGGAACAGCTCAAGATCCTGCACGGCGTCTGGCAGCGCCAGGGCGTGCTGGCCATGCTGCGCCGCTTCATCCATGAACTCGGGCTGCCGGCGGCGCTGCTGGCGCAGCCCGGCGGCGAGCGGCGCCTCACCAACCTGCTGCACCTGGCCGAACTGCTGCAGTCGGCCAGCCGCCAGCTCGATGGCGAACAGGCCCTGATCCGCTGGATGGCGGAGCAGATCGAAGGCGAAGACAGCGGCGGCGACGAACGCGTGCTGCGGCTGGAATCGGATGCGGAGCTGGTCAAGGTCGTCACCGTGCACAAGTCGAAAGGCCTGGAATATCCGCTGGTCTACCTGCCCTTCGCCGTCACCGCGCGCAAGGCGGAAAAGCGCAACCGCAGCTTCCTCGAATTCACCGATGGCGAAGGCGCGCGCCGCATTGACCTGGCGCTGACGGATGAAGCGCTGGAGGCCGTGGAAGCGGCGCGCATCGCGGAAGACCTGCGCCTGCTTTATGTGGCGCTGACGCGCGCCCGGCACTTCCTGTGGCTGGGCGTGGCGGCCCTGCCTTCGCGCAAGGCGGGCGAGAACACGCTGCATGAATCGGCGCTGGGCTACCTGCTCACCGGCGGCGAGCCGCTGCCGGCGGACCAGCTGCTGGAACGCTGGGAACGGCTGCGCGGCGGCTGCTCCGCCATCGGGCTTTCGCGCTTGCCCGAGACCGGCCGGCCCACGCTGCTGAAACGCATTGAACAGCGCCCGCCGCTGCTGGAGGCCCGGCCCTTCAGGGCCAGTTTCGAGCGCGACTGGTCGGTGGGCAGTTTTACATCGCTGGCCCGCCGCACCGGCCCCGCAGCCTATACGCGCTCGCCGGAGCCGGCGCCCGTGCCGCGCGATGCGCTGGAGGAAAAGCTGCTGGAAGAGGCGGACCGCGAGCTGCCGGGCCGCGTGGACGACACGCCCTGGCACCGCTTCCCGCGCGGCTCCGTGCCGGGCAACTTCCTGCACGAGCAGCTGGAGTGGCTGGGCCAGGAAGGCTTCACGACCGTGCATGACCCGCATTTCGAAACGCGCCTTGCGCGCCGTATCGAGCGCGCCGGATGGGCCAACCGTTTCGACGATGCGCTGGCCTGGCTGCGCGCCATCGCCACCACCGGACTGCCGCCGCTGGGCGCCGCGCTGGACCGCCTGCATGGCGTGCTGCCGGAAATGGAATTCTGGTTCCCCAGCGAGCACCTTGCCTCGCAGGCGCTGGACCAGCTGTGCCGCCGGCACCTGCTGGAAGGTATCGCGCGCCCCGCGCTGCCGGAGCGCGAGCTGCACGGCATGCTGAAGGGCTTCTGCGACCTCGTCTTCGAACATGAAGGGCGCTACTGGGTACTGGACTACAAATCGAACGCACTGGGCGGCGGCGACGCGGCCTACCACAAGGGGGCGCTGGCGCTGGGCATGGCGGAGCACCGCTACGACATCCAGGGCGCCATTTACATGCTGGCCCTGCACCGCCTGCTGCGCAGCCGCCTCGGCGAACAGTACGAGCCTGCGCGGCATCTTGGGGGCGCCATCTTCTTCTTCCTGCGCGGTGTGGCCAACGCGCAGACCCATGGCTGCTACCTGCTGCCGCCCGATCCGGCCTTGCTGGACGGGCTGGATGCACTGCTGGAGGGAGGCAGCCATGGCTGACAGCGCCGCACTGCTGGAGCAGATCGAGCTGCTGACCGAAGCGGGCCGCCTGCGCCGCCTGAGCGGCGCCTTCGCGCGTTTCGTCGCGGGGCTCGGCCAGGATTCGCCGCCGCTGATGCTGGCCTGCCTGCTGCTGTCGGAGCTGGAAGGCCGCGGCCACAGCTGTCTGATGCTGGGCGACCTGGCCGGCGATCCTTCCGGCCTGCTGGGCTGGAGCGAAGGCGAGTGGAACACCTTGCGTGCTGCGGCAGGCGCCTTGCCGCGCCATGCCGCCGGCTGGCGCACCCTGTTGCAGGCGCGCGAGGCGGTGTGGCCGGTGGGCGGCCTCGATTTCAAGCAGCCGCTGGTGCTGGATGGGGAACGCCTCTACCTGCGCCGCTACTGGCGCGATGAAACCACCGTGGCCCACGCCGTGCGCCAGCGCGCGCTGAACACTCATGCGGTGGACACGGCCGAAGTCCGGCGCTGGCTGGACCGCCTGTTCGACCATGCCGCGCGCGACGGCGGGCCTGACTGGCAGAAGATCGCGTGTGCGGTTGCGCTGCGCGGCGACCTTGGCGTGATCACCGGCGGTCCGGGCACCGGCAAGACCTACACGGTAGCGCGCCTGCTGGCACTGCTGTTTGCCATGGCGGGACCGGAGGCCGGATCGCTGCGCATTGCGCTCGCGGCGCCGACCGGCAAGGCGGCGGCCCGCCTCAAGCAATCCATCGACGGCGCCCTCGACCAGCTGGCGGGCAAGCTTGGCGCCGACCTGCCGCTGCGCGAGCTGGCCGCCCGCATGGGCGCGGCGCGCACGCTCCACAGCCTGCTGGGCGCCCGTCCCGACACCCGCAGCTTCCAGCACAACGCCGGCAATCTGCTGGAAGTGGATGTGCTGATCGTCGATGAAGCATCGATGGTGCACCTGGAGATGATGGCCGCGCTGCTGGCCGCCCTGCCGCCGCATGCGCGCCTGATCCTGCTGGGCGACAAGGACCAGCTGGCATCGGTGGAGGCGGGCGCGGTGCTGGGCGACCTTTGCCATGACGCGGAAGCGGGCAACTACAGCGCCGCAACGCTGGCCTATGTGGAAGCGGCCGCGGGCCAGCAGCTTCCCGCGCAATTCACCGGCGCCGGCGGCGCGCTGGCGCAGCAGATCGTCATGCTGCGCCAGAGCCGTCGCTTCGGCGGCCCGATCGGCCAATTGGCACTGGCGGTCAATCACGGCGATGCCGAGGCGGCGCGCGCGGTGCTGCGCAGCGACAGCGGCGGCGTGCTGCACTGGATCGATCCGGCCCAGCCATCGGCCGTGCTGCAGCTGGCTCTGCAGGGCCGGGAAGGCGCGGCGGGCGGCTACCGCGACTACCTGCAGAAGATCCGCGCCATGCCGGAAGGCGCAGACCCTGCGCAGCATGAAGAATGGGTGCGCGGCGTGCTGGCCAGCTTCGAAGCCTTCCGCCTGCTGTGCGCGGTGCGCGAAGGCGAGTGGGGTGTGGCGGGCCTGAACGAGGCCATTGAACAGCGGCTGGAAGCGGCGCGCCTGATCCGGCGCCGCAGCGAATGGTATGTGGGGCGGCCGGTCATGGTCACGCGCAATGACTACGCCACGGGCGTGTACAACGGCGATATCGGCCTCACGCTGCCCGACCCGGCGCGGCCCGGCGTGCTGCGCGTCTACTTCAGCGACGGCGAGTCGGTGCGCAGCGTGCTCGCGACCCGGCTGCGCAATGTGGACACGGCCTACGCCATGACGGTGCACAAATCCCAGGGATCGGAGTTCCGCCACACGGTGCTGGTGCTGCCGCGCGACGGCGGCACGGTGCTGGCACGGGAACTGATCTACACCGGCATCACGCGCGCGAAGGAATTCTTCACGCTGGTATCGCCCAATGCCGCGGTGCTGCCTGCCGCCATCGCCGAACGCACGCACCGCGCCAGCGGCTTGCGCGGCCTGATCGGGCAATAAAAAAGGACGCCGCAGCGTCCTTTCTCCTTACGATGCCGCGCGGCGGCGGCGCGGTTTCGAGGCCTTGGCCTTCTTGCGGCCATTTGCCTTCATCACCTTCGGCTCGTCGGCGCCGGTAATGAAGCGGCGGATATTCAGCGCATCCATCAGGCGCGCGGAACTGGCCTTCGCGTTCAGCAGCACCACGGAAACGTTCTTGCCCGCGGCCGTCATGCGCATGATCAGGCAGCGGCCGGCTTCTTCCGTATAGCCGGTTTTCGACAGGCCGATGTCCCAGCCCTTGGCGCCCACCAGGCGGTTGGTGTTGTGGTATTCGACGGCGCGGCCCTTGATCTTCATGGTCTCGCGGGTGTCGGTGGTGAGGCGCGTGATTTCAGGATAGGCGGCAGCGGCAGTGGCCATCTTCACCAGGTCGGTGGCCGTGGAGGTGTTCTGCGGCGACAGGCCGGTGGGCTCGGCAATGCGGGTCTGGCTCATGCCGAGGGCGCGGATCTTCGCGTTGACGGCAGCCTTGAAGGCAGTCGGGCCACCCGGATAGGTGCGGGCCAGCGAAGCGGCGGCGCGGTTGTCGGAGGACATCAGGGCCAGCTGGAGGATCTCGCCGCGGCTCAGCGTGGCGCCCACCGGCACGCGCGAGGTGCTGTGCTTGAGCAGGTCCACGTCTTCCTTGTCGATGCTGATCTCTTCATCCATGTCCAGCTTGGAATCCAGCACCACCATGGCGGTCATCAGCTTGGTCAGGGACGCGATCGGCACCACGACATTCGCGTTCTTTTCCAGCAATACCTTGCCGGTCCCATCCTCAACCACCAGCACGGATTGGGAACCAAGGCGCACGTCCGCCAGGGCGGCAGCGGACAGCGAGAGCATCAACGCAGCAGCAGCGAAATGTTTAAGCATGGGAATCTAGCCGTGTGGAAATATTTTGCAAGCTTAGAGAATAACATTAAAGTGATTTCTCATCCAAGGCATGTCAGCCGTTCGCGACAGAAATTTCACAGTAAACGAAAAAAAGGCCGCTGATGGCGGCCTTTTCGATGCGATTTTGCTTATTTGGAGGCGAAAATCTTGTCGAACTCGCCGCCGTCGTCGAAGTGGCGCTTCTGGGCTGCGCGCCAGCCGCCGAACACCTCGTCCACGGTGAACAGGTTGATCGGCTTGAAGGTTGCCGCATATTTCTTCGCCACCGCGGCCGAGCGCGGGCGCAGGTAATGCTTGGCGATGATTTCCTGGCCCTGTTCGGAGTACAGGAAGTTCAGGTAGGCGGTGGCTTCCTTGCGGATGCCTTTCTTGTCGACCACCTTGTCGACCACGGCCACCGGCGACTCGGCCAGGATGGAAATGGACGGGTAGACGATGTCGAAGTTATCGCCGAACTCGGCGCGCACCAGCTGCACCTCGTTCTCGAACGTCACCAGCACGTCGCCGATCTGGCGCTGGGTGAAGGTGGTGGTGGCTGCACGGCCGCCGCCGTCCAGCACCGGCACATTCTTGAAGATCTTCGTCACCAGCTCGCGCGCCTGGGCGTCGTTGCCGCCTTTCTTCAGCACCGAACCCCAGGCCGCCAGATAGGTATAGCGGCCGTTGCCGGCGGTTTTCGGGTTCGGAATGACGACCTGCACGCCCGGCTTGGCCAGGTCGGCCCAGTCCTTGATGCCTTTCGGATTGCCCTTGCGCACCAGGTAGACCATGGTCGAATAGCTTGGCGCTGCATTGTTCGGGAACTTCTTGGCCCAGTCCTGCACCACCAGGCCGCGGTCGGCCAGCATGTCGATGTCATTGGCCTGGTTCATGGTGACGACCGAGGCTTCCAGGCCGTCGGCCACGGAGCGGGCCTGTTTGGAGGAGCCGCCATGCGACTGCTTCACGTTCACTTCGGTGCCGGTCTGCTTCTTGTAGGCCGCTTCGAAAGCCGGATTGATTTCCTTGTAGAGTTCGCGCGCGACGTCATAGGAGACGTTCAGCAGCGTTACATCCCTGGCCGATGCCGCCACGGGCAGGGCCAGCGAAGCGGCGGCGAGGGTGGCGGCGAGCAGGCGGGAGGCGGAGCGGCGGGCAGCGCTAAATTCGGTTTTCTTATTTGGCATGACGGTTCCTGAAGTAAAAACAGATATCGAATGATGGGTTCTTTTGATGCGGATCGCCAAGAATCTTTCGTAATATGCTTAGACATTCCCTGAGCCACGTTTGTGCGCGCTTTGTTGTATAGTCCGGCCTTGGAATGCAGATTTTGTGAGTACACATGGGTTTTGAAATTCGCAGAGCGGAAGCAGGGGACGCCGAGGCAGCATGCCAGGTGCTGCGCCGGTCCATCTCGGAATGCTGTGTACCGGACCACCGCAACGACCCCGCGATTCTGGGGCCATGGCTGGGCAACAAGACGCCGCAGATGGTGGCCAGCTGGTTCGAATCCCCCACCAACCACGCCTTCGTTGCCACCAGCGAAGGGCGGGTGGTTGGCGTGTCGCTGCTGACCAGCGCCGGCAAGCTGGCCCTATGCTACCTGCTGCCGGAAGCGCGCGGCCACGGCGCGGGCAAGGCCATGCTGCAGCAGGTGGAAGCGCTGGCGCTGGAGCTCGGCATCAAGAGCCTCTTCCTGCACAGCACGGCGACCGCCGAAACCTTCTTCGCCGGCCTCGGCTACGCCGCCGACGGCAATGTCCGCTCTCCCTACGGCGTGGAAACCATCCTCTTCTGGAAATCCCTCACCGCCGACGGCTCCCCGCCCGACGCCACCAAGCGCAAGCGCTTCTGCAGCTGCAGCAGCAACTAATTGCTTTTTAATTGGGGACAGACCCTAATTTCGATAATTAGGGTCTGTCCCCAATTTTTCCTGTGACCATTCGCCCAGAAGTGGCAGATCCTGTCGGAAGTGACTGCGACGGAAGCAGATAAGCATGGCCCTGCGCATCCTTGCGCATTTATCTGCCTCGCAAAACGCTGGAAATTGGGGACGGACCCTAATTTCCATAATCAGGGTCTGTCCCCAATTAAGTTATTGGCTTAGTGGGCGAGGGTGCCGGTGGCGAAGGCTTTGAGTTCGCCGGCGGCGAAGGGGATCCAGCCGCTTTCGCTGTCGACCGGCTCCGTCGCGATCAGGGCCTGGCGGCCGTCGAGGCGGTAGTGCAGCTTGGTCGAGCAGTGGGCGTACAGGGTTTCGCCGTTCGAGAGGATGAAGTTGAAGGTGCCGTGGCTGGCAATGCCGGCTGACAGCTCGGCCAGTGCGGCGCGCAGCTCGACAGCCGGCGGCGCTTCCGCAAAGCGTTCTGCCAGGCGCGACAGCAGGTGGCAGAAGGCGGCCTCGCTGTCGGTGTCGCCCTGCGGCATGAACTGGCCCGCTGCCGGGGCGAAACCCTTCAGGTCGCCGTTGTGCGCGAAGGACCAGGTCTGGCCCCACAGCTTGCGCGCGAACGGGTGGCTGTTTTCCAGCGCGATCCGGCCCTGCGTGGCCTTGCGGATGTGGGCCAGGATGTTGCGCGCCCGCAGCGAGGCGCCGCGGATGCGCGCCGCCAGCGGGGATTCCACACAGGCGCGGTGGTCGGTGAACAGGCGGCAGCGCTTGCCGCTGTGGAAGGCGATGCCCCAGCCGTCCTTGTGCTCGTCAGTACGGCCGCCACGCTCCGCAAACACGTCGAAGAACTGGCCGAGGTCGGCTGGCTTGCTGCTGTTGACTGCGAGGAGCTGGCACATGCTGTTTCACCACCTGATTGAACACGCCTCTACGATACCGGTGGCCGCTTATAACCAGAACTAATCTTTTCTAATATGTTTATGTGAGCCGTGGCATATAACACCGCCGCATAAGCATCGGTGAAACCATTCGTTCCGTAAGCTTGGGGCGGGCCTTAGTCTGGCGCTTTCGATGCAATCCGCAGAGGCAGCAATGACTTACCCCGTTCTCCAGCAGTACTTGGCGCGGCTCGGCGCCGGCGAGAATTCCCACAGCAGCATCTGGCTCGACCAGCAGGGCAGGGCGCGCGGGCGGTTCTTCAACTGCACCATGGGCAGCGTGTTCCAGCCGGTGCGCGAGCTGGACAGCGGGCGCGTCATCGCCGCCGAGGGCCTGGCGCGCAGCGCGAGCGGCGAGGATGATGGCCTGTCGCTGTGGCGCATGCTGGACCATGCGGCCAGCGACGATGAATCCATCGAACTGGACCGCCTGTGCCGCATGCTGCATGCCATTAATTTCTTCCGCCAGCCGGAAAGCGATGGCGTGGACCTGCACCTGAACGTGCACGCCCGCCTGCTGGGCGCCGTGAGCAGCAACCATGGCCATGCTTTCCGCCGCATCCTGGATGCGCTGGGCCTGCCGCTTGAACATATCGTGCTGCAGCTGCCGGAGGCGACGCCGCAGCAGGGCTGGCTGCTCAACTATGTGGCCGACAATTACCGCCGCAACGGTTTCCGCTTCGGCGCGGCCGCCGCCAGCGCGCAGGAAGCCCTGCAGCTGCTGGACCGCGTGCGGCCGGACGTGATCCGGGTCGACGCGCGCCAGCTGGGCGATGCCCGGGCGCTGCCGCAGCTGCTGCAGTGCGCCGCCGAATCCAGCGCGCGCATCGTGTTTCGCCGCGTCGAGGACAGCGCAACCCTCGCGGCCCTCAGCAGTCAGGCCGAGCAGGCCGGCATCTGGCCGCTGGTGCAGGGCCAGGTGCTGGACCAGCCCGCCGCCGCGCTGCCGCGGGCCGAGGAGGCTGCCGCAGCTTAGGCCAGGCTTAAATCTGTAGTAATTTGCGCCACAAACTTAAAGCGCTTTCTCAACTCCCTCCGCTATACGCTATAGTTCACCCTATCGCTATCATGGGATGGTTCTATGGCAACACGCAGAGCATTCATTCAGCAGTCCCTGGCCCTGGTCGGCGCGCCGATGCTGGGCTTCACTTCGGCCAAGGCGCAGGATATTGCGCCGCCGCCGGACCTGTTCGACGCCCAGATGCTGGACCTGGAATTCTGGGTCAAGCCGCGCACCATCGCCGTCACCCGCCCGCAGAGCGGGGAGAAGACCAAGGTGCTGTACTGGCGGGATGGCGAGCTGATCGATTCAGCCTACCAGGAGCTGTGCCACCTGCTGCGCGACGTGAACGGCAAGGAAACCGCGCCCATCGATCCCAAGCTGCTGGAAACCCTGTGGGGCACCCAGGCCTTCGTGGCGCGCTACGGCATCGACAGCCCGGTCGAGATCCTGTCCGGCTACCGCACGCCGGCCTCCAATAAGCGCCTGATCGAGCAGGGCGTGCCGGCCGCGCGCCAGTCCCTGCACATGGAAGGCAAGGCGGCCGATATCCGCATCGCCAACCTGAACGCCGAAGTGCTGGGCGAACTGGTGAAGAGCTTCCGCCAGGGCGGCGTCGGCTTCTATTACCGCGAAGGCCCGCGCGGCGGCTGGATCCACGCCGATACGGGCCTCAAGCGGAGCTGGAAAGGCTAGCTGTAGTAATAGGGATTCGGCGGCACGCTGTCCTTGCGCTGCCGGTCCACCGCGTCCAGGTCAAGCCGGTGGTCCCACCAGATATTCCAGCCGCGGCGCTGGTTTTCCTCGGTGCCGGGGTGCTCTGCCTTGAACTTGTTGAGGAATTCTTCAAATTCCGAGACGTAACGCGTCAGTTTCATCTTCCCTCCTTCTTCGGTTACACTGCTGCGCTATGCAGCCTGATGATAACGATGATGCGGCCCCGCCGCGTTTCCGCCCCGTGCCGTGGATGGCGCTGGAAACGCCGGCCGACGCCGAACTGTGGATCGCCGAACATAACCTCGCCCTGCAGGAGCATGTCGGCAAGAACGAAACCGGCTATGGCGTGCGCTTCACGCTGGCCGAAGGCGGCGACATCTATATGCAGACCGCCGATGGCGCCATTTTCCTCGATGTTACGCCGGACGCCGATTGGGTGTCGCCCCTGATCGTGGCCGTGTCCAAGGATGAGCCGCCGAAAGGCTCGCTGTGGGTGCTGCCCGACGATAAACTGGTGCAGCTGGTGCTGGGCCTGTCTCCGCTGATTGCCAGCACCACCCTCGTAGTCGGCCACAACTTCGGCCGCCGCCGCTTTTTCTGACCGGAAGGAATTCCCGCATGCGCAAACCCGTCCTGAGCTTCGCCGCCGGCCTGTTGCTGGCTGCCGCCTCCCTGCACGCTTCGGCGGCCGGCCTGCTGGCCACCGTCAAGGCGCGCGGCACCGTCACCGTGGCCATGGAGGGCACCTATCCGCCCTTCAATTTCAAGGACCAGAAAACGGGCCAGCTGGCGGGCTACGACGTGGATGTGGCGAACCTGCTGGCGAAAAAGCTGGGCGTAAAGGCGCAGTTCGTGGCCACCGAGTGGCCGGCCATCCTCGCCGGCCTGGCCGCGAAACGCTACGACATGATCGTGTCGCAGGTAACGGTGAACCCGGTGCGCGAGCAGAGCTTCGATTTTTCGACGCCCTATACCTATTCCTCGCCCATGCTCATCCTGCGCAAGGACGACAACAGCAACTACCGCAGCCTGGCCGACCTGAAAGGAAAGCGCGTGGGCGCGGGGCAGGGCAGCGTGTATGAGCAGCAGGCGCGCGCCGCGGGCGGCATCGACGTGAAGAGCTATCCGGCCGCGCCGGAAAACCTGGCCGACCTGGCCGCCGGCCGCATCGACGCCGCGCTGAACGACAGCCTGATCACCGCCTGGCTGCTGAAGACGACGAAGCTGCCGGTCAAGGCCGGCGCCCGCGTGGGCAAGGTGGAGCGCGCGGCCGTTACCTTCCGCAAGGGCGATCCGGAGTTCAAGGCCGCCATCAACAAGGCCCTGGCCGAAGCCACGGCCGACGGCAGCCTGGCCGCGATTTCGGTCAAGTGGTTCGGCATCGACGTCAGCAAGGCGCCGTAAGCGATGGACTGGATGGAACTGCTGGAGCTGGCCGCCCCGGTGATGCTCAAGGGCGCCGGCTATACGGTGCTGTACGCGGTGGCGGCCATGCTGGGCGGCCTGCTGATCGGTTTCCCCGTGGCCGTGCTGCGCATCGTGCCCTGGAAGCTGGCACGCTGGCCGGCCGCCTTCTATGTGAGCCTGTTCCGCGGCACGCCGCTGCTGGTGCAGCTGTTCGTCATTTACTACGGCCTGCCCAGCGTGGGCATCGAGTTCTCGCCGGTCACGGCGGGCGTGCTGGCGCTGAGCCTCAATTCCGGCGCCTACCTGTCGGAAAGCCTGCGCGGCGCCATCCTCAGCGTGGCGCGCGGCCAGTGGTCGGCCAGCTACAGCCTGGGCATGGGCTACGGCGCCACCCTGCGCTGGATCGTGCTGCCGCAGGCCCTGCGCATTGCGGTGCCGGCCATGAGCAACACGCTGATCAGCCTGATCAAGGACACCTCGCTGGTGTCGGTCATCACCATGGCCGAGCTGATGCTTGCCACCAAGGAAGTGATCGCCACCACTTTCCAGCCGCTGCCCCTGTATATGGCTGCGGCGGCCATTTACTGGGTGCTAAGCCTGGCGTTCGAGGCGGTGCAGCGCCATGCCGAGCGGCGCCTGAACCGTTCGCACCAGCACGGCTGAACACCGCTGGGGCTGCTCCCTCGACATCGCCAAACGTGCATGGTAGGCTGGTTCCACTAACCCCAGCGGAGGGCTTATGGAGAAGGACCAGCGTGCGCCGGACCTGCTGCAGGGCCTGGCGCCCGGCGTCGCCGGCATTGCGGGCCTGCTGCCGCATGAGGCCATGCTGGCCGCCATGGGCGGCAGCCGCAGCATGGCCTTGCCCGAAGATTTGCCCCTGAGTCCGGCCCGCCTGCGGCTGGAACGCGAACAGGACCTGTTTAACGAACTCTATCTGCTGGCGCCGGTCGGCTACCTGCTGCTGGGGCTGGACAGCCTTGTATTGCAGAGCAATGTGCTCGCCGCCAGCCTGCTGGGCCTGGTGCGCGGGGCGCCCGGCCGCCACCATTTCCGCGATTTCGTGGTGCCCCGTTTTCATGAGGACTTCGCCGGTTTCATGCGCCATGCGCTGAACAGCGAACAGGCGCAGCGCTGCCAGCTCAAGCTGCGTGCGCGGCCCGGCGCGACCGAATGCGCCGTCACGCTGATCGGCAGCGGCGCGGCGGGCGGCCAGGCGGTGCGCGTGGTCGTGGAGCCGGCGGAAGGGCGGCTGCCAGCCTTGCAGCAGAGCGAGGAGCGCTTCCGCCGCATCGTGCACATGGCGCGCGAAGGGATCTGGGAAATCGACGCCCATGCGCGCACCAGCTTCGTCAACCCGCGCATGGCGGCCATGCTGGGCTACCGCATCGAGGAGATGCTGGACCAGCCCCTGGTGCGCTTCATGGACCGCGAAGGGCGCTCCATCCTGGAACGCAATATCGCGCGCCGCCAGCAGGGCCTGGCCGAGCGCCACGAGTTCAAGTTCCTGCACCGGGCCGGCCATGAGGTATGGGCCAGCCTGGACACCAATCCCATCTTCGACGCCCACGGCAACTATCTCGGCGCGCTGGCCCTGGTCAATGAGCTGGACAGCCAGGGCCTGCCGGCCGGCATGGCCTGGCAGCAGACCAGCTTCGATACCCTGACCGGACTGCCTAACCGCCATATCCTGTACGACCGCCTGGGCCAGGAAATGAAGAAGTGCCGGCGCGGCCAGCACTACCTGGCCCTGCTGTACATCGACCTCGACCAGTTCCGCCTGATCAACGAGCAGCTGGGCCGGGCCCAGGGCGATGTGCTGCTGGCCGAGGCCGCGGTGCGGCTGGGCGCGGCCATGCGCGCTTCCGATTCGCTGGCGCGCACCGGCGGCGACGAGTTCGCGGCCGTGATCGGCGGGCTGGAGGACATCGCCCTGGCCGAACGCGTGGCGCAGCACCTGCTGGGCGCGCTGAACCAGCCTTTCCCGCTGGCAGGCGGCAAGGCCATGGTCTCGGCCAGCGTCGGCATCGCCCTCTATCCTTCGGACGCGGCCGATCCCGAAGACCTGGTGCGGCACGCCGAACAGGCCATGTATGCCGCCAAGAACTCGGGCCGCCACCGCTACAGCTATTTCACCGGCAGCATGCAGGCCGCGGCCCAGCAGCGCCTGCGCCTGGCCGCCGAGCTGCGGCGCGCCGTTGCACAGCAGGAGTTCGAGCTGGTCTACCAGCCCATCGTGCAGCTGGCCACCGGCCAGGTGGCGCGCGCCGAAGCCCTGCTGCGCTGGCGCCATCCGCAGCGCGGCCTGCTGGCGCCGGGCGATTTCATCGGCAGCGCGGAAACGGCCGGCCTGATGGGCGAGATCAGCGACTGGGCCTTCCGCGAGGCGGCGCTGCAGGTGCAGCGCTGGCAGCACGAGCTGGACCGGCCCTTCCAGGTCAGCGTCAACCATTCGCCCAGCCTGCTGCGCGACGGCGGCTGCTGCGATGAGTGGGGCGCTTTCCTGGATGGCCTCGGCCTGCCGCCGCGCAGCATCGTGCTCGATATCGGCGAAGCCGTGCTGGGCGAGGCGGGCCTGGACATGCTGGCCCAGCTGCGCCGCTTCCATGCCATGGGCCTGCAGGTGGCGCTGGACGACTTCGGCACCGGCCAGGCCGCGCTGGCCGACCTCAGCCAGGCCGACATCGACTTCCTGAAAATCGACCACAGCCTGGTGGCCGGCCTGCCGCAGGATGCCGGCCAGCACGCCATGTGCGAGGGCATTGTGGCGCTGGCGCACAAGCTGGGGCTGGAGGTGGTGGCGGAAGGTGTGGAGAATGTGCGGCAGCTGGCCGCGCTGAAGGCGGCAGGCTGCGATTACGCCCAGGGATTCGTGCTGGCGGCGCCGATGCCGGCCGCCCAGGTGGCGGCGCTGGCGCGCCAGGGCAGGGGGCTCAGCGCAAGCTGAGCAGGGATACCACGCGTTCGCGGTTGATGCCCACCAGCGCCGAGGTCAGCGCCAGCAGCGACTGGTAGCCGGGTTCGTCAGCGATATTGGCGAACTGTTCGGCCAGATTGTCCACGCCCGCCGTTTCAATCTCCGGCATGGCGGCATCGGCGCGCACCGACGCGTTGCTCAGTTCGGCACGCACCTTGGCCAGCGCGGCTTCCACATGGGACAGGGCCTGCATCACCTGCTGCAAGGTGGCGCGCATGGCTTCGATATCAGCGGTGCCCCAGGCTTCCGGTGCAATCGGCGACGCTTCCGGCTCGGCTTTCAGGCGGTTCAGCTGGCCGGTCGGGAAGCGGATGCCACTGCCCTGCACGGCGATCGCGTCGCGCACGCCCGGCCAGTTCGCCTCCGAGGTCGAGAACTGCAGCTCGCCCTGCTGGGTCAGGCCGGCGCGCACGCCAACCGGCGACAGGGCGGCGTCAAAGCGGGCCACGATCTCGGCATCCGACAGGCCGGGGCTCAGGTGTACCGAGCGCAGGCTTTGCGGGCCGGTGCCGACCGCCACCGCCAGGGTTTCGCGGCCGCCGTTGCGCAGGTGGGCCAGGGTCATGCCGCGTACGCTGAAGCGCTGCGCCGACGGTTCGGTGCTGTAGTTCAGGCGGTTGTCCAGCGTGCCGCCCGAGGCTTCCTGGCGCTGGCGCCAGGTATCGGCGAACTGGCGGATGCGCTGTTCCACCTGGCCTTCGCGCATCTGGCGCGTGGCCAGCTTGGCGCTGAGGTCCGATTTCAGGGCGCGCAGCTGGGCTGCACTCTGTTCGAGGAAGTCGACCGCCTGTTGGGCGCTGGAGATATCGTTCTGCAAGGGCTGGTCCCAGTTGCTCAGGCCGCGGCGCAAGGGCGCGGAAGGCTGCGCCGGCGCGGAGCCGGCGGCAGTTTCCTGGGCGTCGCTCTGTTCCGCCAGGTTGAGCGGGTCCAGCTGGCTGGCCGAGGTGGCCGGGCCGGCGGTACCGATTCCTGAGGATGAGCGCGGGGCGATTTGCATGGCGGTCAGATGACGTTAAACAGCGAGAGGCCAGTAATCTGGGAATACGACTTGTACGTTGCCTGCAAGGCCAGACTATACCCGTTCAATTCGGTCGCTGCCACCGCGTAATCGAGCGAGCCGATATCGCGGATGGCGGTCTGGTTCGACAGGCTGACGTTGGCGTGGTTTTCTTCCAGCGTTTTCAGCACATTGCCGGCGCCGCCCAGGGTCGCGATCTTGGCGGAGATCAGCGCCAGGGCCGTATCGGTGCCGTCCAGCGCGGCGCGCAGCTTGCCGGCCAGCACAGGTTCGGAACCATTGGTGGTCGCCGTAGCCAGGCCGTCGATCGCCACGTCGAGCAGGTTCAGGTATTGTTCCATGCCTTCCACATCGACGTTCGCATCCTGCGTCACGCCGCTGCCCACCACCACTTCCTGCTTGTTGTTATTGCCCTGGTAGGTGTAGCGCGAACCCAGGGGCTGGGTAGCGTCGTAGCCGATGGCCGCCATATCGGTCTGGGTGCCGGAGAAAGCGTAGTTGCCTTCCTGGTCGCGCTGGTTGGAGGTATAGAACAGGCTGTCGCGCAGCGATACCATGCTGTTGACCATGGCGCGCAGGTCGTCCGCGTTATTACTGGTGTCCGGAGCCCAGACCAGCAGGTCGCGCGCCTCGTTCATGTCCGAAATCATGCTGTCGAGGAAGGCTTCGCTCTTGTTCAGCCGGATCTGCACGGAGGCGATATTGTCGCGGTACTGGCCGACGATGGCTTCTTCGCGCTGCAGGCGCGAAATGCGGACATTGCCGATCGGGTCGTCCGAGGGCACCAGGATGCGGGTGCCGGCCGCCATCTGCTGCGTCAGGCGCGCCAGCGGGTCCTGATTCAGGCTCAGGGAGCGGTTCATCGTGGCCGCAAATTGCATGGAGGCGATACGCATGCTGCTAATCCTTAGTTGAACATCGCCAGCGTGGCGTCGAACAGGTTATTGGCCACGGCCAGCACTTTCATATTGGCCTGATACATATTCTGGAACTCGACCAGGTTGACCGCTTCTTCATCCTTGTTGACCGAGCTGGTCGATGCCCAGTCGTCCTCGGCCTGCTGGCGGATGGTGGTGCTGGTCTTGATCAGCGCCTGGTTCTGTTTGCTCTCCACGGCCAGCTTGCCCACCAGCTGGGTATCGGCGTCGCCCAGGATCACGGTGCCCACCGAATCCAGCGTCACCGTCTGGTTTTTCAGGTCCACCAGCAGCTGCAGGTTGCCGCTGTCGCCCGGCGTGCCATCGGACGAGAAGGCCAGGTCGGTCGAGGTAAAGCCGGGCACGAGGGACATGATGCCGCCGCTGCCGCCGCCATTGAACTGGAAAATGTCGCCGCCCGGCACCGGAGGCGGGCCCAGCGTGAAGCCGGCCGCGTGCTGGGTGTTGACCATGGTGGTCACCTGTTCCGCCAGGTCGAGCAGGGAGGCCTGCAGCGGCAGCAGGGTTTCCTTTTCCATCTTGCCGATGCCGCCCAGGCGGCCGCCCATGCGGGTATCGTCGAGTGCAAAGCTGTTGTTGCCGAAGTTGATTTCCAGCGTGCTGCCGGTCGCCACCACCATCTTGGCGGCCACGCCCGCCACCACCAGCGGCTGCCCGGTGCGCAGCGACACGGTGGCCGTGCCGTCGGACTGCTCGATCACTTCCAGCGCCGCCAGTTCGGACAGCGAGTCGATCGCGCGGTCGCGCTCATCGATCAGGGCCGAGGGATTGGTGCCCAGGGAGCTGGCCTCGGTAATGCGTTTGTTCAGGGTGGCAATCGTCGCCGTCAGGGTATTGAACTGCGGCACCACCGACTCGCGCTGCTGGACGATGGACAGCTGCTGGGTACGGGTCAGCTGGTAAATGCTGTTGATGTTCTGGGCCAGCGCCTCGGCGGTGTGCACCACCTGGCCGCGCAGCGGGGTCGACGTGGGGTCCACGCCCACCGCGTTCAGCGCCTTGAAGAAGTTGTCGATGCCCACGCTGAGGCCGGCCGTCGCATCGCCCATCACCTGTTCCAGCTGGGTCAGGTAAGGCTGGGCCTGCGTGTACTGGGCCATATCGGTGTTGGCGCGCCACAGCTGCTGGGTTTTGTAAGCATCGCTATAGCGCAGCAGCCCGCTCACTTTCACGCCGAAACCGGCGCCCGTGGTGCCTTGGGCCGGGGCGATCGAGTTCAGCAGCACACCCTGGCGGGTGTAGCCTTTCGTTTGCAGATTGGCAATGTTCTGGCTGGTCGTATTCAGCGAGGCCTGCGCTGCGAGGGTGCCGGACAATGCATTATTAATAAGGCTGCTCATGGGCGATTCTTTTTCCTGGTGAGGCGAAAGGCCGGCGTTTGTCAGGCCATGCCGGGCCGTTAACGGTAATAGGCGACCACCCGCGGCGCAATATTAAGCGGGCGGCAGTTTTTTGTCCTGGCTGATCACCGGCTGGGCCGGTGCGGCGGCCGGCTGGGGCAGCAGTTGCCGCAGCAGCACATCGGCCACGCCGAAGGCGCGCCGGTTCGCCAGCTGGTCGGCCACCAGGTTGTCGGCCATGTCCAGCATGTCGTCGTGCACCGAACTCTTGTTCGGGCTGTCGTCCGCGGCCAGCGTGCGGGTGCTGTCGCGCATCTTGTGCAGCATCTGGGCGATGAAGAAGCTCTCGAACTTGAGCGCCGCTTCGGTGGCCTTCTTGCGGTAAGCCGGGTCGTCCTGGGGCGCGGCGGCGGCCTTGATGGTCTCGTCCGCGCCGGTATTGCTGGCCGGCAAGATGGACGAGGGCAGGGGCAGGAAGTCGCCGCTCATCAGATCACCACCAGTTCGCCTTCGATGGCGCCGGCCTGGTCCAGCGCCTGCAGGATGGCCATGATGTCATCCGGCGTCGCGCCCAGGCTGTTGACCACGTCGATAATGGACTGCAGGCGGGCGCCGGCCGGCCATTTGAACATCTGGGCATTGCCCTGGTCCACGCTGACCTGGGACTGCGGCGTGACCGTGGTCTGGCCCTGGCTGAACGGCGCCGGCTGGCTGACCTTGGCACTCTCCGAGATCACCACCTTGAGCGAGCCGTGGGTCACGGCGGCCGCCTTCACGCGCAGGCCGTCGGCGATCACCACGGTGCCGGTGCGTGAATTGAACACCACTTTCGGGTTCTCGGCGCCGACATCGATCGGCAGCGCTTCGAGGCGGGCCATGAAGGCCACGCGCTGGGTCGGGTTCTCCGGCGCCACCACGTCCACGCTGGTGCCGTCCATGGTGGTGGCGATATTGCCGAACTTGCGGTTGATGCTGTCGACGATATTGGTGGCCGTTTCGAACTGCGGATGGCGCAGCGACAGGCGCACCGTGGGATTGGTGGCGAAATCGGTCGGGATCTCGCGCTCGATGATGGCGCCGTTCGGAATGCGGCCGGCGGTCGGCGTATTCACCGTGACCGAGGAGCCGCTCTTGCCGGAGGCGCTCAGGCCGCCCACCACCACATTGCCCTGGGCGATGGCATACACTTCATTATCGGCCGCGCGCAGCTCGGTCAGCAGCAGGGCGCCGCCGCGCAGGCTCTTGGCATCGCCCAGCGAGGACACGGTGACGTCGATCGGCTGGCCGCGGCGGTAGCCGGGCGGGAATACGGCCGATACCATGACGGCGGCCACGTTCTTCGACTTGGCATCGGCGCCGTCCGGCATCTTGACGCCGAACTGCTTCAGCATATTGACGATGGACTGGCTGGAAAACTTCACCTGGGTGGAGTCGCCGCTGCCGTTCAGGCCCACCACCAGGCCGTAGCCCACCAGCGGGTTGTCGCGCACGCCTTCCACGGACACCAGGTTGCGCAGCGCCTGCGCCGCGCCGGCGGGACCGGCGCCCAGCAGGGCCATGGCGCACAGCGCGAGAGGGAGGAGGGATCGGAATTTCATGGTCGCACCTGCATCAGAACGGCATCAGCGGGCCGAGGAAGAAACGGGTCAGCCAGCCCGGCTGGTTGGCTTCGGCCAGCGTGCCCTTGCCGGAATAGGCAATGCGCGCATTGGCGATGCGCAGCGAGGACACCTGGTTGCTGGAATCGATATCGGCCGGGCGCAGGAAGCCGCGCAGGCGCACGAATTCCTCGCCCTGGTTCAGGGTCAGCGCCTTTTCGCCGGCCACGCGCAGCAGGCCGTTCGGCAGCACTTCCTGCACGATCACGGTGATGGCGCCGGACAGGGCGTTCTGCTGGGTGCTGGAGGCGTCGCCTTCGAAGGAATGGCCGCTCGACAGGTCGAGGCCGCCTTTCGGGAAGGTCTTGCCCAGCAGCGAAGGCGGGGCAATGCTCAGGCTGTTGTCCTTGCTCACCGTGGTGCCGGCGCTCTTCGAGGCCTGGGTGGTCTCCTGCAGGATCACGGTGACGACGTCGCCGACGCGGAAGGCGCGGCTGTCCGAGGTCAGCGACAGGCCGCCCTCGCGGTAGACGCCGCCGCCCACGGCGCGCGGCGCAAAGGTACGGGCCACCTGCGGCGGCTCGTCGATCGGTCCCGGCGTCACGGGCGCCGGCTTGAGGCTTGCGCAACCGGCCAGCAGCAGCGCGGCCATTGCGCTCAGTTGCGCTTTCATCAGCGTGCCGCCTGTGCCAGGTACTGCAGCATATTGTCGGCCGCCGACAGCACCTTGGTGTTCATTTCGTAGGTACGCTGGGCGGCGATCATGTCCACCATCTCTTCCACCACCTGCACGTTCGAGCTTTCCAGCGCGCCCTGGCGCAGCTTGCCGAACTGGGCGTCGCCGGGACGGCCTTCGGTCGGCGCGCCGCTGGCGGCCGTTTCCTGGAACAGGTTCTCGCCCATGGCCTGCAGGCCGGCCGGATTGATGAAGGTGGTCACGGTCAGCTGGCCCAGCTCGGTCGGCGCGGTCTGGCCCTGCAGCAGCACCGACACGGTGCCGTTCTCGCCGATGGTCAGGCTGCCGCCGATGGCATTGTTCGGCACCGTGATCTGCGGCACCAGGGGCAGGCCCTGGGCGTTGATCAGCACGCCGTTCTGGTCCACGCCCAGCTGGCCGGCGCGGGTGTAGCCCGCTTCGCCGTTCGGACGGCGCACCTGCAGGAAGCCGTTGCCGTTGACCATCACGTCGTACTGGTTATTGGTCACTTGCACGCCGCCGGTGGTGTGCACCTTCTGCGTGCCCACCACATGGGTGCCGTTACCCAGCTGCACGCCGGTCGGCGCCAGCGTGTTGTTGTCCGCGCGCTGTGCGCCAGGCTGGCCTTCGACCGAGTAGAACAGGTCTTCGAACACCACGCGGTCTTTCTTGTAGCCCACGGTGTTGGCATTGGCCAGGTTGTTGGCGATGGCCTGCAGCTTGGCATCCTGTGCCTGCACGCCGGTCTTGCTGATCCACATTGCTGGATTCATGGCTTACTCCCGAATGGTTGTCTTGCTTAGCCGCCGAGCAGGCGGTTGCCGGCCACGGTCATGTCGTCGCTGGCTTTAAAGAGTTTCATCTGCACTTCGAAGGTGCGGTTCAGGCTCATGGTGGCGATCATTTCCTCCACCGCCGATACATTGCTGCCTTCCAGGTGGCCGGCGCGCACCTGCACCGTGGCATCCGCGTTCAGCGGCTGGCCGTCGCGGGTCACGATCAGGCCCGCTTCGTTCTTGGTCAGCTCCGGACCGTCGGCGCGCACCAGCTTCAGCTTGTCGATGGTCTGCATTTCGCCCAGGCCGCCCGGGCTCTGGATCGAGATGGTGCCGTCGGTGCCGATTTCGATCTTGTTGTACTGGGGCAGGGTGATCGGGCCGCCTTCGCCCAGCACCGGCATGCCGTTCACGGTCAGCGTGCCGTCCGCGTCCAGCGTGAAGCCGCCGGCGCGGGTGTAGGCCTCGCCGGTCGGGCCCTGCACCGCGAAGTAGCCGGGGCCGGACACGGCCACGTCCAGTTCGCGGCCGGTGGCCTTCAGCACGCCCTGCTTGGTGGAGATGGCATTGGCCTGCAGGTTGGCCATATGGCGGTCGTCGTAGCCGTAGCCCGGCACCGCCTGGGCGGCCGCCAGTTCCAGGTTGGCACGGAAACCATTGGTGTCCATGTTCGCCAGGTTGTTGGCGTGTACCTGCTGGCCGCGCAGGGCCCGCTCGGCCCCGCTCATTGCTGTGTAGATCAGCGCATCCATGTCGGCTCAGTCTCTTTACATCGCCTGCATCAGCGACTGCAGCATCTGGTTCTCGGTGGTGATGACCTTCGAGTTCGCCTGGTAATTGCGCTGCGAAGTCATCAGGCCCACCAGTTCCGAGGTGATGTCCACGTTCGAGCCTTCCAGGGTCTGGGCCGACAGGGTGCCGGCCAGGCCGATGCCCGGATTTTCCACGTTCACGTCGCCGGCTGCGGTATTGGCGGTCCAGCTGGTGTTGTCGGCCTGGGTCAGGGCGTCTTCGTTAGGGAAGGTGGCAATGCCGATCACGCCGACGCGCTGGCGCTCGCCGTTCGAGTATTTGGCGATCACGCTGCCATCGTCCTGCAGCTCGACGCCGACATAGTTGCCGGAGGAGTAGCCATCCGCCTTGTTGGTCGAGGTTACGGCATCGCCGGCCTGGAAGGTGGTACCTCTCCAGTCGATGGTGAACAGCAGGGGATCCGCACCGGCAATCGGCAGCCCGGGTGGCGTGTTGCCGTCGCCGGGCGTAAAGCTGGTGATGGCCGGCGCTACGTCGATCAGTTTGCCGGTCGCATCGAATTCGAGGGTAGGCGGCGTAGCCGGGGTAGTGACTTCTTCGCCGTCAAAGGCGATGTGGACCTGGACCGTGTCGGCATCCACTTTCACGAAGTACTGTGTAATCGTGTGTTCGGTACCGCGCGAGTCGTACACCAGCGTGGTCTTGGTCATGTTGTAGTCGTCCACGTCCGGCACCGTGGGCGGCGTGGTGGTAGTGGTCGGCGGGGTCCACAGGGTGGGGTCCGGAATGGTCCAGTCGAGTGACAGGTTGGCGACATATTTCATGTCGGTGGTTGGCTTGGCCGGGATCAGGCCGGTCGGAACCTTCAGGTCGCCCAGCGGGCCCTGGGTCGTGGCGCCGGGCGCGATCGGGAAGCCTTGCACCTTGCGGCCGTTGGCATCGACCAGGAAGTCGTCAGCATTCTTGGTGAACAGACCGACACGGCTGTACACGGTCTGGCCGCTGTTGTCTTTCAGCACGAAGAAGCCGCGGCCGTTGATCGAGGCGTCGGTGGCGCGGCCGGTGTTCAGCACGCCGCCGTTCAGACCGATGCTCTGGGTGGTCGAGGTCACCTGGGTGCCGACCGGCGTGGTGCCTGCGTACATGGCCGAGAAGTTGGCGCGCGAGGACTTGAAGCCGTAGGTCCCGGCGTTGGCGATATTGTTCGAAATGGTATCCAGCTGCTCGTTGATGGCCTGGATGCCGGACAGGGCGATATCGAAACTCATGGTGTTTCCTTTCCTTATTGAGCGGAAGACGTTGCGCCGGCAGTGGCGACAGTGGAAGTGGTGGCTTTGCCGTTGAAGGCGGTGATGGCGCCCGGCGCCACTTCGCCCACATTGGCGACATTCAGGACGATGGCGCCGCCGGCGCCGAGGCGCACGCTGTTCAGGCGGCCAGCGATGTCGACCGGCGGTTCCTCGCCGGTGCTGGTGGTGACTTTCAGCTTGTAGGTGCCGGCCGGCAGGCCGAGCGCCGTCGGGTCGACGGAGAAGGGCACCGAGCCGGCCGCCACGGAGCCGAGCTCGACCTTGTATTCCTTGCCGCCCACGCTGGTCAGCACCAGCGTGGTCTTGGTGCTCGACGCGCCCAGCGTGACTTCGCCCTTGACCTTGGCGCCGTCCAGCTGCACCTGGTCGACATTGACCATGACGTCGGAGCCCACCTGGGCGCCCAGGGCCAGCACCTGCATGCTCTGCAGCACGCTGGCGTTCGCGCTGGTCAGGTTGGACAGGTTCTGCAGCGCTTCGGTCTGCGCCAGCTGGGTCAGCTGCTGCACGAACTGGGCCGGGTCGCTGGGCGCCAGCGGATCCTGGTTCTTGATCTGGGCCACCAGCAGCTTGGTAAACATGTCCTGCTGCGCGCTGACGCCGTTCTGCAGCGGATTGTTGGCATTGGCCGCCGCATTGGCGCTGCTGCCGAAGTAATTGGTATCGATCGCCATGGCTTAGCCTTCGCCGAGTTTGAGCAGCGACTGCTGCATGCCGCGGATGCGTCCCAGCACCTCGACATTGGTTTCGAAAGCGCGCGAGGCGGACATCATGTCCGTCATCTCGGCCACCTGGTTGACATTCGGGTAGAACACCATGCCCTCGGCGTTGGCCAGAGGATTGTCCGGTTCATACACGCGGCGCAGCGGCTCGGCGCTTTGCACCACGTCCAGCACCTGCACCCGGCCGCCCGCGTTCGGGTCCAGGCCTTCGTTCATCACGGCCGCGAAGACCGGCTTGCGGGCGCGGTAGGTTTCGTTCTCGCTGCCGGCCACTGAATCGGCATTGGCCAGATTCGATGCCACCGTATTCAGGCGCACGGTCTGCGCCGCCATCGCCGAGCCGGCGATCTGGGATATATCCTTGAAGCTCATGGGCTACCTCGCCTATTGGCCGTTGATGGCCTTGGCCAGACCGCGCAGCTTCATGTTCACGAAGGTGAGGCTGGTCTGGAAATCGGTTGCGTTCTGCGAAAAGGCCGCCTGCTCGACACCGATCTCGACGGTATTGCCGTCGGCGGTCGGGTGGTAGGGCACGCGGTACAGCGGCGACGAGTCGCCGTCCAGTGGCAGTTCGCCGTTTGCTTCAGCCTGCAGGCGCGCCATGGAAGACGCGAAGTCGATATCCTGCGCCTGGAAGCCCGGCGTATTTTCGTTGGCGATGTTGGAAGCGAGGATGCGGGTGCGTTCGGCGCGCAGATGTAATGCATCCGCATGCGGGCCGGCAGCGTCCTTGAAATTGATTCCCATATTTTTCCCCAGTTTTGTTGGCTGCGGTTGCCTGCCGGAAGGAGGGCGTGTGAAAATGGCGCCCAAGCGATTTCCGGCGTGAAACCGCCGCACTCATCATAGTAAAGGTATTGCCCATGCTCAACAACCCCCCTGTGTGCTACTTTTTAGCATTTTTAGCGCTGGCCGCAACACCGGCGCTGCAGGCGGCGGCGCCGGACCAGGGCGGGGTGGCGGCCCAGGTGCAGAAAGCGGCCCGGGAACAGCTGGTGCGCTACGCGGAAAGCGCCGGCCTGAACGACCCTGCTTTCGATGTCGAAGTGGCCAGGACCGGGCGCCCCGCCGCGCCCTGCGGCCAGCCGGTCAGAGTGGAGGCGGCCGATACCCGCAATCCGGCCCGCATGCGCTTCATCGCCGTCTGCCCGGAGCCGGGCGGCTGGCGCTACGATTTCCAGACCCGCAACCGGATCACGGCCCGTGTTGTGGTTGCGGCAAATGACGTGCCTGCAGGGAAACTTTTATCCCCGAACGACCTGTTGCTGGAGCGCCACGACATCAGCACCATTCCGGACGCCCTGTCCGACCTGGGGGCGGTGGCCGAGATGTCGGCCCGCCGTTCGCTGCGCACGGGCGACGTGCTGCGCCAGAACATGCTGACGGCGCCGCTGCTGGTGAAGCGGGGCGACCCGGTGCGCATCGTGGCGCGGCGCGACCAGATTGAGGTAAGCATGGCGGGCGAAGCGCTGGATGCGGGCGCGCGCGGCGCCGTGGTGCGGGTGAAGAATGCCAGCGGCAATACCATCCGCGCCCGGGTCACGGACCTGGGGCAGGTGGAGCCGGCCGATACCCCGGCCGCGAATTAGTTGGAGAGGGCGGAAATGCGTTTGGCCACGCTGGCCAGCTTGTCCGCGTAGGACGGGTCGGTGGCATAGCCGCCCGCTGCCAGCCCCCTGGCGAAGGCCTGGGCATCGTTGCCGGCATTGAGCGCATGCTGGTAGCGCGGATTGCCGGCCAGCAGGCTGGCGTAGTCGCGGAAGGCGCTGGCCTGGTCCGGGTAGCTGCGGAAGCGCTCCACCTTGCGCAGCGCCACGCCTCCTTCGTATTCGGTGGTGGCGGCGGCCGCCACGGCGCCCTGCCATCCGCTGCCGGCCTTGATCCCGAACAGATTATTGCTGTCGGCCGCGCCCTGGCGCAGCGGGCGCTGGCCCCAGCCCGATTCCAGCGCGGCATGGGCCGCCACCAGGTCCGGCGACACGCCCAGTTTCTGGCCCGCCTCTTCGGCATAGGGCCGGATGGAGGCCAGGAAGGCCTGCTGCAGCGGCTGGTCCACACCCTCGGCCTGCGGCTCGGTGCCGCCGATCGCGGCCTGGCTGTTCAGGCGCGCACGCAGTGCGGCGCCGTCCACATTCAGGCCGGCCGCCGGGGCCGCGAACGCGGCGCCGCTGCCGCTCTCGATGAAGCCGGCCACCTCGGCCTGCACGGCCAGGAAGGTGGAGGAAAAGCGCGCGCCGCCGCTGTTGCCGAAGGCGGCAGGCAGGGCAGGGCGCGTCGCCGTGACATTGGAGACGGTGGCGGCGGTGGCTGCGGTCGGCAGCGTGAATTCAGGCCGGCTCATAGGTCTGGTCGTCGCCATGCAGCACGCGCTGCATGATGGTGTACTGCTCGGCCATCAGGTCGCCGTTGCGGCGGCTCAGGGCCTTGGCGCTGATGACCTGCTGTTCCAGCGCGGCCCAGTCGGCCAGCACGCGGGCCCGGGCGTCCGGGCGCAGCAGGGCGAACACGGCGTCCATGCTCGGTTGCGGGCCGGCCAGCACGGTGGCCAGTTCGACGCGGCGCGCGCGGCGCGTTTCCAGCGCCGTGGCCACCTGGCCCAGCTGTTCAGCGAGCTCGGCCAGCATGCCGAGCTTGTGGCTGATGGCGGCGCGGAACTGCTGTTCCAGCAGCTCCAGCAGCTTCGCATAATCCTGCGCATCGTCCGCAATGCCTTGCAGCAGCTGCTTCATGGCTTCCGGGCGCGCAATGGCTTCCGTCACTTTTCGCCTCCATGGAAGCGCTGGATCAGGCCCGCCAGCTTGCCGGCGTTGAAGGGCAGCTCGCCCTTGGCCAGCGCGTCGCGCAGCTCGGCCACGCGCTCGTGGTCGATATCCGGCATCTCCTTCATGGCCTGCAGCGCAGGCTGCAGCACGGCCGATTGCAGGGCCTGCTGGGGCGCGGCAGCGGGGGCGCGCACGGCTTCCGCCGGCGCTGCGTCGGTAACGGTCTGTACCACGACGCCGCCTGGCGTACCGGTAACAATTCTCATGCGTGGCCCCCTTGCCTTGGTTTCGATGCTCATGCCTTACCTCTGCGGCGCGAGCTTGTTGCGCAATTGCTGAATGACGCCGGCATCCGGCACCTGGGCGTCGATGCCCTGGCCCAGCTCGGTCGTGTTGCTGCGTTCGCCCGGCATGCCGAACATATCCTTGATGGCGTTGGCCTGGCCGGTGGTCAGGATCAGCAGCTCGATGCGGCGGTTTTCCGACGCGGCGGCATTCTTCGTGTTCAGCGGCGCGCGGTCGGCCATGCCGACCACCTGCAGCACGCTGCTGGTGGGCATTGTACCAAGCAGCAGCTGGGCGCGCGCAGCCATCGCACGATTGGACGACAGGTTCCAGTTGGAGAAGGCGAAATAGCTGGTGTCGGCGTACTGCGCCGAGTCGGTATGGCCGACGATCAGCATCTGGTTTTCCATCTTCGCGAACAGCGGGCCCATATTCTTCAGCAGCTTGGCGAAACGGCCGGTCGGCACCGCGCTGCCGCGCACGAACATGCCCTGCTTGTCGGTATCGTGCAGCATCACGCGCAGGCCGTAGGGCGTGATGATGGACTCCAGGTTGGGCGCCAGGCCCGCTTCCTTGCTCATCTCCGTCAGCGCGTCGGCCAGCTTCTTCAGGTCTTCCGGGCTCTGGTAACTGACCTTGGTGGTCGACGGGTCGGCCGGGTCGGTGGTCTTGCCTTCGCCCTGCACGTCGGCGGTGCCGGTGCGCGGCATCTGGAAGCGTTCGATCAGGCTGCCGCGCGGGCCGCCCACCTGCTGCGGCATCACGCCCTTGCCCTGGTCGGTGCGGTTGCCGTCCGATTCGGTCAGCACCTGCTCCAGCGATTCGGTATTGCGCGCGGCCATCAGCCACAGCACGAGGAACAGGCACATCAGCGCCAGGCAGAAGTCGGCGAACGCTACCTTCCAGGCGCCGCCGTGCTCGTCGTGCGCGTGCTTGCCGCCGCCGCGCTTGACGATGGTTTCGCTATGGGCCTTCTCATGCGGCTTTAGCACGGCTGCCTCCACGACGCGAACCGCCTTCCGGCTCGCTGTTGCGGCCTTCCATGGCATTGATCCAGCCTTCCAGCTGGGCGAAACTTGGCTTGATGTTCAGCTGCACCAGGCGGCGGCCGGCGTCGATCGCCAGCAGCGGCGGCTTGCCGGCCACGTGCGTGACCAGCACCACCTTCACGCATTCCAGCGTGGACGCTTCTTCGCCCACCAGCTGCTTCATCATGTTCGAGATCGGGTCCAGCACGCCGTAGCAGAAGAAAATACCGATGAAGGTGCCGACCATGGCGGCGCCCACGTGTTCCGCGATCTCGCCCGAGGTCGCGCCTTCGTTCACGGTGCCCATGGTGATCACGATGCCCAGCACCGCGGCCAGGATGCCGAAGCCGGGCATCGCTTCGGCGATCTTGTTGAGCGATTTGGCCGGCTGGGTCAGCTCCTCGTGGATGGCTTCCAGCTCCTGCTCCAGCACGCCTTCCAGCTCGTGCGCATTGATCTTGCCCATCGCCATCAGGCGGAAGTTGTCGACGATGAAGGCCAGCAGCTTGGGCTCTTCCAGCACGGCCGGGTAGCGCTTGAACAGCGGGCTGTCCTTCGGCGCCTCCACGTGGGCGTCCAGCGCCTTCAGGCCGCCGGCCGCCAGCTGCAGCAGTTCATACATCAGCAGCAGCAGCTGGCGCTGGAACTCGGAGTCGTATTTCTTGCGGGTGACGATCTTCTTGATCTGGGCCACCATCTCGTGCAGCACGTGCATCGGGTTGCCCAGGATAATGGCGCCCAGGCCGGCGCCGGCAATCACCAGCACCTCGATCGGCTGCCAGATCTGGTGCAGCGAACCGCCCATCATGGCGTAGCCGCCGAACACACTGCCCAGAACGATAAATATGCCGACTAGTTGCTGCATGATTTTCTACCCTTAGTTTTTATATTGGCTGCGTCCGCGCTCAGGACGTCAGCACTGCTTTCATCTTGCCCAGCGCCGCTTTGTTGAGCTGGCATACGCGGGCATCGGTCAGGTCCAGCACGGCCGCGATTTCCTTGTAGCTCAGTTCGAATTCGTAATACATCTGCACCACGCGCTGCTCGCGTTCGGACAGGCCGTTCAGCGCCTGTTCCAGGCTGCGCCGTATCATCAGCGCCTCCTCCGGGCCGGGCGCGCTGCCCTGGTTGGCCGTCACATCGTGCAGCACTTCGTCGAAGCTGGCGATCAGCTCCGCATTCTCGTCCAGCTGGTAGGCCATGTATTCGTCGGCCGTGATGCCGAGGCCGGCGATGGTTTCCTGCTCGTTCGGTTCGCGCCCCAGCTTGCGCGTCAGTTCGCGCACGGCGTCGCGCAGCTTGTGGCTGTGCTGGCGCACGGCGCGCGGGCGCCAGTCCTGGCGCCGCAGCTCGTCGAGGATGGCGCCGCGCACGCGCAGGCTGGCGTAGCTGCCGAAGGCGGCGTCCGGCTGGCCGTAGCGGCGCAGCGCTTCGAGCAGGCCCATCAGGCCAATCTGCTCCATGTCGTCGCGGTCGATGGCGCCCGCCACCTGCGAATTGAGCTGGCGTACGATGCGCTTGACCAGCGGCGCATAGGCCAGCAGATGCTTGCCTTCCTCGGCCGGGCTGAGCGAGGGGGCCAGCGCCTCGCCATAGCCTTCCGAATACGCTTCTGCTATCGGTTCCGCATATGCCATGCTTGTCTCGCTGCGTGTCTCACTCGGTTTGCGATGCCGGCGGCATCACTCCAGGATCAGCTTGCCGATCATGACTTCCTTGAAGGGGCGCTCGCGGCCTTCCTTCGCATAGGTCTCGTCGAAGGCCTTGTTCAGTTCCTCGGCATACTGGTCGATCGTCATGGCCTCGGCCTTGGACATCGGATAGGCCGACAGGGTGCGCACGGCCACGCTGCGCAGCATCGGCAGGTGTTCCTTGGTTTCCTTTTCCTTGGCCACCGGGGTCGCCACCACCAGGTCGGCCGACATGTAGTGGGCCACGTTCTCGCCCGGCATGCGGCGCAGCATGACGATGACCTTGTCCACGGTCAGGTATTTCATGGGCTTCGCTTCCTCGACCGGCTTGGCCTTGTTCGCGGCATTGGCCGGGGCCGGCTTGCCGAGATACCACAGGGCGCCGCCGGCGGCAGCGCCTCCCAGCAGTAGCACAGCCGCGAAAACGATCACCAGTTTCTTGTTCATCTAAAAATTACTCCCGCTCGGTCAGCATGGCAAAGGTGGAATTGGTGTCGGCGCCGTCGGACAGGGCGCGGCCCGGCGTGCGCTCCTGCTGCTCGCGCTCGGGCTGGCGGCCGCTGCCGCCATCGGCCAGGCCGCGGCCGGCGCTCGACGACACCGTCACCGCCACATCGCCCAGCTGGCGCTGCGACAGGTCCTGGCGCACGTTATCGCCGATATTGTTCAGCTGGCGCAGCACCTCGCTGTTGGAGGCCGACAGGTTGACCTGCAGGGCGCCGCCGCTGTGGCGGATCGAAATCTCGACCGTGCCCATATTCGGCGGCTCCAGGCGGATCACCGCCTGCTCGCTGTTGCGCTGCAGTTGCAGCTGCAGGCGGTCGCCGAGGGCGGCGCGCAGCGGCTGCTGCCATTGTTCCGGGCTGCCCGTCAGGCGCACGCTGCTGTCGGCCGCTGGCGCCGCTTCGCGCACCCCGGCCAGCACGCTGCGGAAGGCAGGCGCCTGCTGTTGCGGCTGGTCCTGGCTGCCGCTTTCGCTGCCGGCTTGTTTGCCGGCGGCCGGTGCGGCGGCCAGGGCCGGTGCGGCGGCCGCGCTGCCGCCGGTGCCGGCGGCCGGCGCCGCCGATGGCGCCGGCGTGCTGCGGGCGGTGCTGCGGGCCGTGCTGTCGGCGGCAGTCTGCGGCGCAGGCGTGGCCACGGCTGCCTGGCTGGCGGCCAGGGCGGCGCGCGGGGCCTCGGCCTGGCGCTGCGGTTCGGTGCTGCTGTTTGCTGCCACGGCGCCGGCATCCTGGACGGCAGGCTTGCCCGGCTGGGCCGGTGCGGCGGTGGGGGCTGCCGTGCCAGACGGGGCGGCGCTGCGCGCCGGTGCGGCGGCATCGGCCGTCACGCCGGCCACGCCCTCGATGGCGCCGGCGGCGTCGGCCGCGGCTGCGCCGGTCTGCGGCTGGGCGGCAGGAGCGGCAGGAGCGGGCGCGGCGGCCACCGGCAGGGGCAGGCCCGTCAACGGCGCCTGCATCGCGGCCAGCGCACTGTCGGCGCCGGTGCCGCTGCCGGCCTGGCTGTCCTCGCCGGCCGGGGCTTCATCGGCCGCGGCATCTTCCGGCTGGGCGGCCGCCAGGTCCAGCAGCTGGGCAAACTGGGGCAGGGCGGCGGCGCCATCGGCGGCCGCCGCAGCGGCCGGATCGGCCGGGGCGGCAAAACCGGGCAGCAGGATGCTGTCGGGGGCGGCCGGTCCGCCATTGGCGGGCAAGTTCATTTGTATCATGCTTCGTTATCGGCCAGTTCGTTGTCCAGGGCATAGGCAAGCCAGCCCGTCTTGTGTGCTATCATGTGTTCAAGCTGCTTGCCCAGCTCGGCGCTGGCGGCCGCGGTATGCGCGACGGCCAGGCGGTGCTGCTGGCGCAGGGCCAGCAGGGCAGCCTTTTCGGCCGCCGTCCAGCGCCCCTGCGCCGCCATCGCCGGCAGCGAGGCGCTCATCATGGTGTTCAGGGCGGCCAGCTCGGTCCAGTCGCTGGCCGCCACCGCCGCGCTCATGCGCTGCGCCATCTTCAGCAGCTGGTGTTGCCTATCCATGCTTGGCCTGCACGCCGAGCCAGCCCTGCTTGATCGTGCCCAGCAGGCCGGTGACCTCGTCGATGACGGCCGGGTCCATATCGACGCCGGCGCGGTAGAGGCGGGCCACGCAGTAGTCGTACAGGCGGCTCAGGTTGGCTACCACTTCGCCGCCGTTGTCGAAGTCGAGCGAGCTCGACAGGCCGTTCAGGATCTGGGTGCACTTGTCCAGGCTGATCGCCTTCTGTTCGAAGCGCCGGCCCACGATATGGCCGCGGGCGCGCGCCAGTTCTTCCAGCAGGCCATCCGTCAGCACCAGCACCAGTTCGACTGGCGAGGCGCGGGCGGTCTGGGCATCCAGATTGGTGGCGTGGTAGCTGCTGTAGGCGTCGTAATTCATGGCTCTCTTTAAAACTTACTTCGAATCTTTGCCGAACAGGGCGTCAAAGATGCTGGTGTTGCTGTTCATCTGGTTCTGCAGGGTCTGCAGGCGCGTGAACTGGTCCAGGTAGCGCGCGTAGGCCGTGTCGTACTGCTGGGTCAGGCGCTCCTGGCGCTGGCCCAGCGTTTTCTGCAGGCGCTGGTTGGTTTCCTTGCGCACGCCGACCTGGCCGTCCACGGTATTGGTCCACTGCCGCAGCAGGGTGTCCAGGTCGCCCATCACGCCGGACGGCGTGGTCAGGCTCGCGCTGCCGAACAGCTTGTCGAGGATCTCGGGGCTGGCGGCCATCGCCTTTTCCAGGCGCGAGGTGTTCAGCGCCAGGGTGCCGTCGCGCTGCGCCGTGATGCCGAAGGACACCAGGCTCTGGGTGCCGATCTCCTTGCGCAGCATGGCCTGCATGCGGGTCAGCAGGGCATTGATGCCGGCGTCGCCGGAGAAGATGCCGGCATTCTTGCCGCTGGACGGATCGCCCGGGTCGACCAGGGCGCGGATGGTGCCGACCGCCTTGTTCCAGGCATCGACGAAGCCTTGCACATTGGCCGCGGTGCCGGCCTTGTCGTTGGTCACGGTCAGCGTGACGTCGGTGGCAGCCTTGCTGAAGGTCATGCTGACGCCGTCCACCGTGCTGAAGGTATTGGAGGCCTGTTCGATCTGGGTGCCGGTGCCCTGGGCGCCGACCCAGATGATCGCGTTCTGGCCTTTCACCAGTTCCTGGGCGATGCCAGGGTCGAGCATGGCCTGCAGTTCACCGCTGGCGCCGCTGGTATCGATGGTGATGCCGGAGCTGAGGCCGTCGCCGCCCGATTCCACGCTGGTCAGCACCAGCGAGGAGCTGCCGTTGATGGTCATGGTGGAGGCCACCACCATGGACTTGTTGTCCACCGCCGTGTTGACCGCGGCCGCGATTTCTTTCGGGCTGAGCGCGCCGTCCAGGTCCTTGTCGGCCGTGGTCAGGTCGACCGAGAAGGTGCTGCCGTTGGCCAGCGTGATCTGCAGCACGCCGGCGCCGGCGGCCGTGGCGTCCGTCATGCCGTTATAGGCCACCTGGCCCGCGGTCGCCAGCTGTTCCACGTAGAAATTGTAGGTGCCCGGCATGGCGCTGGCGCTGGCCGTGGCCTTGCCGGCGTCGCCGCTCAGGGTGGCGGTATTGGCGACCACCGATTTCTTGGTGGTCATGGCGCTCAGCGCGCTCTGGAAGGTGCTGAGCGCGGAGTTGAGCTGGGTCAATCCCGTGTTCACGGAATTGCTGAACTGGGTCTGCGAAGTGATCAGTGCCTGCCGGTCCTGCGTCAACAGCGTGGCCAGGTTGGTCGCAGTGGTTTTCGGATCGTAGGTTGGGACGGAAGAGGTGGCCATTTTCGTGCTCCGCGGAAATTAAATGAGAGTGTACCCTGCTATAAGGCGACCAAAGAAGGCTCTCTATGAAATTTCTTGGTTTTCAGTCCGTTTTTTGACTGCGCAACCACAGTTGGGTTGCCAGATCGTCATGTTGCTTGCGTTCCTGGACACGTTTTTCCGTGTCCACCACGGCCTGCTTCTTTTCCAGCACCTGGCCCAGCACTTCGCGCCTGGTCCAGGCCGCGTTCAGGGCCCGCTGCGAGACCGCCATGTCGGCCTCGTGCATCGTCAGGTCGAGCCGGTGGTTGTCGGCCATCTGCAGCACGGCCTGCTTGTAGTCGCCGCAGTTGGAGGCGAGCGCCATCGGCAGCTTGCCGCTCGCGCCGCTATTGATGGCCAGCTGGTTCAGGCGCTCCAGGTTCTTGCGGTAGCGCTCGGCCATCAGCTCCTTGGCGGCCTGCTCGGACTGCAGCTTTTCCAGTTCCGTGGTGCGCAGCGCGACCAGGGTGGACAGGTTGCGGATCAGGTTCTCGCTCATGCCATCAGCCTTTCCAGTTGTTCCACGCAGGCCGTGAAGGGCGCGCCTTCCTTGGTGCCCTGGCACAGGAATTCTTCGATGTGCGGATGCAGGTTGACGGCCTTGTCCGTCACCGGGTCCGCGCCCGGCACGTAGGCGCCCAGCGGAATCAGGTCGCGCACCCGTTCATGGCGCGCCATCGACGCTTTCAGGGCGCGCGCCGCCAGCATGTGCTCGCGGCTGATGATGCTGTTCATGCAGCGGCTGATCGAGGCGGCCACATTGATGGCCGGGTAGTGGCCCCGTTCGGCCAGCTCGCGCGACAGCACGATATGGCCGTCCAGGATGGCGCGCGCGGTATCGACCACCGGGTCCTGCTGGTCGTCGCCCTCGGCCAGCACGGTGTAGATGGCGCTCATGCTGCCTTGCGGATTCTCGCCGTTGCCGGCCGATTCCACCAGCTGCGGCAGGTTGGAGAACACGGACGGCGGATAGCCCTTGGTGGCCGGCGGCTCGCCCAGCGCCAGCGCCACTTCGCGCAGCGCCATCGCATAGCGCGTCAGCGAGTCCACCAGCAGCAGCACGTTCTTGCCCTGGTCGCGGTAGTGGGCCGCGATCGAGTGGCACAGTTCGGTGGCCATGATGCGCATCAGCGGCGATTCGTCGGCCGGCGCAATCACCAGCACCGCCTTGCGCAGGCCGTCCGGGCCCAGCGACAGCTCGACGAATTCGCGCACCTCGCGCGAGCGTTCGCCGATCAGGCCCACCACCACCACGTCGGCCACGGTCTGGCGCGTGATAATGCCCAGCAGCACCGATTTGCCGACGCCGGAGCCGGCCATCAGGCCCACGCGCTGGCCCTTGCCCAGGGTCAGCATGGAATTGATGGCGCGCACCCCCACGTCCAGCGGTTCGGCCACCGGCTGCTTGCGCAGGGGATTGATGCGCGGCGGCTGCAGCTCCAGCGGCGTGTCGCCGCCCAGCTTGCCCAGCCCGTCCAGCGGTTCGCCCAGGCCGTTGATCATGCGGCCCAGCCAGCTCGGGCCGATCTGCAGGCTGACCTTGTCCGGCAGCGGCAGCACGCGCGCGCCGGTGGCCAGGCCGGCCGCTTTCTTGTAGGGCATGAGGAAGGCGGTCTTGTCGCGGAAGCCCACCATCTGCGCTTCCAGCCATTCGCCGCTCTGGGTTTCGATCTGCGCGCGCTGGCCCGTATGCAGCTTGCAGCCCACCGCTTCCAGCAGCAGGCCGGAGGCGCCCACCAGCCGCCCGGTCGGGGTGGCCAGCGGCACTTCATCGAGTTCCAGCTTGCGCAGGGCGTCGGCGATCATTCTTCGCTTTCGGTCTCGGTATCCACGTCGGCGGCCTGCAGCTGCTGGTCCACCTGTTCCATCACGGCATTCAGGCGCTGGTGGCAGCCGGCATCGACCTCGCTGTCGCCGGCGCGGATGCGGATTTCGCCCGGCTCCATGCGCGCGTCGCCGATCAGGTTCCAGCGCTTGGCGCGCTTCGGATCCAGTTCGGCAATGCGTTTCAGTTCTTCCGGATTGAGGAAGATATCGATTTCCTCGCGGGTCGGCGGCATCGAGGCCAGGGTCTCGTCGACCAGGGCCATGATCTGCACCGGCTGCAGCGCCAGTTCGGCGCGGATCACCTGGCGCGCCACTTTCGCCACCAGGTCCACCACTTCCTTGCGCTGCGCCGCGCGGTAGTCGGCGCGCAGCTTCCTCAGGTTGCGCAGCATGGCGTCCACCGGGCGCGCCAGCTGGTCGAAGTTGACCAGGTTTTCCTGGCGGCCTTCCTCGCGGCCCTGCTCGAAGCCGGACTGGCGGCCGGCCTCGAAGCCGTCCTCCTGGCCGCGCTGCAAACCGATTTCATAGCCGTCGCGCTGGCCCTGCTCGAAGCCTTCGCTGATCGAGGCCTGCCACTGCGCGGCATCGCCCACGCTGTGGCCGCCATGCCCGTTGCGCCCGGCCGCGGGCGGCGGCGCGAACTGCGACAGCGGCGGGAAGCGGTAGGGACGGAACTGTTTCATTCGACCACCGTCTCGGCGAACAGCTGGATTTCGACCTCTTCGGCGTCGGCCAGGGCCTTGACGGTCGCCATGATTTCCTGGCGGGTCTGGTCGATACGCGACATCGGCACCGGACCGGCGCGCCGCATCATGTCCTCGAAGGCCTGGGCCTGGCGTTTCGGCATGGTGCGCATCACCGCCTCGCGGATCGACAGGTCGGCGCCCTTGAGGGCGATCGCCCACATCTCCAGCGGCACTTCCTCGATGATGCGGGTGAGCACCTGCTCGGTCTGGTTGGCCAGGATCAGGAAGTCGTACATCGACAGTTCGATCTGTTCCACCACGGCCGGATCATGGGCGCGCAGCAGCTCCACGATCTGGGCCCGGTTGCCCGGCAGGCGGTTCAGGATCTCGGCCACCTGGCGCACGCCTTCCACGCTGGTGCTCTGCATGTCGAAGCTGGACAGGCAGCGGTCCACCAGCTCGTCCAGTTCGCCCAGCAGGTCGTAATCGATTTCGTCCAGGCGCGCCAGCGACAGCAGCACCAGGTCGCGCGTATCGAGCGGCAGGGCGTCGATGATCTGGCCGGCCAGCGCCGGCGGCAGGAAGGCCAGGAACACGGCCTGCATGCGCACGTGCTCGTTGGCGATGAATTCGGCCAGCCACTTCGGCGAGGCCCACTGCAGGCGCGCCATCTTCGGCCGCAGCTCGTCGCCGTAAATGCTGTTCAGCACGGTATTTGCCAGGTCGTTGCCCAGCGCCAGGTCCAGCGAGCGCTTCAGGTAGGCGCGCGAGGCGCCGTGCACGCCGGACTGCTGGCGGTAGTCGTCGAAGAAGGTCTGCACCGCTTCCTTTACGGCCTCGACCTTGATGCCGCTCATGCGCGACATCACGCCCGTCACTTCCAGCAGTTCCTCGCGCGACAGGCAGCGCAGCACGGCCGCGGCCTGCTCCTCGCCGATCGACAGCAGCACGATGGCTGCCTGCTCCACCGGCGTCAGGGCCGGGGTGTGGACTTCGTCCAGATCGTCCAGTTGGTCTTTAAGCTCGGCCATGTTTCTGCATCCATTGTTTGACGACTTCGGCTACGCGTTCCGGCTCTTTTTCGGCCAGCAGTTTCAGGTGGTCCACCATCACGTCCACCGGTGATCCGGCAGGCGGCAGGTCGTAATTTTCCAGCAGCGGCACCACCGGCATGCCGGCGGCATTCATTTCGGCGCCCGGCAGGCCGGCCGCCACATGGCCCACGCCGAGGGCGCTGCCCGCGCCTTCCGGCAGGCCCAGCGCGCCGGCCATGGCGCCGCCCTGCAGCACGCTGCCCGGCATGCCGGCCACCTCGGCCGCGCTGGCGCCGCGGCGGTCGCCGCCACCGCGCAGGCCGCCGGCCAGCAGCGGGCCGCTCGGCGCCGGCGCCGGGGCCAGCTTGTTGGTCAGCAGCTTCATCAGCGGGCGCAGGACCAGCAGCCAGCCGAGCAGGGCGGCCACGGCGTAGCTGGCCCAGGTGCTGAAGTCGACCACATTGTCGCGCTCCTGCCACCATGGCACCGGCGCGGCCTTGGCCGGGAAGTTCATCGCCGTCACCACCAGGGTGTCGCCGCGTTCGGCATTGATGCCGAGGCCGTTGCGCAGCACCTTGTCGATATTGGCCAGCTCCGGCGCGGTCCAGCCCGTTTTAGGGAAGGGCGCTGCCGCATGGGCCAGCACCACCGCCACATTCTGGTGTTCCAGGCGGCCGCGGGCGCGCTTGGTCTGGGTGATGCTGCGGTCGTAGGCGTACTGGCGGGTGGTGGCGTTCTTGCGCGCGGTGCCGTCCTGCGGGTTGGCGACCGGCTGGCCGTCTTCGCCGGTGGCCGGGGCCGGGGCGGCGGCCGGCGGCCGGTTCGACAGGGTGCCCGGCACGCCCATCGCCAGGCGGTTGCGGTCCTGTTCCTCGCGCATCGCTTCGCTGGTGACTTTCGGCGCTTCGCCGAATTTCTCCACCGTCTCTTCCACCTTGTCGTTGTCGACGGCGGCCGTCACGCTGATGCGGAAATTGTCTTCGCCCACGATGGGGCCGAGCAGGCCGCGGATATTGCCCTTGATCTCTTCCTGGATGCGCTTCTGGTTGTCGTTGGTGGCGGCCGAGGAATCGAAGCCGTCCGTCAGGTCCACGCGCGAGGACAGCAGGTTGCCGGCCTGGTCCACCAGGCTGACGCGCGCCGGCGCCAGCGAGGCCACGCTGCCCGACACCATATTGACGATGGCGGCGATCTGCTCCGGCGCCAGGTTGCGGCCCGGCTTGGTCGACACCACCACCGAGGCCGAGGACTTGTCGCCGTCGGCCGACACGAAGGAGGTCGATTTCGCGATCGACAGGTGGACGCGGGCGGAAGCGATGGCGTCCAGCGTCATGATGCTTTGCGACAGCTCGCCTTCCAGGCCGCGGCGGAAGCGCACGTCCTGCACGAACTGCGACACGCCCAGCGGGTCGTTCTTGTCCATCAGCTCCAGGCCGGCCGGCAGCTGGGCCGTCACGCCTTTCGAGGCCAGCAGCATGCGCACCCGGCCCAGCTCTTCGTCCGGCACCAGCACCTGGCCGGTATCCGGATGCAGGCGGTAGGGAACCTTCTCCGCGTCCAGCACATTCATCATGTCGGCCACGGCGACCTTCTCGCGCGCGCCGAACACGGGCTTGTAGCCGGCCTGGTCCTTCCACAGGAACATCAGCACCAGGGCGGTCACGCCGATGGCCAGCAGCAGCAGGGGATAGAGGTTTTTCAGCAATGCCGGTGGCACGGCCGGCATGGCATTGGGGCCAGTACGCCAGCGCCCGAAGGCGGACTTGATGGTGTTCAGCACGTCAGATCTTTCGTGTAAAACGACAGGAGCTTACAGCGGGAGTTTGATGAGGTCTTCGACAGCGCCCATCACCTTGTTGCGGACTTGCATCAGCATCTGGAAGGACAGGCTCGCTTCCTGGCTGGCCAGCATGGCGCCGACCAGGTCGTCGCTGCGGCCGGCGTCCACATCGGCCATCTTTTCGCCGGCGGCGCGGTCGGCCGCGTTCACGCCATGGATGGCATCGGCCATGGACTGGCTGAAGGAAGCAGTATTGGGTTGGTGGCCGGCGCTGAATTGCGCGGCCGGCGCGATGGTGGCCGCATGCTGGGCCAGACCGGAAGCCGCATTGTTCAATGCCGCCAGATCGGCCTTGATCATGCCGGCGAGTTCATTTGCCATTTGCCATCTCCACTTGCAAAGCTTGGTCTCACATCGTTCGGTTTGCAGTCCTGTCCGCCAGCGCCGCGGACAGTAACCACAAGTCGGAAAAAATTCTGCCAGTGTGTTGCGTTTTGGACCGATTTATCGGCAGCGCGTGGACTTTGGCCCACGTCTTGTTATGTTCGAGTAAGAATCAATGCGCTGCAATGGTTCTGCGGCATGTGCTCTGCCACGCCAAGAACAAGCTTACCCTCTGGCAACTACCCTGTAAAGAGGTATTTGGGAAGCTTGGCCGAAAGGGCTATTGTTGCGTGGCAATATGGATGAATTTCATGTATTCTACGCTGCCAAAGCGTCCCGCGCCTCACAGATTGGGATAGGATGAATGGTGCAGACGGACATAGTAGACTGATGACCAAGACACAAACCCAACACCTCGTGCTCGATCCCTGCCTGCTGGGGCGCCCCGTACACCGGCTGCCGCTGTTCGCGGCCCAGCTGCGCGAGGACCTGGCGCAGGCCATGCGCCTGCCGCTGAACCGCCGCTACTGGGGCAGCTTCCAGGTCGACGATGTCGCGTTTTCCCGACTCCAGGGGCGCGAGGACTCGCTGCGCTGGCTGCATTTTTCCGCGCCCGGCGGTAGTATTGGCTGTGCCTTCGAACGCAAGGCCCTGCTGGCGGTGCTGAACTTCCGGTATGGCCGCGGCAAGGGCAGCCTGGCGGTGACGGACGAATCCCAGATCAAGGTCACCAATACGGAAGAGCGCCTCGCTGTGGTGCTGGGACAACAGCTGGCCAGCACCCTGGCCGGCCGCATCGAACTCAACCTGCCTGCCGTCGACAAGGGCGAGGCAGCGGCGGAGGAAATCCGCCCGGCCACCGGGTCCCATCCGCCCAAGGGCACCTGGGTGATTACGATTACCGTCAGCGAGACGGGAGGCACGGCCGGCGGCCGCATCTTCCTGGCGCTGGACAAGCAGATGATTGCCGATGTGCTGCGCGGCCTGTTGCCCGAGCGCGACACCAGCCGCAAGGCGGCAAAAGCACCGGGGCCGCTGGCGGCGCGGCTCCAGGTGGGCCTGAACGGCCGGCTGGTCAGCAAGGAAGTCTCGCTCGGCGCGCTGTTCGACATGCGCGTCGGCGACGTCATTCCGATCAGCCTGAACAGGGCAGAAGTCATGCTCGAAGATTCCCGCCTGTTTACGGCAGCGGTGACTGAGCATAAAGGCAAACTCTGCTTAACCTCTTTTGAAGATATCGAGTAATCCATGATGAATGTAAATGCCAATGGCAATAACGACGGTCTGCTGGACGATATGGCGGAAGAGATGCTGATCGATCCGGTTGGCGACGACCTGTCCGATATGCCGCTGCCGCGCACGCCGCGCCGCGACCTGCCGCAGATGATGCGCAAGATCCCGGTGCAGCTGACCCTGGAAGTGGGCTCGGCCCGCGTCTCGCTGCAGGAACTGATGTCGATCGGACCGGACAGCGTGGTGGAGCTGGACACCCTGGCTGGCGAACCGCTGGTGATCAAGGTCAACGGCACGGCCATCGGCCGCGCCGAAGTGGTGGTGGCAGGCGAAAACTACGGCCTCAAGGTAATCGACCTCGACGGACTGAATCTGGACATGATGGCGCCATGATGTTGGCGCCCCTGCTGCCGGCCGGCCGCGTAGCCAGGCCCGCCGGCATGCCCGCAGCGGCGCTGCCGCTGCTTGTTCTGCCTGCACTGCTGTTTGCCTGCCTTCCCGCGCAGGCCCAGGACCTGCTCGCCAATGTCGTGCCCGGCGCGCGCACCGAGCTGTCGGTGAAGATGCAGATCCTGATCATCATGACCTTGCTGGGCCTCTTGCCCATCATGGTCATGATGATGACCAGCTTCACCCGTTTCGTCATCGTGCTGTCGCTGCTGCGCCAGGCCCTGGGCCTGCAGCAGGGCCTGCCCAACCGCATCATCACCGGCGTGGCCCTGATCCTGACCCTGCTGGTGATGAAGCCGGTCGGCGACCAGATCTGGCGCGACGCCTTCCTCCCTTACGACCAGGACAAGATCGGCCTCAACGAGGCGCTCAAGATCGCCGAACAGCCGGTTTCGCGCTTCATGCTGGCCCAGACCAGCAAGGCCTCGCTGAAGCAGATCGCCCACCTGGCGGGCGAGGACCATATCGCCACGCCGGCCGAGCACGGCTTTGCCGTCAAGCTGGCGGCCTTCGTGCTGTCGGAGCTGAAGACCGCCTTCCAGATCGGCTGCATGCTCTTCATTCCCTTCCTGATCATCGACCTGGTGGTGTCCTCGGTGCTGATGGCCATGGGTATGATGATGCTGTCGCCGCTGGTTATCTCGCTGCCGTTCAAGCTGCTGCTGTTCGTGCTGGTCGATGGCTGGACCCTGACCGTCAACACGCTCGTCACGAGCATCCAGGCCTACTGATATGCTGACGCCGGAAATTGCCGTCGACCTGATCATCGAGGCCCTGCACATCGTCATGATCCTGGTCATGGTGCTGGTGATCCCCGGCCTCGTCACCGGCCTGCTGGTGGCGCTGGTGCAGGCCGCCACCCAGATCAACGAGCAGACCCTGAGCTTCCTGCCGCGCCTGCTGGTCACGCTGCTGGCCATCATCCTCACCGGGCAGTGGATGGCGGGCTACCTGATGGATTACTGCGTGTCGATATTCAACCGCGCCGCCACCCTGGTCGGCTAGCGCCACCCCCGCATGGAACCGGTCCTGTACAACCTGCTGCCCCTGCTGAACGCACTGTGGTGGCCCTTTGTGCGCATCATGGCGATGCTGAGCGCCGCGCCCGTGCTGGGCGAGATGATGGTGCCGGTGCCGGTCCGTATCCTGGTGTCCCTGGTATTGGCCATCATCATGCTGCCCATCACCAACAAGGAGCAGGTGGTCATCGACCCCTTCACCTTGCGCGCGGTGGTGGCCACGCTGGAGCAGGCCATCATCGGCGGCGTGATCGGGCTGGCCTTCCACTTCACCATGTCGGCCATCGGCGTGCTGGGCTTCATCGTCTCGAGCCAGATGGGCTTCTCGCTGGCGGTGATGAACGATCCGCTGAACGGCACCTCGTCGGACGTGGTATCGGCGCTGCTGGCCATGCTCACCATCATCATCTTCTTCGCCGTCGACGCCCACCTGGTGCTGGCCGGCGTGATCGGCGAAAGCTTCCGCGCCTGGCCGCTGGGCAGCGGCTACAGGCCGCTGCTGCTGGAAACGGTGGCCTGGAACGTGGCCTGGGTGTTCTCGGCCGCCATGCTGCTGGCGATTCCGATCGTGTTTTCCACGCTGGTGGTGCAGCTGGGCTTCGGCTTCCTGAACCGGGTGGCGCCCACGCTGAACCTGTTCGCGCTGGGCTTTTCCGTCATCACCGTCTTCGGCCTGCTGATGCTGGGCCATGTGGTGCGCTTCATTCCCGAACACTATGTGCGCATGTCCGGCCGCGTGCTGGACATGATACGGCAGCAGATGCAGGCGGCGGGCCATGGCTGACAACAGTACCGGCGACAAGTCAGAGAAGGCCTCAGCCCAGAAGCTGAAGAAGGCCCGCCAGGAAGGGCAGGTGGTGCGTTCGCGCGACCTGGCCACGGCCATCGGCATCCTGGTCAGCCTCAAGCTTTTCGTGTTCCTGCTGCCCGGCTACCTGCAGGATTTCCGCGCGCTGTTCCATGCCGGCTTCCTGTCCCTGGACAGCCCGGGCGCCATCGACAACGGCATGACGGTCATGCTGGGCAACTCGGCGCTGCTGCTGCTCAAGATGCTGGTGCCGCTGTTCGTGGTGCCGCTGTTCATCGTGCTGGCCGCCATGGTGCCGGGCGGCTGGGTGGTCAGCACCAAGCACTGGGAGCCCAAGTTCGAACGCCTCAGCCCGGCCGCCAACCTGGGCCGCCTGTTCAGCGGCAAGCACGCCTGGGAACTGGCGCTGTCGGTCGGCAAGGCGGGCGTGCTGGGCTGGGTGCTGGTGCACGTGGCGCGCTCCACGGTGGGCGACTACACGCGGCTGCAGTCGCTGCCGCTGGACGAGGCCATGCTGAACGGCTCGGCCCTGATGCTGGACGGCCTGATGGCCCTGGTGGCGGTGTTCGTCATCTTCGCCATCATCGACGTGCCGGCCCAGGCCTTCTTCTACGCGCGCCAGCAGCGCATGAGCAAGCAGGACCTGAAGGAAGAACACAAGACCAGCGAAGGCCGGCCCGAAGTGCGCCAGCGCATCCGCCAGCTGCAGCGCGCCCTGGCCCAGCGCAGCGCGCGCAAGACGGTGCCGAATGCCGACGTGGTGGTGGTCAACCCGGAACACTATGCGGTGGCCCTCAAGTACGACGAGAAACGTGCCGAAGCCCCCTTTGTGCTGGCCAAGGGCGTGGACGAGATGGCGCTGTACATCCGCAGGATCGCGCAGGAGAGCGGCGTCGAGGTCATGCCTTTGCCGCCGCTGGCACGCGCCATTTACAATACCAGCCAGGTCAACCAGCAGATACCGGTGCAGCTGTACCAGGCGGTGTCGCAGGTGCTGCATTATGTGCTGCAGATGAAAGCTTTCCGGGCCGGCCGGCGCCAGGCGCTGCCCCCGTTCCCGGACCAGGTAGTGGTTCCAACATCGATGAGTGAGGCTTCAACGTCATGAATTTCTTCAACCGGATGATCGCAGAGATGCGCCGCCATAAATTCGCCACCCCGGCCTTCGTGGTCGCGATCCTGGCGATGATCATCCTTCCGCTGCCGCCGATGCTGCTGGACGTGCTGTTCACCTTCAACATCGTGCTGTCGCTGATCGTCATCCTGGTGTCGGTGAGCGCCAAGCGCCCGCTGGACTTCTCGGTGTTCCCGACCGTGATCCTGGCCACCACGCTGGCCCGCCTGACGCTGAATGTGGCCTCCACCCGCGTGGTGCTGCTGCACGGCCATAACGGCACGCATGCCGCCGGTTCGGTGATCGAGGCCTTCGGCAATGTGGTCATCGGCGGCAATTTCGTGGTCGGCATGGTGGTGTTCGTGATCCTGATGATCATTAACTTCGCCGTCGTCACCAAGGGCGCGGAGCGCATCTCCGAAGTGTCGGCGCGCTTCACGCTCGATGCCTTGCCCGGCAAGCAGATGGCGATCGACGCCGACCTGAATGCCGGCCTGATCAACCAGGAAAAAGCCCAGCTGCGCCGGCGCGAAGTGGCCACCGAAGCGGACTTCTACGGCGCCATGGACGGCGCCTCCAAGTTCGTGCGCGGCGACGCCATCGCCTCCATCCTGATCCTCATCATCAACCTGGTGGGCGGCGTGGCCATCGGTTCGCTGATGCACGACCTGTCCTTCGGCGACGCCTTCCGCACCTATGCGCTGCTGACCATCGGCGACGGTCTGGTGGCCCAGATCCCGGCGCTGCTGCTGTCGGCCGCGGCCGCCATCATCGTGACCCGCGTCAGCGACTCGGGCGACTTCGAACAGCAGGTCGGCAGCCAGCTGCTGGCCTCGCCGAACGTGCTGTTCAGCGCGGCGGCCGTCATGGTCATCCTCGGCCTGGTGCCGGGCATGCCGTGGCAGGTGTTCCTGATCTTTGCCGGCGTGATCGCCTTTGTCGGCTGGCGCATGCAGCAGCGCCAGGCGCGGGTGCCGGACAATAGCAACCTGGCCGCCATCGAGGCCGCCCTCAGCGACCAGAAGACGCCGGAGCTGGAGTGGCAGAACCTGCCCATGGTGCAGCCGATGCAGGTGCTGCTGGGCTACAAGCTGGTGGGCATGATCGACAAGGCGCACGGCGAGCTGCTGACCAAGCGGGTGCGCGGCGTGCGCCAGAGCCTGTCCGAATCCATGGGCATCGTGCTGCCGCCGATCGGCGTGCGCGACGACCTGGGCCTGAAGCCTTCGCAGTATTCGGTGGTGCTGAGCGGCGCCGTGGTGGCGCAGGCCGAAGTGTTCCCCGACCGCCTGATGGCCATCGCTTCCGGCAATACCTACGGCCAGGTCGACGGCATCCCCGGCATCGAGCCCGCCTACGGCATGCCCGTGACCTGGATCGATCCCAAGGACAAGGCCCAGGCCCTGGGCCTCGGCTACCAGGTGGTGGAGGCCCCGAGCGCCATCGCCACCCACGTGTCGAAACTGATCCGCGAATACCTGCCCGAGCTGTTCCGCCATGAGGACGTATCGGCCATCATCGAACGCCTGACGGCGCTGTCGCCCAAGCTGGGCGGTGCGCTGGACAAGGCGCTGACCCATACCCAGATGCTGCGCGTGTTCCGCGCGCTGCTGGCGGAAAACGTGTCGCTGAAGGACATCGTGCCGATCGCCACCACCTTGCTGGACAGCTCGGAAACCACCAAGGATCCCATCCTGCTGGCGGCCGAAGTGCGCTGCGCGCTGCGGCGCCAGATCGTGGCCGGCCTGTTCGGCCAGAAGACCGAAATGCTGGCCTTCAACCTGGGCGGCGAACTGGAAAACATGCTGCTCGGTTCCCTGAACCAGGCGCGCCAGAGCGGCAAGGTGGTGCTGGACAACTACCCGATCGACCCGCACCTGCTGTCGCAGCTGCAGGTCAATATGCCGGTGGCGCGCGAACAGATGAAGCAGCAGGCCACGCCGCCGCTGCTGCTGGTGCTGCCGCAGATCCGTCCGCTGCTGGCGCGCTACGCGCGCCTGTTCGCGCCGGGCCTGCATGTGCTCTCGTATAACGAAGTGCCGGAAAACCGCGAAGTCAGCATCATCGGCACCGTCGGATAAAGGAAAACACCATGACGCTGAACCGCCGCCAGTTCCTGGGATCTTCCTTGCCGCTGGCGGTGCTCGGCGTGCCCGCCGCCGCGCAGGCCGCCGGCCAGCCCGGCGCGCTTCCGGCAGCGAATACGGACCAGCTGGTCCTGTTCACCGGCGACTCGCTGCCGCGCAGCCCCGCGGGCTACGCCGCCCAGTTGCAGGCCCTGCTGGCCGGGCGCGAGAAAGTCAGCGACAGCTACCTGTCCGGCGGCGCGGTGGCGGAACTGGAAGCGAAGTTCTCGGCCCTGCTGGGCAAGGAGGACACGGTCTTCCTGCCCACCGGCACGCTGGCCAACCACATTGCCGTGCGCCTGCTGTGCGGCGAAGCGCGCCACGCGCTGGTGCAGCAGGAAAGCCATCTCTACCGCGACGAATCGAATGCTGTTACCAACCTGAGCGGCATCAACCTGGTGCCGCTGGCGCCGGGCCGCGCCGCGCCCACGCTGGCCGAAACGGCCGCCGCCATCGAGCGCGCCGAGAGTGGCCCATACCCGATCAAGGTCGGCGCCATTGCGCTGGAAAGCCCGGTGCGCCGCGCCCAGGGCGCCACGCTGGCGCCGCCGCTGGTGGCCGCGATCGCGCAGCTGGCGCGTGCCAAAGGCATTCCCATGCACCTGGACGGCGCCCGCCTGCTGCTGATGTCGGGCATGCCCGGCTTCACGGTGCAGGGCTACTGCGCGCCTTTCGACACGGTCTATGTGTCGCTGTACAAATACCTGAACGCGCCTTTCGGCGGCGTGCTGTCCGGCAGCAAGCCCATGATGGCGAAGGCGCGGGCATTGCGCCACCAGTTCGGCGCCAGCATCTACAACGGCTGGGAAGCGGCATTGCCGGCCCTGGCCGCGCTGGATGGCGTGGAGCAGCGCTGGGCCGCCGTGCGCGCCGCGGGCGACCAGCTGCTGGCGGCGCTGGAGGCCACGCCCGGCTTCCGCGTGCAGCGGGTGGAGCAGGGCAGCAATATCGCCGTGCTGGAAATTGCGCCGGAACGCCTGGCGGGACTGGAAGCGCGCTTGGCGCAGGCGCAGGTCCGCCTGCGCGCGCCGAAGGACGGCAAGGTTGAACTCTGGTTCAATGAAACGCTGCTGCGCCGCGATACCGCAAGCCTGCGGGCGGCGTTCGCCGGCTAGCCGGCGCGGGCCTGGCCGGAAGGCTCGAAGAACAGCTCATCCGGCGGCAGCGGCTGCGACATCAGCACCGCCACTTCGGCCATCGCCTTGAAGATGGCCGGCGACAGCAGGTTGACCTGGCTGCGGGTGGGCTGGTTGTCGATGGCGTTCACCGGCGACAGTTCGCGCATCAGGCGCGCGCGCACGATCTGCACGCCGCAGCGGCTGACCATCGAGGCGATTTTCGGCAGCATGTCGCGCACATGCTGCATGGCGGCGCCCTGGGCCGCGCCGATCTCGAGCGCCACGCCGTTTTCGGCGGGCTCCATCTGGATCACGATCTTGCCGAATTCCGGCAGGTTCAGTTCCAGCCGCAGCGCGATGCGCGGGCGGCGGCGCTGGCGGTTCGGGCCATCTTCCTGGCCCGGATCGCGCGCCACCACGCGCAGCACCAGCTTCTCGGCGCCCCAGGCGTAGACGGCGAAGCGCCAGGCATCCACCTCCTGCGTCAGCTGCGGCGCCGGGCGGCCGCCGTCGCGCAGCATGACGGCGTGGGCCGGGTCGGCCATCAGCAGGCTGGCCGGCACCTGGCGGCCGCTGGCCTGGCGCTGCAGCGCGGCGCGCTGTTCGCTGTAGGTGCGCACCATGACCATCCAGGACGCGGCCATGATGCTGGTGTCGGGCGGATGCCAGACCAGCTGGCGCGTCAGGAAAATCTGGTTGGCGGCCATGGAGCCGGCCGGCTCCTCGCCGGACAGCAGGCGCGCGGCCAGGCCGGCCGCGGCGGCCGTGGCCGCCTGCTGGCCCTTGGTGGCGCCGTCGACGGCATCGAGCAGGGCGCCGACCGAGGCCGGCAGCCCGGAATGCAGGGCGAATTCGGGAGTGCTGTCATGTGGCTGGGCGACCGATGGGATCGGCTGCGCGTGGCCCGGCTGTTCGCGGGCGACACGTTCCGGAATGGTCAGCGCCGAATTTAACGGCGGAACACGGTCAATTGCCATATAGCCACTATATCATGCGTCCAAACGAAAAAAGCCAACCGGGCGTCCGGTTGGCTCCTTGTCCGGAACCGCCAGGCACTGGGGGCGCCTGGGGTTCGTCTGCGCTTATTATTGCAGCAGGGACAGAACCAGCGAGGACTGGCTGTTCGACTGTTTCAGCATTGCGGTACCAGCTTGCAGCAGCATCTGGTTCGAGGTCATCGCTGCGGATTCCGAAGCGAAGTCCACGTCCATGATACGGCCGGTTGCGTTCTTGGTGTTGGTCGAAACGTTGGCCAGGTTGGTGGCAACGTGGTCCAGACGGTTAGCAGCAGCACCCAGTGCGGAACGCACTTTACCGACGGAGTCGATAGCGGTGTTGATCACGTCGATGATGGTGGAAGCCGCGCCCTGGGTGGTCACTTCAGCGCCGGTTGCAGCGGCGGTGTAGTTCGAGGTCACAGCGGTCAGGTCGGTTGCGGTCAGCTGGGTCATGTCGGCCGACAGGTCGATCGTCATTTTTTCAGCCGAGCTTGCACCGATCTGGAAGTCCATCGAAGCAGCAACGGTACCGCCTTCCAGCAGGATCTGGCCGCCGAAGGTGGTGTTTTTCATGATGTTGGCCAGTTCCAGGCCCAGTGCATCGTATTCAGCTTGCAGAGCAACGCGGTCGTCGTCGGTCGAGGAAGCGTCGGCGGACTGGGTTGCCAGATCCTTCATACGCACCAGCATGTTGTTCACTTCGTCGAAGGAACCTTCAGCGGTTTGCAGCAGGGAGATCGAGTTCTGGGTGTTACGCGCTGCGGTAGCCATACCGCTGGTCTGCGCTTTCAGACGGGTTGCAATCTGCAGGCCGGCAGCGTCGTCCATTGCCGAATTGACGCGGTAGCCGGTGGACAGGCGCGTCATCGACATCGACAGATTCTGTTGGGTCTTGGAGATCGCGTTTTGTGCGGACAGTGCCGCTGCATTAGTGTGAAGGCTCAGCATGAGAAACTCCTGTTGGGGTGGGTTCAAGTCCAGAGCAGCAGTCGCTCTGCGCTCTCAGAAGTACAAGACGACCGTTTACGAGCATACATTAAATTCCACGCGGAAATTTTTGAAATTTTTTTTGCACATAAAAAAACAGCGCAGGCCGGGGCGCTGCGCTGTTGTTATATTGTTACTGCTTACATGTTCGGATAGTTCGGCCCGCCGCCGCCTTCCGGCGTGACCCACACAATATTCTGGGTCGGATCCTTGATATCGCAAGTCTTGCAATGCACACAATTCTGGGCATTGATCTGCAGCCGGTCCTGGCCTTCGTCCGTGCGCACGAACTCGTAGACGCCGGCCGGGCAGTAGCGCTGCTCCGGGCCCGCGTATTTTGCCAGGTTGACATCCACCGGCACCGCCGGGTTCTTCAGGGTCAGGTGGATCGGCTGGTCTTCGGCGTGGTTGGTATTCGAAATGAAGACCGAGGACAGCTTGTCGAAAGTCAGCTTGCCGTCCGGTTTCGGATAGGCGATCGGCGCGTAGTTGGCGGCCGGCTTCAGGCATTCATGGTCGGCATGGCTGTGGTGCAGAGTCCATGGCGCCTTGCCGCGGAACAGGATCTGGTCGATGCCGGTCAGCAGCGAACCCATATACAGGCCCTTGCTCAGGTACTGCTTCACATTGCGCGCCACATGCAGTTCCTCGTGCAGCCAGGACTGCTCGAAAGCGGCGGGGTAGGCGGCCAGTTCGTCGTGCTGGCGGCCGGCGCCCAGCGCGTCGAACAGGGCCTCGGCGGCCAGCATGCCGGACTTGATGGCCGCGTGGCTGCCCTTGATGCGGCTCATGTTCAGGAAGCCGGCATCGCAGCCGACCAGGGCCCCGCCCGGGAACACCAGTTTCGGCAGCGACTGCAGGCCGCCGGCCGTGATCGCCCGCGCGCCATAGGAAATACGCTTGCCGCCTTCGAAGAAGTGGCGGATTTCCGGGTGCGTCTTATAGCGCTGGAATTCCTCGTAAGGCGACAGGTAGGGATTTTCGTAATTCAGGCCGACGATGAAGCCCACCACCACCTGGTTGTTCTCCAGGTGATAGAGGAAGGAGCCGCCGTAGGTATCGCTGGCCAGCGGCCAGCCCGCGGTGTGGATCACGAGGCCGGGCTTGTGCTTGGCCGGATCGATTTCCCACAGCTCCTTGATGCCGATGCCGTAGGCCTGCGGGTCCTTGCCCTTGTTCAGGTCGAATTTGGCCATCAGCTGCTTGCCGAGGTGGCCGCGTGCGCCTTCGGCGAACAGCGTGTATTTGCCGTGCAGCTCCATGCCGAGCTGGAAATCCGGGCCCGGCTCGCCGTCCCGCTTCACGCCCATATTGCCGGTGGCCACGCCCTTGACCGAGCCATCATCGTTGTACAGGATCTCGGCGGCAGGGAAGCCGGGGAAGATTTCCACGCCCAGCGCCTCGGCCTGCTGGCCCAGCCAGCGCACCACATTACCCAGCGACACTACGTAATTGCCGTGATTCTGGAAGCACTGCGGCAGCATGAAGTTCGGGGTCTTGAGCGCCTTGCCCTCGGTCAGGAACAGCATGCGGTCTTCCGTGACCGGCGTATTCAGCGGGGCGCCTTTTTCCTTCCAGTCCGGAATCAGTTCGGTCAGGGCGCGCGGATCCATCACGGCGCCGGACAGGATATGGGCGCCCAGTTCGCCGCCTTTCTCCAGCACGACGACGGACACGTCCTGGCCCTTCTCCTGGGCCAGCTGCTTGATGCGGATCGCCGCCGACAGGCCGGCAGGGCCGCCGCCGACGATGACCACGTCATATTCCATCGCTTCGCGTGGGCCGTATTGTTCGATGAGGTTTGTCATGTTTTTTATAGGAATATTGAAAAAGCAAATTAGCACGAGTGTGCTTCTTTTTTCGCATGAACGCAATGTCGGCGCCATTGTATTAGATGTTCCCGTCTAATACTGGCATTTTGTGTAATGATGTGGGTGCAGAACACAGAGGAGGAATGCCGTGGGCATCGAAGTGAATTTTGAAGGCAAGATCGCGTTGATTACCGGTGCGTCGAGCGGGCTGGGCGCGCGGTTTGCCAAGGTGCTGGCGGGCGCCGGCGCCCAGGTGGTGCTGGCCTCGCGCCGCACCGAGCGGCTGAAGGAGTTGAGGGCGGAGATCGAGGCCGACGGCGGCGCGGCCCACGTGGTGGCGCTGGACGTGACGGACTACGCCAGCATCAAGTCGGCGATCGCCCATGCCGAAACGGAGGCGGGGCCGATCGACATCCTGGTCAACAACTCCGGCGTATCGACCACGCAAAGGCTGCTGGACGTCAGTCCGGAAGACTACAACTTCGTGATGGACACCAACCTGCGCGGCGCCTTCTTCGTGGCGCAGGAAGCGGCCAAGCGCATGATTGCGCGCGCCAAGGGCGACCCGAAAAAGCAGCACCGCATCATCAATATCGCCTCGGTGGCGGGGCAGCGCGTGCTGCCGCAGATCGGCGTGTATTGCATGAGCAAGGCCGGCGTGATCCACATGACGAAGGCGATGGCGGTGGAGTGGGGCAAGTACAACATCAATACGAATGCCATCTGTCCCGGCTACATCCTGACCGAGATCAACGAGGACTACTTCGCCAGCGAGCAGGGCCAGCGCCTGGCCGAAATGCTGCCGCGCAAGCGCCCCGGCAAACCGGAAGATCTCGACGGCCTGCTGTTGCTGCTGGCCGGCGACGAAGCCCACTTCATCAACGGCGCCATCATCTCCGCCGACGACGGCATGACCGCCCAATAGCCACTGAGCAACATGACACCATGGGGTCAGGCACCGCCTGTCATGCTGACACAGGTGCCTCGGCGGCCCCGCCTGACCCCACGGTGTCATGGTTTGGCGGTAACGCCCATCAGTTTGTGGACCAGCTCGGAAGAGGTGGAGGCGCCGAATTTGCGCATCAGCTTGGCGCGGTGCATCTCGACCGTGCGCGGGCTGAGGCCGGTTTCGCGCGCGATCAGCTTGCTGGTCTTGCCTTCGACGAGGAAGGCCGCGATCTCGCGCTCGCGCGGCGTCAGTTCGGCCGAGACCGGGCGTTTTTCGCTCACATCTTCGAAGGTCCACACGCCCGCGCCCAGCGGCTGCTGCGGGTCCAGCGCGCGCCCCGTCACGTGGCACCAGAACAGCTCGCCGTTCTTGCGCCGCATGATGCGCTCGTCCGAATAGCGCCCCCTGGCGTTCATGATGGGAATGATGCGGTCGCCGGTGCGCAGGAATTCGTCCACCGTGGGATACAGCACCTGGAACGATTGCCCGTCCAGCTCCCCATGCCCGTAGCCGAACATGGACGTCAGCGCGTCGTTGGAGGACTGGATAATGCGGTTGAGCGAGATGCACATGCCGACCGGGGCATACTTGAAAATGGTCTCGTAGTCGATCTCGTAAGGCGCGTTCATCAGTTTCCGTTTCGGTTTGTGCGGTAGTTCTACGGTATTGTGCTTTTGACTCGCGTATTCTATTCTGAGTCGCGATCTGTACTACAGAGCAAGCTTATCAAAAAAATAGAGGGGGCACCCATGAATAAGATCTACCCTGATGCCAAGGCCGCACTGGCCGGCATCATCCAGGACGGACAGACCATCGCTGTTGGCGGTTTCGGCCTGTGCGGCATTCCCGAGGCGCTGATTGCAGCCCTGCGCGACACTGGCGCGAAAGAGCTGACGGCCATCTCCAACAACGCGGGCGTGGACGGTTTCGGCCTCGGCCAGCTGCTGGAAACGCGCCAGATCAAGAAGATGATCGCATCCTACGTGGGCGAGAACAAGGAGTTCGCGCGCCAGTTCCTGGCCGGCGAGCTGGAACTGGAATTCACGCCGCAGGGCACGCTGGCCGAGAAGCTGCGCGCCGGCGGCGCGGGCATCCCGGCCTTCTTCACCAAGACCGGCGTGGGCACCGTGGTCGCGGAAGGCAAGGAGATCCGCGAATTCGACGGCGAGCAGTACGTGATGGAGCGCAGCCTGGTGGCCGATGTAGCCCTGGTCAAGGCCTGGAAGGCCGACAAGGCCGGCAACCTGGTCTACCGCAAGACCGCGCGCAACTTCAACCCGAACGTGGCGGCCTCCGGCAAGATCACCGTGGTGGAAGTGGAGCAGCTGGTGGAAATCGGCGAGATCGATCCGGATGAAGTGCATACGCCGGGCATCTTCGTGCACCGCATCGTGCTCAACGCAACGCCGGAAAAACGCATCGAACAGCGCACCGTGCGTTCGAACTGAGGAGACACAATCATGGCATGGACTCGTGATGAAATGGCCGCGCGCGCAGCGAAAGAACTGCAGGACGGCTTCTATGTAAACCTGGGCATCGGCCTGCCTACGCTGGTGGCCAACTATGTTCCTTCCGATATCGAAGTGTTCCTGCAGTCCGAAAACGGCCTGCTGGGCATCGGTCCTTTCCCGACCGACGATGAAGTGGATGCAGACCTGATCAACGCCGGCAAGCAGACCGTGACGGCGCTGCCGGGCGCCGCCTACTTCAGCTCCGCCGATTCCTTCGGCATGATCCGCGGCGGCAAGATCAACCTCGCCATCCTGGGCGCGATGCAGGTCTCCGAAAAGGGCGACCTGGCGAACTGGATGATCCCCGGGAAGATGGTGAAGGGCATGGGCGGCGCAATGGACCTGGTGGCCGGCGTGAAGAAGGTGGTGGTGCTGATGGAGCACGTGGCCACCGCCAAGGACGGCAGCACCTCGCACAAGCTGCTGAAGAAATGCGACCTGCCGCTGACCGGCGTGGGCGTGGTGGACCTGATCATCACCGACCTCGGTGTGATGGAAGTGACTGACAAAGGCCTGAAAGTCACCGAGCTGGCGCCGGGTGTAACGAAGGAGCAGATCGCCGCCGCTACCGGCGTCGAGCTGGATTTCAGCGCACTGTAAACTTCGCCGCACCATAAAAAAAGGCACGCTTCGGGCGTGCCTTTTTGCTTTGCGCCGCAGCCTTACTTGGCCGGCGCATGCTCCACGATTTCCGGCGCGCTGCCGGTAGCCGCTTCCACCGGCGAGGGATGCGCCAGCTCGCGCTGCATCGTTGCCGTATCCAGCTCGCCTTCCCACTTCGACACCACGATCGCTGCAACGCCATTACCCACGAAGTTGGTCAGCGCACGGCATTCGCTCATGAAGCGGTCGATGCCGAGAATGAGCGCCATGCCCGCCACCGGAATGGTCGGCACCACGGCCAGCGTTGCAGCCAGCGTGATAAAGCCGGCGCCGGTAATGCCGGAAGCGCCTTTCGACGTCAGCATGGCCACGCCCAGGATGGTGAGTTCCTGCGTCAGCGTGAGGTCGGTATTGGTCGCCTGCGCCACGAACAGCGCCGCCATCGTCATGTAGATATTGGTGCCGTCCAGGTTGAAGGAGTAGCCCGTCGGTACCACCAGGCCGACCACCGACTTCGGCGCGCCCAGCTTTTCCAGCTTGCGCATCAGCGAAGGCAGGGCGCTTTCGGAGGACGAGGTGCCCAGCACGATCAGCAGTTCTTCCTTGATATACAGGATGAAGCGGCCGATCGAGAAGCCCGTCGCCTTCGCGATGGTGCCCAGCACGATGAACACGAACAGGAAGCAGGTCAGGTAGAAAGAGCCCATCAGCTTGGCCAGCGGCAGCAGCGAAGCGATGCCGTATTTGCCGATGGTGAAGGCCATCGCGCCGAACGCGCCGATCGGGGCCAGCTTCATGATGATGTTGACCATGCCGAAGATGGCCTGGGCCGCATCGTCGATCAGGTTCGTGATCGGCTTGCCGCGCTCACCCAGCAGCGACAGCGCAAAGCCGAACAGCACGGAGATCAGCAGCACCTGCAGGATATCGCCCTTGGCGAAAGCATCGACCACGGTATTCGGGATGATGTTCATCACGAAGTCCACGGTGGACTGGTGCTTGGCCTTCTCGGTGTATTGCGCGATGGCCTTGGTGTCCAGCGTGGCGGGATCGGCGTTGAAACCGGCGCCCGGCTGCACGATATTGGCCACGAACAGGCCGATCACCAGCGCGAAGGTGGACACCACCTCGAAGTAGAGCAGGGCCTTGCCGCCCACGCGGCCGATTTTCTTCACGTCCTGCATGCCGGCGATGCCCGACACCACGGTACAGAAGATCACCGGCGCGATGATCATTTTGATGAGTTTGATGAAGCCGTCGCCGAGCGGCTTCATGGCCACGGCGTCGGTCGGCAGGTAGATGCCGAGCAGGACGCCGAGCGCAATCGCGAACAGCACCTGCACGTACAGGATTTTGTAGAAGGGTTTTTTCATGATGCGGTCTCCACTTTTGATGACCGCATCATGCGCGGCGATGAGAGATATCGCCATTGTGAATATCCGCATTGTGGTTAACCGCAATGCGGAAAACCACTATGCGTTACTACTTATGCCATAAGGCTTATTGCGCCACCCAGCCGCCGTCCACATTCCACGCCACGCCGCGTACCTGTTTGGCCGCGTCGCTGCACAGGAAGACGGCCAGGCCGCCCAGTTCTTCCGGCGTCACGAAGTCGCCGGATGGCTGTTTGTCGGCCAGCAGCGCGTGCTTGGCCTGCTCATTGCTCAGCCCATCCTTTTCCGCGCGCGCGTCGACCTGCTTCTGCACCAGCGGCGTCAGCACGAAGCCGGGGCAGATGGCGTTCACGGTGACGCCGGTGGTCGCCGTTTCCAGCGCGCTCACCTTGGTCAGGCCCACGATGCCATGCTTGGCCGCGACATAGGCCGACTTGCCCGCCGAGCCGACCAGGCCATGGGCGGAAGCGATATTGATGATGCGGCCCCAGTTTTTCTTCTTCATGCCCGGCAGCGCGAGGCGGGAGGTGTGGAAGGCGGAGGTCAGGTTGATGGCGATGATCGCGTCCCATTTCTCGACCGGGAACTCGTCCACGTTCGCCACGTGCTGGATGCCGGCATTATTGATGAGCACATCGGTGCCGCCGAATTTCTCGTCGATGAACTTCATCATTGCTTCGATTTCAGCCGGCTTGCTCATGTCCGCGCCGTGATAGGCGGTCTGGATGCCGAATTCCTTTGCCACATCGGCCTGCAGCTGTTCGATTTCCTTTGCATCGCCGAAGCCGTTGAAAACGATATTGGCGCCCTCGGCCGCGAGGCAGCGCGCAATGCCCAGGCCGATGCCGGAAGTCGACCCCGTTACCAGCGCGGTTTTGCCTCGTAAGTTAGTGCTCGTCATCTCATCCTCTGTGGTAAAAGTAAGCTTGTTAGGATTCTAAATCCAATGCACGTTAAAATGTAGCCCGAAAAGCAAATGGCAGAGGGACCAGGCGATGGCCGAAGCGAAAATAAAATCCGTTCAATGCCTGTCGATGGCAGGCCTGCACCACATGGCGTACAAGGAGTGGGGCGATGCTTCCAATCCGGACGTACTGGTGTGCGTGCATGGCGTGACCCGCGTTTCGGACGATTTCGATGCTCTCGCACAGTCATTGTGCAAGGATTACCGTATCGTTTGTCCCGATGTTGTGGGCCGCGGCCGTTCGGGCAAGCTGCACAACCCGGACCTGTACCGCATTCCGCAATACGTCAGCGATATGGTGACTTTGCTGGCGCGTGTGCTGGCCGATGGCGAAAAGCAGACCGTGTCCTGGTTCGGCACCTCGATGGGGGGGCTGATCGGCATGGGCCTGGCCTCGCTGCCGGACTCGCCGGTTGAACGCCTGATACTGAACGATATCGGTCCGTCGCTGGATGGCGTGGCATTGCGCCGCATCGGCGACTACCTGAGCCAGGAGCTGCGCTTCCCCAGTTTCGAGGCCGGCGCGCAGTGGGTGCGCGAAGTCTCTAAGCCCTTCGGCGAGCATACGGACGCCGAATGGCACAAGCTGGCCGCCGACGTTCTGCGCCAGGACAAGGACGGCCAATGGAGCCGCCATTATGATATGGGGTTGGCACATCCCTTCCGCAGCATCACCCCGGAATCCGCGGAACGCGACCAGGCCATGCTGTGGGCCGCATACGATGCGATCCGCTGCCCGACCCTGCTGGTGCGCGGCGAGCATTCAGACCTGCTCTCGCGCGAGACTGCACTGGCCATGACCCAGCGCGGGCCGAAAGCCAGGCTGGTCGAAATTCCGGGCGTCGGCCATGCGCCGACGTTCATGCACGATAACCAGATCGCCATTGCGCGCGATTTTTTGTTGAACCAGTAAAGAAGAGAAGAATATGGAAATCAAACGACTGCACGTGGGCAAACGCCTGTCCGAAGTGGCAATCCACAACAGCACCGTCTACCTGGCCGGCCAGATCGCTGAAAACACCAGCGTCGGCATCCAGGAACAGATGACGGAAGTGCTGGGCCATGTGGACCGCCTGCTGGCCGAAGCCGGCAGCGACAAGACTTGCATCCTGTCGACCCAGATCTATATCTCGGACATGGCCAATTTCGCCGGCATGAACGAAGTGTGGGACGCATGGGTTGCCAACGGCCACACGCCGCCGCGCGCGACGGTGGAAGCCAAGCTGGCCAATCCGGCCTGCCTCGTTGAAGTGGTTGTGGTGGCAGCACAGCGTTAAGGTTCGGTTTTTAGTTGTAAAGGTTTCGTATGGTTTCAACTGCAGCATTGAACAGCGCTACGTCGGAGCTGCTGGTACAAGGACTTTCAGCCGACGAGGCCCTGCGCATGCAGGGCGCGCTCGATGCAGCGCACGAAGCCTATGCAGGCAAGACCGCGAGCAGCGGCCAGCCTGCATTTGAATTTGCCATCGGTGTGGCCAGCACGCTGGCCTACCTGCGCACCGATGTGGAAACGCGCATTGCGGGCCTGATGTTCGAGCTCACCGTGCTCGAACCGGCGCAGGCGCCGTTCATCGAACAGCGCTTCGGCAAGGAAGTCGACGACCTGGTATGCGGCGTGCGCCAGCTGATCCGCCTGCGCGAACTCACCCAGTCCTCGGCCAATGCCGACACGCGCGGCAAGAACGCGGCGCAGCAGGCCGTCGCCCAGCTGGAAACCCTGCGCAAGATGCTGCTGGCCATGGCCTCGGACATGCGCGTGGTGCTGGTGCGCCTGGCGTCCTGCTGCACCACCTTGCGCTACTTCGCGGACACCAAGCTGTTCAACGAGATGACGCATGCCTACGGCCGCGAAACGCTGGACCTCTACGCGCCGCTGGCCAACCGCCTCGGTATCTGGCAGATCAAATGGGAGCTGGAAGACCTGTCCTTCCGCATGATCGAGCCGGAGAACTACAAGCGCATCGCCAAGATGCTGGAAGAGAAGCGCATGATGCGCGAGAGCTTCGTCACCTCGTCCATCGAGCGTCTGCAGTCCGAGCTGGCTTCCGCCGGCATTGCGGCCGAAGTGTTCGGGCGTCCGAAGCACATCTACAGCATCTGGAACAAGATGAAGGGCAAGGAGCTCGACTTCACCGAGCTGTATGACGTGCGCGCCTTCCGCGTCATCGTCAAGGACGTGAAGACCTGCTACACGGTGCTCGGCGTGGTCCACAACATCTGGACCCCGATCCCGAAAGAATTCGACGACTACATTTCGCGTCCCAAGCCGAACGGCTACCAGTCGCTGCACACGGTGGTGACGGCGGACGACGGCCGCCCGCTGGAAGTGCAGATCCGCACCCAGGAAATGCACAACTTCGCCGAATACGGCGTGGCTGCGCACTGGCGCTACAAGGAAGAGGGCGGCTCGGACTTCAAGGGCCAGAAATACGACGAGAAGATCGCCTGGCTGCGCCAGCTGCTGGCCTGGAAGACCGACGTGGCCGATGCCGTGGTGGACCAGGAAGACGTGCAGCGCGAATGGGTGGAAAAGCTCAAGTCCGCCTCGCTGGACGACCGCATCTTCGTGCTGACGCCGCAGGCCCGCGTGCTGGAACTGCCGGTCGGCGCCACCCCGATCGACTTCGCCTACCACCTGCACAGCGATGTCGGCCATCGCTGCCGCGGCGCGCGCGTGGACGGCGTGATGGTGCCCCTGAACACGCGCCTGAAGAGCGGCCAGACCTGCGAGATCATCACCGCCAAGGGCGCGCCCGGCACGGTAGGCCCGTCGCGCGACTGGCTGAGTGCCGAATACACGGTCAGCAACCGCACGCGCGCCAAGGTGCGCGCCTGGTTCAACGCCATCGACATGCAGGAAACGCTGGCGCACGGCCGCGCGCTGGTGGAAAAATCGCTGCAGCGAGAAGGCAAGACGGCCGTCAACCTTGAATCGCTGGCGCAGAAGCTGGGCTTCTCGAAAGTGGACGACCTGTTCTCCGCCGTGGGCAAGGACGAATTCAGCCTGCGCCACGTAGAGCAGGCGCTGCACGATCCGGTGGAAGTAGTGGAGCCGGAAGATGCAGTGGTGCTCAACAAGAGCCGCGCGTCGAGCACGGAACAGGGCGCCAAGTCGGGTGTGCTGGTGGTGGGCACCGACGGCCTGATGACGCAGCTCGCGCGCTGCTGCAAGCCCGCGCCGCCGGACCCGATTGTGGGTTTCGTCACGCGCGGCAAGGGCGTATCGATCCACCGCCTGAGCTGCAAGAATTTTGCCGAAATGCGCGCCAAGGCGCCGGAGCGGGTGATTGTGACGGAGTGGGGCAACACGCGTACCGACACGGTGTTCCCGGTCGACATGTTCGTGCTGGCGGGCGACCGCCAGGGCCTGCTGCGCGACATCTCCGAGGTCTTCTCGCGCGAGAAGATCAATGTGATCGGCGTGAACACGCAAAGCGCGAAAGGCCAGGCGCGCATGACCTTCACGGCGGAAATCGGCTCCACCAGCCAGTTGCAGAAGGCCCTGTCCGCCATCTCCGAAGTCAGCGGCGTCCTCGAAGCCCGCCGCGCCTAATAATTGGGGACAGACCCGGATTATTTAAATCCGGGTCTGTCCCCAATTTCTGAGCAATATTACTGCGGAGCACCTTGCCGGCCTGCGACCTCGGCCTGCAGCGTAATGTGATCGATGCCATGCTTATCGCGCAGCATCGTCCTGATGGCCTTCAGCGTGCGCGGCCAGGCCTGCAGGTCCGGCACTTCCACATGCCCGATCAATGCAGGCTCGCCCGGCGACATGTCCCACACGTGGAGATCATGGACCGACACCACACCCTCCACAGCTTCGAGATCCGCCCCCAGCTGCGCGTAATCGATATGCGAAGGCACCCCTTCCATCAGATGGTGGCTCGATTCGCGCAAAATGCCGATGGTGGACTTCAGGATCAGCAGCGACACCAGCACCGACAGCAGCGGGTCGATCTGCATCCACCCGGTGTACCAGATCACCGCACCCGCCACCAAAGCCGCCACGGACCCCAGCATATCGCCCAGCACATGAATAAACGCCGCGCGCGTATTCATGCTGTCGCGGTCCTTGGAGAGCACCCAGGCCACCAGCACGTTCACACCCAGCCCGATCGCCGCCACGATAAACACCATCTCGCCCTGCACCGCCTGCGGATGCGAAAAACGGTGCGCCGCCTCGAACACAATCCAGCCCACCACGAACAGCATGGCGATGCCGTTGATAAAGGCCGCCAGCGCCTCGGCGCGTCCGTAGCCGAAGGAATAGCGGGAGGAGGGCGGACGCTTCGCGATAAACTGGGCCAACAGCGCCAGGCCGAGTGACGCGGCATCCGTCACCATATGCCCCGCATCGGAAATCAGCGCCAGCGAATTCGAAAGAAAGCCTGCAACCACCTCAACGCCGGCGAAGCCGAGCGTCAGCCCCAGCGCCCAGGCCAGGATTTTCAGCGAGCGGTCGGCGCGGTAGTGCTGGTGCCGCGCATCGCCCTTCAGGTGCGCATGCAGGTGTGCTGCATCATTCATGGATAAGCCCCGCAAAAAATCACATACCCGTCCACCTTCCTGAACCAGGTCATCTTCAGCCGCACCTGGTCCGTGCCGAGATAAGGGCGCTTGTAGCGGATTGGTCCCGTTTCGCCGCGCTGTGCGCGCTGCAGCAGTTCGCGCATCACATAGCGGTCGTCGGCATCGCGCCAGTTGGCCACGTTTTGCCCGATCATATGCGGCAGGGCGCCATGCGCGCGCACCACGCCGCTCTGGTCGAGCACCACAATGTAGAGGTCGCGATAGGTAAAGGAGCCTTGTGGATTGCTGAATTCGGTCAGCGCCCGCGCCGGCCCGGCCGTGCGCATCATGGCCGCCGCCTTTTCCACCAGCTGCTGCGCTTCCTCCACCGTGCCGCGTTCCGCGGCCTGTACCCAGGCGGCGGACAGGCTGATAAACAGTGTAAGAAGGAATCTTTTCATGGGGCGCTCAATATAGCACGAGGGGCAACACCGCGTTCCCTCTGAAAAAGCCCTTGTTTTTATTTCCCGGCCTCTCTATAATGCTGGCCATCGGGCGGTTAGTTCAGCTGGTTAGAATACTTGGTCGACATCCAAGGGGTCGCAGATTCGAATTCTGCACCGCCCACCAGAACACACAGTAAGAGCGAGAAAGGCAAATCCGGTTATGACACCGCGAACTACCAGCTTGGTTAGTGAGTGACGCTAGTCGATCGGCTTTCTTTTGCTTGTCAATATTGAAGAAAAACGCGGCTAGTCCGCGTTTTTTTTCGTCCGCAGTTTTCAGCGCAGTATCCGCAGCACCCAATTGGAGATCATGATGGTTTCAGTCCGACTTCCCGATGGTTCCGTCCGTCAGTTCGACGCACCCCTCACCGTAGCGCAGGTTGCCACCAACATCAGCACCAGCCTTGGCAAGGCAGCACTGGCCGGCAAGGTCGACGGCAAAGTGGTCGATACGTCCTACCTGATCGACAAGGACGTGGACCTGGCCATCGTTACCGACAAGGATCCGGAAGGCCTGGACGTGATCCGTCACTCCACCGCCCACCTGCTGGCTTACGCGGTGAAGGAGCTGTTCCCGGACGCGCAAGTCACCATCGGCCCGGTCATCGAAAACGGCTTCTACTACGACTTCTCCTACAAGCGTCCCTTCACCCCGGACGACCTGCAAGCCATTGAGAAGAAAATGGCCGAGCTGGCGAAGAAAGACGAGAAAGTCACCCGCAAGGTGCTGCCGCGCGATGAAGCCGTGGCCTACTTCAAATCCATCGGCGAGCATTACAAGGCCGAGATCATCGCCTCCATTCCGGCCAATGAAGATGTGTCCCTGTACAGCGAAGGCAACTTCACCGACCTGTGCCGCGGCCCGCACGTGCCGTCGACCGGCAAGCTGAAAGTGTTCAAGCTGATGAAGCTGGCCGGCGCCTACTGGCGCGGCGATTCGAAGAACGAAATGCTGCAGCGGGTCTACGGCACCGCCTGGGCGAAAAAGGAAGAGCAGGAACAGTACCTGTTCATGCTGGAAGAAGCGGAAAAGCGCGACCACCGCAAGCTGGGCAAGCAGCTGGACTTCTTCCACTTCCAGGACGAAGCGCCGGGCCTCGTGTTCTGGCATCCGAAAGGCTGGACCATCTGGCAGCAGGTGGAGCAGTACATGCGCAAGAAGTACCAGGACAACGGCTACCAGGAAGTGAAGGCGCCGCAGATCCTGGACGCCAGCCTGTGGGGCAAGACCGGCCACTGGGACAACTACCGCGAAAACATGTTCGTGACCGAGTCCGAGAACCGTTCCTACGCGCTGAAGCCGATGAACTGCCCTGGCCACGTGCAGATCTTCAACAGCGACCTGCGCTCCTACCGCGACCTGCCGCTGCGCTACGGCGAATTCGGCCAGTGCCACCGCAATGAGCCTTCGGGCGCGCTGCACGGCATCATGCGCGTGCGCGGCTTCACCCAGGACGACGGCCACATCTTCTGCACCCACGAGCAGATCGAGCCGGAAGTGGTGGCCTTCCACAAGCAGGCCATGGAAGTGTACGAGGACTTCGACTTCACCAATATCGACGTGAAGCTGGCCTTGCGTCCGGACAACCGCATCGGCACCGATGAAATCTGGAACGAAGCGGAAGAGGCGCTGCGCCACGGCCTGCGCGCCTGCGGCGTGACCTGGACCGAGCTGCCGGGCGAGGGCGCCTTCTACGGCCCGAAAATCGAATACCACCTGAAAGATTCGCTGGGCCGTCCATGGCAGGTGGGTACCATGCAGGTGGACTTCTTCATGCCCGAGCGCCTCGGCGCCGAGTATGTGGCGGTCGACAACACCCGCAAAACCCCGGTCATGCTGCACCGTGCCATCGTCGGCTCGCTGGAGCGCTTCATCGGCATCCTGATCGAAAACTACGCCGGCGCGCTGCCGATGTGGCTGGCGCCGGTGCAAGTTGCCATCTTGAATATCTCGGATGCCCAGGCGGAATATGCGAAAGACCTTGAGCAAAAGCTGAGGAAGCTCGGGTTCCGCGTCACCGCTGATTTGCGCAACGAGAAGATAACGTATAAAATACGTGAACATTCCGTGCAAAAATTGCCATATATCCTAGTGATTGGCGATAAGGAACGGGATGCCAACACCGTGGCCGTGCGCGCGCGGGGCAATGTCGATCTGGGCGTCATGTCGATCGATGCCCTGGTGGAACGACTCCAGTCGGATGTCGCTTCCAAAGCCTGACGGAAACCCGTCTTACCGGCCGCTCAATCATTTTTAAAGGAAACTGCAATAGCTACTGACAAGTCGCATCGCATCAATGGCGAAATCACTGCACCGGAAATGCGTTTGACCGGTGTGAACAATGAGCCGCTGGGCATCGTGAGCCTGGCCGAAGCCTTCCGCCTGGCGGAAGAGGCGAACGTTGATCTGGTGGAAATCGCACCGACCGCCGTGCCGCCGGTCTGCCGTCTGATGGACTACGGCAAGTTCAAGTATTCGGAACAGAAAAAGGCGCACGAAGCCAAATTGAAGCAGAAGGTGATCTCGGTCAAGGAAGTCAAATTCCGTCCGGGTACCGATGATGGCGACTACAACATCAAGCTGCGCAATCTGACCAAGTTCCTGGAAGACGGTGACAAGACCAAGATCACGCTGCGTTTCCGCGGCCGTGAAATGGCCCACCAGGACATCGGCATGCGCATGCTGGAGCGTCTGAAAGCCGACCTGGAGCCATTCGGCCAGGTCGAGCAGTTCCCCAAGATGGAAGGCCGCCAGATGATCATGGTGCTGGCGCCGAAGAAGAAAAAGTAATCTTCGCCGTCATCGCAGAAAAAGCCAACCTTTACGGTTGGCTTTTTCTTTTTGCGCGCGATGCAACAGGGTGAGATGGGACCTGGACCGGGTGGGATTTGACCCGGTTCAGGCGGCTCTTCCCCCTGTATACGCAGCCGTGCCCAATGGTATGGAATTTGCGTCAGCCGCCACTGGAAGGTGGGCACGGAAGCGTGTCCACTTGATTCCATTCCTGTTCAAGCTTCATTGGCAAGGAGGGTGGCGATGGCCAGTTACAAGCAAAGATACAATCAATTCCAGGCAGATGTGGATGCACACCTGGGCAGGCCGCTTGGCCGGGTGGGGAAAATCAAGGCGTTCTTCGGATCCTTCTCCGACGCGCGCAAGGCGGCAATCGATCACGTTGTTGCCGAGCATTTATACCAGCCGATCAACATCATCGGGACCACAAGCCAGCCGGGGCAGCGGCCGACGGTCTACTACCGCCGTCCCAGCGGCACTTTCGGGCACATCACGCAAGAGCATGACATTGCCGAGAACGTGGGGCGGATGAAGGCGCGGAAAACGAGCGACTACACAATCGGCAATACCGGGGTGGGTGGCGCAATGGAGGAATCTGCGCCGTCGATAGGGTTTTATCACCCATCCCGCAATCCCTTGAGGAACTTTGCCGACCTCACGCTGCCCGAACGCCACGCTGCCGAACAGGTGCATCTTACTTTTTCGGCGTTCAAAGATGATGATTACGCCTAGGCCGGTTTCAGGCGGCTGATGGTGCTGCTCTTTCCTTGGCCCGCCTGCGGGAGCAAGCGGGCTGACACTTTGCCCGCTTTATGGGCGTGCCGCCGGCTGGCCGAGGCGTTCCACCATCGCCATCACCGCCGCCATCTGCGGCGCAGCACGCGTGTGGAAGGTGGGGTGCTGCGGATCGTCGCCGGAATAACCCCAGAAGTCCCAGCAGCCGAGCGGATTGGCGGGAACGCCCTGCGAAGGATGCACTTGCGGATAAAGAACGATGAGCGCGTTCCTGTCGGCGAATTCGTTATAGCCGGTGCGGCCATAAAATGCCGGGCCCACCATGCTGGCGCCTTGCCGGCAACCGTGGAAGGCCACATGCACCGCGCAGTTGCCGTTGCGGCAGGCCTGCGGGATGTAGGCGTAGCCGGTGGCGTCCATGCTGCTGTGCGTACCGCGGATGAATTCCCGCTGGTCGAACTGAATCAGCTCGCCGCCCAGGGCGCCCTGCGCGGCGGGAGCCTGCTTGTCCGGATAGATATGCCGAAGCAGCTCCTGTGACTGGTTGAAGCCGCAGTTGTTGATGAAGGGGTACGTGGTCGCATCGCAGGGCGCGCTATCCGGATTCGCAGTGATGAAGCCGTGACCGGCGTCCGGGCTTTTGTGATAGCGCAGCTGGCCGGCAGGCGCGCCCGCCAGCAGGTAGAACTGCTGCACAGCATCCACGACCACCGGCCTCACAGTGCTGTCTTTCGCCCCGCTGAACAGGTAGACACGCTGGCGCGCCAGCTGCGCCACCGGATCGATCAGGCCTTGCTGCGCGAACGCCGCGGCATTGCGGAAGGAAGTCTTGCCGTCCGCTGCCACGGCGGCCGATACGGGCGCCATGCAGGTCGTGACTGCGGTTTGAAGAAGCGATGCCTGCGGATAGCTGCCGGCGCAGTAGTAAGGGCCGCCCGCGATCACGCCCACGCCCATGATGCGGCTGGAATAGGCCGTCGCCACCTGCGCAGCCATGAAGCCGCCCGACGAGACGCCCGATACGGACGTCTGCGCAAGGTTGGCGCCCAATGAGGGAAGCGGCTGCGCCGGCTGCTGTGCCAGAGCGGAGCCGCCCATCATCGCTGCGCACAATGTTATGAACCGTAGTGTTTCTCTCATCCTGTCATCTCTCTGGTTAATTTCTTTATTGGCGCCGCGCGATCCACACCGTCGCACCGCCGCACGCCGCGTCATCAACTGCAAGCTTTACTACCTCGAACCTGTTCGCCTCCAGCAAGCTCCGGTACTCCCGCAGATCGAGTGCGGCATGGTAAAGCATCGCGCCGCCATTATCGCTCCACGTCTCCCCATACTCGCTGCCCGACGTGAACATCAGCACCCCGCCCGGATTCAGCAGGCGCGCCAGTGCTGCGAACATCGCCCGCTGGTCCTCATGCTGCAGGTGAAACAGGCTATGCCACAGGATCGCAGCATCATAGGTTTCGTCCAGCGCCAGTTCCCGCATATCGCCGACCATGAGCCTCGCCTCAGGAAAGCGCCCGGCCGCAATCGATATCATCGCCGCGCTGGCATCCACGCCCGTCACCCGGAACTGCCGCTCCACGAGAAAGCGCAGAATCGGCTCCCCGGTGCCGCAGCCCACGTCGAGCACCGACGCGCCGCGCTTCAGCATCTGCACCAGCAAGTCCAGATAAGGCTTCTCGATCAGCTCGCGTGTCCGCGTCCTGTCAAACCAGTCCGCAATGCCGTCATAAACGGCCACGTTGGATGGAGGGTGTGGGTATGCCAAATGTCGCCCCGGTCTAATTCAATCTAATTTCTGCTGTTCCGTTCTAAACAGTTCTAAATCTACACTGCCGCTGTCTAAAACGGTCCAATAATTCATCGCGAAAGTCTAATCCAGTCTAACTTTTCAGGGAAAAAGTCTAAGCCGCACTGCGTTCTCGTTCCCGCTCTTAAGTTTTAGACCCTTTTTGAGCTGTGGTCTCAGTGCTATTCTCGGCTGATGAACCAAACCCGAACCCGTTCCCGCCTTTTCACCCGCGCAAGCGCAGTCGAAAGCATGCGTGTCCGCCTGACGCGGGAGGGCTTCCCGCGCGTCCAGATGTTTATCCTGGTAGCGCTGACCGGCCTCGCAGGTTTCGGCGCATCGGCCGCAATGCTCGGTGCCGGAATCGATTCGATGGCCATGCGCTACACGCTGGCGATGGGCGTTGCGTATATCGTGTTCTTCATGCTCCTGTGGCTCTGGTTACGCACCAGTGCAGCCGACTACATAGACATGATTCCGATCGGCAGCGGCAATACCACGGAAGATGCTGCCGGTATCGCCGGCGGAGGCGGAAGCTTCGACGGCGGCGGCGCCAGCGCCAATTTCGATACCGACAGCAGCCGCAGCGCCCTCGAAGCTGTCGCAGAGAATCCGCTTGAAGCCGTTGCGAGCGCGGACGAGGGCGCCATTCCCCTGGCCGTCATTCTGCTCGCCCTTGGCATTGCGCTGTCATCCCTGTTTGTGATCTGGTCAGCGCCTGTGCTCTTTGCCGAAATCGCGGTGGACGCCTTGCTGGCTGCCGGCTTGTACCGGCGGCTTCGCCTGCTGGAGCCGCAGCACTGGATGCGCGCCGCCTTGAGGCGCACCATCCTTTCCTTCGTCCTCACCACGCTGGCGGTCAGCGCCGCGGGCTTCGGCATGCAGGCCTACGCTCCCGAAGCCCGGTCCCTGGGCGAAGTGCTCGCAAGCCGCTGAACGGCGCTCACTGCATGCAGGCTTTCACAGCGCCCACGTGCCGTTCGCTCACTCTTACAATGCTGCCGCAGCGCAGGGTAAGCCGGTAGTAACCGTCATGATCGACCGCCAGGCTGCCGATCTGGTCGCGCCTCACAATGGTTCCCCGGTGCACCCGCAAGTACGCTTCCGTGCCGAGCAGGGACTCAAGATGCCCCAGCGTCACCCGGTGCAGTACCGAACGTGTGGCCAGGTGCAGATCGACGTAGTTGCCGGCCGACTCCGCCCACAATATATCTGCCGCCGGAATCTGTTCAATGCGCCCGATCGAGCGCACATTCAGGTGCGTGGCGTGCTTCGCTTCGCCGCTGCGCAGGAAATCGCGCAGGGCAGCACCATATGCCTCCCGCTGGCGCAGTTGCAGCATGCGCCGTGCCCGTTCCACCGCCTGCGCCAGCCGTTCATCGTTCAAGGGCTTGAGCAGGTAGTCAAGCGCGTGCACCTCGAATGCATCGACAGCGTGGCCGCTGTGCGATGTAAAGAAAACGATCAGCGGCGGCTCGCGCATGCGGCTGAGATCGCGCGCCAGTGCCAGCCCGGATTCGCCGGGCATGTGGATGTCCAGGAAAATGAGATCCGGCTCGCTGCTCGCCAAGGCCGTGCGGGCCGCGTTGGCGCTGCCGCATTCGGCCACCAGCGTCCAGTCGGCATGCGCCGCCATCGCCAGCCGCAGGTTCTCCCGCCCAAGCTCCTCGTCATCGACAATCATGTAAGGCACAGGCATGGCGCTAATCCGCTTCGGCCAGCGGCAGGCGAACCTCGACCACGAAGCGTTCGCCATGCCGTTCAGCCTGCAGCGTCGCGGCCGGGTTCATGAGCCGCAAGCGCTCGCGGGTGTTGGCGAGACCAAGTCCGGCGCCCGGGTTCGGCGAAATGTTGGCGCTGGCCGCATTCGATACCCTGATAAGCATCGTATCGCCATCCTGCGTGAAGCTCAGGCCAATTTCGCTTGGTCCATCATGGCAATCGAGATCATGGCGCAGCGCATTTTCGATCAGCGGCTGCAGCAGCAGCGGCACGCACGCCAGCTGGTGCAGACGCTCAAGGTCGCCCTGCACATGCACCTGCAGCCGTTCCCCGTAGCGCAGGCGCTGCAGGTCCAGGTAGTCGCGTACGAACTGCAATTCTTCAGCGAGCGTTGTTGTCGTGCCAATTCCCGCTGACAGCGCATAGCGCAGCAGGTCGCTCAATTTGCCAATGCCGCTCAGCGCCACCGCCGTGTCGCCCCGGCGAACCAGTGCACTGATCGCGTTCAGCGCATTGAACAGGAAGTGCGGTTCCAGTTGCCCCCGGAGCGCCAGCATGCGCTGCTCTTCGAGCGCCAGCCGCAGGTTGAGCAGGTCGGTCTGGCTGCGCTGCCACGCCAGCTCGCGCGCAATCGCCTGCCGCCAGAAGTGCATGGCCAGCACGGCCGCGAAGGTGCCGGTGCTGGAGAACCACCCCACCAGCAGCATGCGGTGGAACACGCTCCAGATATCGTGGAAGACGCCGGGCTCCAGATAGCCGCGCAGCCATGCCATATAGATCCACTGCGCCGGCTGGAACACGAGCACCAGCCCGGCAAACAAGGCAACCACATGGCGCGGCCTGGCGATGAGGGCCGGCCGGTAGGAGAGCAGGGCGCTCAGGACGGTGGCCAGCACCATGAGAGGGACGGCATATTCGATGAACCACGTTGTCAGGAGTGCGCTGTATTGGCTCTCCGCGCCGGCCCTCAGGTTGTCACTGTAGGTCTGCAGGGCGCCCAGCGCGCTGATCGTCCCCCACAGCAGCATGCTCAGGAAGGCGGACTTGATCGTAAACCGGGTTTTGGTAAAGGGAAGGGCAGGCGGGGCTGCATCCAGTGTCGTCATGCCAAAAGTATAGCAGCGCGCCCATCGGCAAAAAACGGCCGCGCGGCGCCTTCATCCCACGGAAGCGGAGTTTGGTCACAAAACTGCTGGCAGCCTGCGCGCGGCGTTGCAAGATTCGCCTGGTTCAACCACCCACACGAAAGCCATGAAACCAACTTCCTACCTTTTCGCCGCCAGCCTGCTGCTGGCCGCAGCCCTTCCGTCCGCCGCGCATGAAGACGCAATCAACTGCACACAGTGCAAGCAGTGGAACGTCCCTCAAAAGCCGTTCAGGATCCATGGCAGCACCTACTACGTCGGCACCACGGAACTGTCCTCCATCCTGATTGCAGGAAAAGACGGCCACATCCTGATCGATGGCGCCTTGCCGCAATCGGCGCCGCTGATCGCCGCCAGCATCCGCGAGCTGGGGTTCAGGATGGAGGACGTCAAGCTGATCCTGAATTCCCATGAACACTTCGATCACGCCGGCGGCCTCGCGGCATTGCAGCGTGCCAGCGGCGCGCAGGTGGCGGCCAGTCCTTCCGCCGCGGCGGCGCTGGAACGCGGCACCGTAGGCGAGGACGATCCGCAGTACAACCCCACCAATCCAACGATGCTGCAGAAAATCGCGAAGGTGCGCGTGCTCCGGGATGGCGAAACGCTGAAGGTGGGCAGCCTGGCGGTGACGGCGCACTTCACGCCAGGCCATACCCCCGGCGGCACCAGCTGGGCGTGGCGCTCTTGCGAAGGCGCCTCGTGCGTCAACATCGTGTATGCGGACAGCATCAACCCGATTTCGGAAGATGGCTACTATTTCACCGGCAGTGAAAACCAGCCCGACCGCTCCGCCGCATTCAAGCGCACGATCGACAAGCTGGCAGCGCTCCCTTGCGACATCATCGTCTCCGTCCACCCCGGCGTTACCGATACCATGGACAAGCTCGCGCGCCGCACGCCGCAGCACAATACCTTTATCGACGCAGCCAGCTGCAAGGCTTACACCGAATTCGGCTATCAGGCGCTGGCCAAACGCGTGGCGCGCGAGCAGGAGGAAAAGAAAAGCCAGCGCAAATAGCGCTGGCTGCATCTCAGCCCAGCTTGCCCTCCGCAAGCAGCTCGCGTGTCCGCGCCAGCGTGGATAGCAAGGCCTTCCTGTATCCCTGTTCGCCGCTCATCCACGCTTGCTCGGCCTGTTCTTCCGGCCCGCCCGGCGTTTTTCCGCGCAGGCCGAGATAGCAGTAGAACCTGAGCTGCAGCGCACCGGCGTCATCTTCAAACAATTCATTGATGATGACGCCCTCGCGCGGGCCGCTGGCCTGGAAGAAAGAGACTTTCCTCTCCGGCTCGAAGCTGATGATCTCGCGCAGATCATCGGCGCCGATGGTGGCCTCGCGCACGATGTGCGTGGGGCTCTCCTCGGTCACATCGCAGCGGGTGCAGAGCCCGGGCGGCAGGAACAGGCGTGCATCGCGCGCCTTCTGCACCAGCCCGGCCCATGCCTGCGCGCGGGTCAGATGGGTGACGCCTTCCGGATTCACCGGAACGGTAGCACTTGCATAGATCATGATGGCTCTCCTTAAACAGCAGCGGTTTCGCTGGCGAAGTCGCGGTAGGAACGCAGCGGGCGTCCCAGCAGCTTGGTCAGGCGTTCGACATCACCTGCCTCGGGCACCATGCCGTCGCTCAGGAAGCGTTCGCTCATCAGGCGCATGTCATACGCCATCCAGCCCGGCATGAAGTTGCGCAGGTTCTGCTCGAAAGCGGCCGTATCATCGCCGCCGTGAGCAATAGGCCGGCCCAGCACTTCGGACCAGATCGCGGCCACGCCGGCGCCAGTCAGCGTATCAGGGCCGACCAGGTTGAAGCGCTCCAGCGGCAGCGCAGCGCTGGACGCGTTCCGGCGCACCAGTTCAATCGCCGCAATCTCGCCGATATCGCGCGCGTCGATCATCGCCAGGCCCTTGCTGCCGATCGGCATTGGATAAACACCGTAGTTGACCACGACATCCTTGATCGTCAGGTCGTTGCCCATGAAGTAGGCCGGGCGCAGGATGGTGGCGCTGAAGCCCAGCTGCTCGATCATGCGCTCCACCCCGAATTTGCCCGCGAAGTGCGGCACATTCACGTAGCGATCGCTGTGGATGACGGACAGGTAGACGACGTGCTTCACACCCGCCTGTCTGGCCACATTCAGCGCGATCAGCGCCTGGGTGAATTCATCCGGCGCCACGGCGTTCAGCAGGAACATGGTGGAAACGCCCTGGACCGCAGCGCGCACGGAATCGGGGTCGAGCAGATCGCCTTGCACGACGCTGACGCCTGCAGGGAAATTTGCCTTGGCAGGATCGCGGACGAGGGCGCGCACATCGGCGCCGCGTTTAACGAGTTGTTCAACAACTTGGCGGCCCACAGTGCCATTAGCGCCGGTAACGAGGATAGTCATGGTTTTTTCTCCAGTGAGTGAATGTCAGTTGACAGTCCCCATGGTAGGCATCCCACGGGCGATCCGAAAGCCTGTATATTTGGACATCCTGTCTCACTGGTGGAACGCATGGACCTGCTCGCTCTCGCTGATTTCAACCTCGTCGCCCGCCACGGCGGCTTCGGCCGCGCCGCCCGCGCCACTGACCGCCCCAAGGCCACGCTCTCCCGCCGCGTCGCCGAACTCGAAGCCGAGCTCGGCCTGCGCCTCTTCGAACGCGGCTCGCGCATGCTGAAACTCACCGAGGAGGGCCGGGCGCTGCACGAGCGGACCGGCGCCTTGCTGACCGAAATCGACGAAACCGCAGCCGCCATTGCCCAGGGCGGCGCCCGCCCGCGCGGCACCTTGCGTATCAGTGCGCCGCTTCTGTTCTCGCAAATGGCAATGGGCAAGCTGGCCGCTAGTTTCGCGCTGAAATACCCCGAAGTGCGTCTTGAGGTGACAACGGAGGACCGCAGCGTCGACATGGTGGAGGAGGGCTACGATTTAGTTATTCGCGTCAATCCCGATCCGGATGAAAGCTTGGTGGGTCGGATCCTCTTACGCGACCGGCTGGTTGTGGTGTCCAGCCCCAGCCTGGTCCGCCCGTTAGATGGCTCCCCGGTCTCAGCCGTGGTGCGGGACGTGGGGGCAAAAAGCGCCACCTGGGGCGTCCGCACGGCTGCCGGACAATCGAGTATTGCGGTGTATCCTGTGCTGACTCTCTCGTCGCTGATCATGGCGCGAGACGCGGCCCGTATGGGCGTCGGTGTGGCGCGCCTACCGTTGTCATTGGTTTTCCATGACTTGGCAGCCGGCATATTGATACATTGGGGGGATGCCGACCTACCAGAGACTGTGCTGTGGGTTTTGTACCCATCGCGTCGCCTGTTAAGCGCGCGTGTTGTGGCCTTCATCGAGCATCTAAAGGGAGCGTTCCCTTTAGGAATGCCCGAAGAATTAGCTGCCACTACTAACTAATTTGCTTGGAAGGTGGCAAGCGATGTATATTTCAGGCCGCGTCCTATGATTTAATGGTCACTGCTAAAAGAATAAATATGAATAGGCGGTGCCAATTGCGATCGAAAAAAGCGTCGCACCACTAATAAAAAAAAGTAAACTGCACCAGAAGAGACGCCATGTGGCTCTGCTATACCCATCGCAGTCAGCGCCAAAAATGGTTTGTGGCTTCCTATAGGCGTAGTTCGCGGCTTTTCGAATTTTTCGGGCCGTAAGACGAAAATCCAGAGTTCGTGTAACCGCGGCACCGCAGCTAGAGAACGCGGCGCATACAAGTAATATTACTGCCACGGCGAAGCACATTTTAGATAGCTTAGGGAAATTCGATAACGGTAATTCTCTACTCATCAGCATTGAAACGGCCACGCCGAGTCCGGCCACTGATAGTCCCGAAATTAAGGCGATTGTAACTGAGAATTGCGCAATGGCTAGGCCCTGCCATCTGACATACCGCACACTGGCTGTCTGCAAATTCGACATGGTAAATTGATTCGCTTATGCGTCAATGCTTACTGAATTTGGGACAAAATGTTTTACTGCTTTGATGTTTTCGTTGGTCAAAATCTGAACGGGAATTCGTTTCCCTTGGATATTATGTATAGGTTGGCCTTCTTCAACGTAGTGCCGAATCATTAACTTTTCTGCTGATTTCAATGTGGTCGCCGCGCTTTGGCCGGGCTTTAATCTGAGTTCCGCCCAAACAAGTTTACGTTTACCATTCTTGGCACTACTAATTGCCTTCATAAGACTGTGATTGTTGAGTTGATTTTTGATCCGACTTTGAAGTTTCGTGGCTTTACCTACATAAAAAACTTGCACAGACTCCCCATATTCTCGATAGAATACATAAATTCCTGCAGCAGCAGGTATAGACTTCACTGCCGGATCTTTTTGATCCGAAGGAAGATCGATTGGTTTGCGCCAGCTTAATCTCGGGTTGACTGCCATCACTGCATCTCCATACGGTTGCCCACGTTCGGATGACTGAGCACAAGGTTATGCTTACCCTGCGTTTTATCATCGAGTATTGGTTCAGCATAACATTTTGTGCATAGCGAAAAGTCACCAATTGTCACCAATGGCGTGGGCCGCAGGCTAGGTGCATGGCTTTTGCCTTCCGTTTTGGAATTCTTGTGTTACAATCCGAGGTTCCCGTGAGAGCAGGCACCGAAAGCGCAGCAAAGGGCTGCCACCTGCAATCCGGTCATGTTTGGAGCATTTAACATGCCAAAAATGAAAACCAAGAGCAGCGCGAAGAAGCGTTTCCGCGTTCGCCCAGGTGGCACCGTGAAGTCCGGTATGGCGTTCAAGCGTCACATCCTGACCAAGAAAACCACCAAAAACAAGCGTCAACTGCGCGGCACCCGTAACATCGATGCGACCGACGTCCAGCGCGTCTACGCAATGATGCCATCCGCTTAATCTCATATACTAAGGAGCTACTATGCCTCGAGTAAAACGTGGGGTTACTGCGCGTGCCCGTCATAAAAAAGTACTGAACCTGGCCAAGGGTTACCGCGGCCGTCGCAGCAAGGTTTACCGTATTGCCAAGCAAGCAGTGATGCGCGCTGGCCAGTACGCCTACCGCGACCGTCGTAACAAGAAGCGCGTGTTCCGCGCCCTGTGGATCACCCGTATCAACGCGGCATCGCGTGAACACGGCATGACCTACAGCGTCTTCATGAACGGCCTGAAGAAAGCCGCTATCGAACTGGACCGTAAAGTCCTGGCCGATATGGCTGTGGCAGACAAGCCTGCGTTTGCAGCGATTGTCAACGCCGTGAAAGCAAAACTCGCTGCCTAAGAACAGTGATTGATGTTGCATGCCGCCGCAAGGCGGCGTGAAGAGCGGGGCAGGGTATAACAACCTGAGCCCCGTTTTTAATTTCCAAAACAGGAAAACACAGCCGGATGAACTCCCTCGAACAACTCGTCGTCTCCGCGCAGGCTGATTTTGTCGCCGCCGCAGACGCTGCCGCCCTCGAAAACGCCAAAGCCAAATACCTGGGCAAGACCGGCCAGGTCACGGAACTGATGAAGGGCCTGGGCAAGCTGGACCCGGAAGAGAAGAAGGCGCAGGGCGCCCTGATCAACGCCGCCAAGCAGCAGATCGAAGCCGCGCTCACCGCGCGCCGTGATGCGCTGGCCGAAGCCCAGCTGCAGCTGCGCCTCAATGCCGAAGAAATCGACGTGACCCTGCCGGGCCGCGGCCGCGCCACCGGCGGCATCCATCCCGTGATGCGCACCTGGGAGCGCGTGGAGGCCATCTTCCGCTCGATCGGCTTCGACGTGGCCGGCGGCCCCGAGATCGAAACCGACTGGACCAATTTCACTGCGCTGAACAGCCCGGAAAACCACCCGGCCCGTTCCATGCAGGACACCTTCTACATCGAAGGCAACGACAGCACCGGCAAGCCGCTGCTGCTGCGCACCCACACCAGCCCGATGCAGGTGCGCTATGCGCGCAGCCACCAGCCGCCGATCAAGGTGATCGCGCCCGGCCGCACCTACCGCGTGGACAGCGATGCCACCCACTCGCCGATGTTCCACCAGGTCGAGGGCCTGTGGATCGCCGAGAACATCAGCTTCGCGGACCTGAAAGGCGTGTACCTGAATTTCGTGAAGGCCTTCTTCGAGACCGACGACCTGCAGGTGCGCTTCCGTCCTTCCTACTTCCCGTTTACCGAACCGTCGGCCGAAATCGACATCGCCTTCGGCAGCGGCCCGCTGAAAGGCCGCTGGCTGGAAGTGTCGGGCTCGGGCCAGGTGCATCCGAACGTGGTGCGCAATTTCGGCCTCGACCCCGAGAAGTACATCGGCTTCGCGTTCGGCTCCGGCCTCGAGCGCCTGACGATGCTGCGCTACGGCGTCAATGACCTGCGCCTGTTCTACGAAGGCGACCTGCGCTTCCTGAAACAGTTCAACTGATGGTCGCCCCCGCGCAGGCGGGGGCCCAGGAGTGCGCTGCGGCGCCCCTGGGTCCCCGCCTCCGCGGGGACGACGGATAAAAGGCTAACAATATGCAATTCTCCGAAAACTGGCTCCGCACCATGGTCGATCCGAAGATGACTTCGGACGAGCTCTCCCATCTGCTCACCATGTCCGGCCTCGAAGTGGAAGAAGTGGATCCTGTCGCGCCGCCGTTCACCAATGTGGTGGTCGGCCATGTGCGCGAAATGGCCAAGCACCCGAATGCCGACCGCCTCAACGTCTGCCAGGTGGACGTGGGCACCGGCACCTTGCTGAACATCGTCTGCGGCGCGCCGAATGTGCGCCCGGGCCTGAAGGTCGCGTGCGCGATGGCGGGCGCCGTGCTGCCACCGGGCGCCGACGGCAAGCCGTTTGAAATCAAGGTGGGCCAGCTGCGCGGCGTGGAGTCGCAGGGCATGCTGTGCTCCGCGCGCGAACTGAAACTGTCGGAAGAGAACAGCGGCCTGCTGGAGCTGCCGGACGATGCGCCGGTCGGCCAGAACTTCCGCGACTACTTTGCGCTGAACGACCTGAAATTCACCATCAAGCTCACGCCGAACAAGGCGGACTGCCTGTCCGTGCTGGGCGTGGCGCGCGAAGTGTCCGCGCTCACCGGTTCGCCGCTGTCGCTGCCGCAGTACCGCGCCGTGGCTGTCAACACCGATGAAAAGCTGCCGGTGAAAATCAGCGCGCCGGACCTGTGCGGCCGCTTCTCCGGCCGCGTGATCCGCGGCCTGAACGCGAAGGCGGCAACGCCGGAATGGATGAAGCAGCGCCTCGAGCGCAGCGGCCAGCGTTCGGTCTCCGCGCTGGTGGACATCTCCAACTACGTGATGCTGGAAGTGGGCCGTCCTACCCACGTGTTCGACCTCGACAAGATCCATGGCGGCCTTGATGTGCGCTGGGGTAAAGCTGGCGAATCGCTCAAGCTCCTGAACGGCAATACCGTTGCCGTCGATGAGTGGGTAGGCGTGATCTCGGACGACAAGGAAATCGAATCGCTGGCCGGCATCATGGGCGGCGACTCCACCGCCGTGTCGCTGGATACCGCCAACATTTATCTGGAAGCCGCATTCTGGTGGCCGAACGCCATCCAGGGCCGCGCCCGCAAGTACAACTTCTCCACCGACGCGGCGCACCGCTTCGAGCGCGGCGTGGACTACGCCACGACCGTGGAGCACATCGAGCGCATCACCTCGCTGATCGTGGAGATCTGCGGCACCGCGGACACCAGGGTCGGCCCGGTCGATGACCAGACCGTCAACGTCCCGCAGCGCAAGCCGGTCACGATGCGCACCGCGCGCGCCCAGAAAGTCATCGGCGTGCCGCTGACGGACGAGGTGGTGGCCGACATCTTCAAGCGCCTCGGCCTCGAATTCACGCTGGAGCAGGGCGTGTTCTCGGTGATTTCGCCGAGCTACCGCTTCGACATCGAAATTGAAGAAGACCTGATCGAGGAAGTGGCGCGCGTCTACGGCTTCGAGAACATTCCGGCCAAGCCGCCGGTGGCCGAGAACACCATGCGCATCGAGCCGGAGAACACCCGCTCGATCTTCGCCGTGCGCCACCAGCTGGCCGACCTGGGCTACCAGGAGGTGGTGAACATGAGCTTCGTGGAAGCGCAATGGGAGCAGGACTTCAGCGGCAACGACAGCCCGATCAAGCTGCAGAACCCGATCGCCAGCCAGCTGTCCGTCATGCGTTCCTCGCTGGTGGGCAGCCTGGTGGCCAATGTGCGCTACAACCTGAACCGCAAGGCGCCGCGTGTGCGCGTGTTCGAAGTGGGCGCCATCTACCAGCGCGACGCGAGCGTGGCCGACGGCCCGCTGACCGTGGCCGGCTACAGCCAGCCGCAGCGCGTGGCCGCCATCGCCTACGGCCCGGCCGCCGACGAGCAGTGGGGCCTGGACACCCGCGACGTGGACTATTTCGACGTGAAGGCCGACCTGGAGGCGCTGTTCGCCCCGGCGACCCTGCGTTTCAGCAAGCTGGCGCATCCGGCCCTGCACCCCGGCCGCGCCGCCGCAGTGGAGCTGGACGGCAAGGTCATCGGCTTTATCGGCGAGCTGCATCCGCGCTGGTTGCAAAAATACGACCTGCCGAAAGCGCCCGTCATTTTCGAGGTCGATGCAGTTGCGTTGCAGCAACGCCGCGTGCCAGAATATGTGGAAATTTCGAAGTTCCCCGGCGCCACGCGCGACCTCGCTGTGGTGGTAAAACAGCAGGTGGCGGCCCAGGACCTGCAGGACGCCTTCGCTGCTGCAGCCAAGGCCCACGCCCAAGGCCAGGTCTTGCAAGCCATTGTTTTGTTTGATGAATATCGCGGCAAGGGACTGGAAGTGGACGAAAAATCGCTTGCTTTCCGCTTTAGCTTGCAAGATACTCAAAACACTTTGCAGGACGATTTGGTGGACGGTCTGATGGCCGCGCTGGCAGATGCGGCGCAGTCGAAGCACGGCGCTAAACTGCGCGCGTGATGAACCTTTTTGCAACACCAGTTCTTTAAGAAGGCAGGGCAAGAAAATTAATAACAACGACGTCAATTCCGCCGTACTCCAATCCGCATTGGACGCCGAGCTGCACAGCGCCATGCAGACCGCGAAGGTACGCAAGGAAGCTGAAAAAGACTTGCCCACGCTGACCAAGGCGGAACTGGCTGAGCTGCTGTTCGAGCAGGTCGGCCTGAACAAGCGTGAGGCGAAGGATATGGTCGAGACTTTCTTCGACGAGATCCGCAATGCACTGGAACGCGGCGAGGCGGTGAAACTGTCCGGCTTCGGCAACTTCCAGCTGCGCGACAAGCCGCAGCGCCCGGGCCGCAACCCCAAGACCGGCGAGGAAATTCCGATCACCGCGCGCCGCGTGGTGACCTTCCACGCCAGCCAGAAGCTCAAGGCCATGGTGGAAGAAAGCGCCGGCATGGCGCGTGCAGCCTGATAAGGGTGCGGCATGAACGATCGCCTGAGCAAGACTGAACTCGCCGTATTGCCGCCGATTCCGGCCAAGCGCTATTTCACAATCGGCGAGGTCAGCGAGCTGTGCGGCGTAAAACCGCACGTGCTGCGCTACTGGGAGCAGGAGTTCACCCAGCTCAAGCCGGTGAAGCGGCGCGGCAACCGCCGCTATTACCAGCACCATGAAGTGCTGCTGATCCGCCGTATCCGCGAGCTGCTGTATGAACAGGGCTTCACCATCAGCGGCGCACGCAACAAGCTGGACAGCCGTGCCGCCCACCAGCATGCGGATGGCGCCGATGTTCTGGACAATTTCACGGCCGAACCGCCGCTCGATCCGGTGATGATCCGGGCCGAACTGCAGGCGATACTGAGCCTCCTGAAGTAATTCCACTGGGAAAGGCGCTCTGCAGGCGCCTTTTTTTCGCCTGTACCCGGAGTGCCTGTAGGCGCTACAATGACGGGAAACGTTACATCTTTAGTGCTACAATAATAACGTTATAATTTTGCCAGTAAATGTAGACGCTGATCGATCAATAGAAGGAATTTGAGGCTAGATAATGATACGCGTTGCCATTTGTGACGATCACCAGATTGTAAGAGCAGGATTTAAACAGATCTTTTCGTCATCGGACGATTTCACCGTGGTTGCCGAAGGCAGCACCGGCCGCGAGGCGCTGGACATTGCGCGCCGCGAAATCTGCGATGTTCTCCTGCTGGACATCGCCATGCCGGACCAGAGCGGCATCGACACGCTGCGCACCATCCGCCAGGGCCAGCCGGACCTGCCGGTGCTGATCCTGTCCGGCTACCCGGCGCAGCAGTATGCGCTGAACCTGTTCAAGATGGGCGCCAACGGCTACCTGAACAAGGAGTGCGAGGCGGAAGAACTGATTACCGCCGTGCGTACGGTCTACCAGGGCCGCCGCTACGTGAGCTCGCAGGTTGGCGAGCTGCTGGCCCAGAGCTTCGACCGCGATCCGAATACGGCGCTGCATACCGAATTGTCGGACCGCGAGTTCCAGGTCTTCCTGCGCCTGGCGCGGGGCGCTACCGTGTCCGATATCGGCACCGCGCTCTCGCTCAGCATCAAGACCGTGTCGACCTACCGCACGCGCATCATGGAAAAGATGGGCCTGCAGTCGAACAGCGACCTGACGTATTACGCAATGAAAAACAACTTGTTGGACTAATACGTCCGCAACATCCTGTTACAGTTTTCCCGTGCGCAAATGTTGCGCACAATAGGTTTCCCTGGGGCAGCAGCACGCAGGCGGGTCTATAATGACTTGCCCTGCCGTAGAGCAAACCAGTCAGGACGCTTTCAGGATGCACTTCACTCTCACACCGGCGCCGCAACACAGGCTGCCCATCTACAAGACGGTTCTCTGCGTCACCATCGCATTGATCCTGGTGGTAAATGGCATCAGCCTGTTCCAGAACCTGCGGTCGCTGAAGGGCGCCAATGCGCAGCTGGTGCAAAGCTCGCGCGTCGCCGAGCGCCTGCAGTACCTCGACGTGCTGGTGCAGGACGCCGAGAGCAGCATGCGCGGCTACTTCCTGTCCGGCCAGGATATCTACCTTGGCCCCACCCGTACCGCCGTCTCCAAGACCGAAGCCAGTTTCCGCGAGCTGGAACGCCTGCTGGCCGATAATCCCAACCAGCTCAAGAACCTGAACCAGCTGCACACGCTGGTGCGGCGCAAGCTTGGCATCCTGGCCGAGACCATGGAGATCTACCGCCACGGCGGCCTGGATGAAGTGGTGAATGTGGCGCGCTATGCCGACGAGCGCAATGGCATGGATGAAATCCGCCTGCTCACCGTCATCATGATCCAGGAGCAGAACGAAATGCTGGCCAAGCGCAGCGCGGCCTTCTATCACGAATACCAGAAGGCCATTGTGCTGGGCATGGGCATCAATGCGGTGGCCATCGTGGTGCTGGTGATGTTCTACCAGCTGGTGCGGCGCAGCTTCATCAATCGCGCGGCCGTGGAATACGCGCTGCAGCAGTCCAACGAAAACCTGGAAGCGATGGTGGCGCAGCGCACCGAGCAGCTCTCAGTGCTGTCGCGCCACCTCATCAGCATCAGCGAAGAGGAGAAGATGCGCCTGTCGCGCGAGCTGCATGACGAGATGGGGGCCAACCTCACGTCCATCAGCATGGATATCGCCGCCGTCACGCACCAGCTGCAGAAAACCAATCCGGAACTGGCGGCGCAGCTGCGCCGGGCGCGCGGCACGCTGGTGGAAACGGTGGAGCTGAAGCGCCGCATCATCGAGAACCTGCGTCCGAGCCTGCTGGATAACCTTGGCCTGTGCGCCGCCATCGACAGCTATTCTGAAGACTTCAGCCGCCTGACGAAGATCCCCTGCGAAACCGAGATCGGGCCGGAGGTGGATGGCATCGCGCGCGCCGGCGACAACAGCCTGTCCATTGCACTGTTCCGCATCGTGCAGGAATCGCTGACCAATATCCGCAAATACGCCAAGGCCTCGCACGTGACGGTCACGCTGAAGACCAATGAAGACGGCCAGCTGGTGCTGCGCATTATTGACGACGGGGTGGGGATTGCGGCCAACAACATCGTGAAGCCGATGTCGCATGGCCTGCTGGGAATGCGGGAGAGGGCGCTGCTGCTGGGGGGAACACTGACAATACGCCGTGGCCGGAATGACCAGGGCACCTGCATCGAAGTCCATATCCCCCTGAAGGGAAAGGACGCCGTGCATGGCGCCCGTGCGATACCGGCCGGGCTCAGCAGCCCGCTACGTCAACGAGCAGACGATCATACTCCGTCTTCGCCACCTTATAGCATTCCCCCGCATACTGCTCCAGGCCCTCGCGGTTCAGCACAGTGATATTGCCGCGGCGGTAGGTGATCAGGCCATCTTCCTGCAGCTTGCCGGCGGCGGCCGTGATGCTTTCGCGGCGCACGCCCAGCATGATGGAGATCATTTCCTGGGTCACTTTGAGTTCATTGCTTGGCGAACGGTCCAGGCGGTCCAGCAGCCAGCGGCACAGTTTCTGCTCGATGGAGCTGTGGCGGCCGCCCACGGCGTTCTGCGCCATCTGGGCGAACAGGGCAGTGTTATAGCGCATCAGCAGCTGGGGCAGGGCGCCGCCCTGGTTGAACACGTCGCGCAGGGCCTGCGCTTTCAGGCGGTAGCCGTAACCGGCGCTTTGCACCACGGCGCTGCACATGGCGCGCTCGCCCGGGAACATCGACACGCCTACCACGCCTTCATGGCCCACCACGGCAATCTCGGTGGTGGCGCCGTCTTCCATCACATACAGCAGGGAGACAATGGCGGTGGTCGGGAAATAGACGTTTTCGAGTTTGCTGCCGTATTCGAAGAGTTCTTTGCCGAAAGGCATTTGCACCAGTTCCAGGTGCTCGAACAGGGATTCCAGCACGTCACGAGGCAGTGCGGCCAGCAATTCGTTCTGCTGGGTGCCGCTATAGCTGACAACCGGCCGGGACGCTACTTTGAAGTCGCGGGCGCTGGCAGGCAGGGCACGCGATGCAGAGTGTTGAGCGGTAGCGCCAGGTTGAGCGTTGTTCATATTATCCTCACAGACTTAAGTACACGGTTCGCTGGTCGGCGCCGGTTTGGACGTCCGGGTGGGGCTTCTGTTCTCGCGCCCACTTTGCCGATTGCGTTGGTAGTACTTTAAGTTCCTATGTAGGTAACGAACATAAGACGTGTTTCCGCCCTCATGTAGGTTGGCAACATGACACTTTGTAAGCCTGATCCTACTTGGGCTTACAATTCCTATATCACGAAAAGGTTCATCCCTGTCGCCCGCTTGCCCTGCGGCAGCTCAGCAGCGCCCTGTCGGGGCTGTTTTGGCCCCTATCTGTACGCCCGGGAACACTGGGCGCGCAGCCGGCGCCAGGCAGGGCGGTTCGGGCCGGAACCCGGCATCTTCCTACAGGCTCTTGAAGCGCAAAGTGGCCTGCCGGGGGAAAGCAAGGGCATAATGCTCTGCACATTCAACTCTTGCAAATTTCATGCACGTATTACTGGTAGAAGACGATGCAGTGCTGGCCGACGGCCTGGCCCGCGTACTGGCCGGCCATGGCATGGCGGTCGATACCCTGCGCAGCGGCAGTGAAGCCGACCTGGCCCTGCAGCGCGGCCAGCCGGCCGACGTGCTGGTGCTCGACATCGGCTTGCCGGGCATGGACGGCTTCGAGGTGGTGCGCCGCCTGCGGGCGCGGGGCAGTACGCTGCCCGTGCTGCTCCTGACGGCGCGCGACGCCGTCGAGGACCGCGTGCGCGGCCTGGAAACCGGCGCTGACGACTACCTGGTCAAACCCTTCGCCACGCCGGAGCTGGTGGCCCGGGTGCGGGCGCTGGCCCGGCGCAATGCGCCGCAGCCAACCGTGCTGACTCTTGGCGCGTTGACGCTGGATGTTGGCGCAAAGAGGGCGCGCGTTGGCGAGCGCGCGCTCGATCTGTCGGTGCGGGAATGGGCGCTGCTGGAGTATCTGCTGCAGCATCCGGGGCGGGTGCTGTCCAAGCAGCAGATCATCGATGCCATCCTGCCGTGGGGCGAGGATGTGACGCAGAATGCGGTCGAGGTCTATATCTCGCGGCTGCGCCAGAAGACGGCGGACGCGGGCATTTCCATCCGCACCATCCGGGGCTTCGGCTATCTGCTGGAAGCGGGCGATGCCTAGCATCCGGCTGCGCCTGCTGAAATGGCTGATCGGGCCGATTCTCGTGCTCAACCTGGCGGGCGGGGCGCTGATCTATGCGCTGGCCTGGATTCCGGCCCAGCACGCCTTTGACCAGAACCTGGGCGACGCGGCGGCCGGGCTGGGCGCGCGGCTGAGCATGGGCGAGGGCGGCCTGCAGCTGGACCTGCCGGCGCGCGCCGAACAGGTGCTGCGCAGCGATGGCGATGACGAGGTCTTTTTCGCCGTGCGGTCCCCGCAGGGCGCCCTGGTCGCGGGCGACGCCGACCTCCCGCCCGTTTCGGGCCCGCGCCCGGCAGCCTGGGACGCCGCCATGCGCGGCGAAGCCGTCCGCGTCGTCACGCTCACTGTCGCCGTCCCCCCGCCCGCTGCTCGGGCCGCCACCGCTTTTGCGTCCGCCGCGGCTGCCCCCGCAGCCCGCGCGCCGGCGTCCAGCCTGGCCGCCGCGTCCCGCCGCGCCGCGCGTGCTGAGGGCGAGCCGGGCGCATTGCCGGCGGCGGGCGCAGCGGAGGCATCGGTAACGGTGGCCAAGACGGTGCGCAAGCGCACCCAGGCGCGGCAGGCCATCGTGCGCGCCCTGATCCTGCTGGAAACGCTGTTCGCGCTGGCGGCCGTCGGGCTGATCTGGTTCTCGGTCAGCAGCGGCCTGCGCCCCCTGAACCGGGTGCGCGCCGTGCTGGCCGCCCGCAGCGCCGACGACCTGTCGCCGCTGCCGTCGAACGAAGTCCCTTATGAGCTGGAGCCGGTGGCCCAGGCCCTGAATGGCCTGCTGGACCGCATCCAGGGCGGCGCACGCGCCCAGCAGGACTTCCTGGCCAACGTGGCCCACCAGCTGCGCACCCCGCTGGCCGGCCTGCGCACCCAGCTCGACGTGCTGGCGCGCCGCCACGAAGATCCGGACACCGCCCACACGCTGGCAATGATGCAATCCTCCACCGAGCGCATGATCCGCCAGACCAATCAGCTGCTGGCGCTGGCGCGCGCCGAGCCCAGCCACTTCGAGAAGAAGCGCCTGGAACCGCTCCAGCTGGACCAGCTGCTTGCCGACACCGTGCAGCATTTCGTGCACCAGGCCGCCCGCAAGCAGATCGACCTCGGCTTCGAGCTGGAGCCGGCCGTGGTGCACGCCGATCCCTTCCTGCTGCGCGACCTGGTCGACAACCTGATCGACAACGCAATTCGTTACACGCCGGAAAATGGCGCCGTCACAGTGGCCTGCAGGCAAACCGGCGCCGGCGCCGTGCTGACGGTGGAAGACAGCGGCCCCGGCATCCCGCCAGGCCGCCGCGAAGCCGTGTTCAGCCGCTTTGTCCGCCTGGACGACAAGACCACGGGCAGCGGCCTCGGCCTGGCCATCGTGCGCGACATCGCCCACGCCCACGGCGCCACCGTAGCGATCGATACGCCCGCCAGCGGGCAGGGCGCCCTGTTTACCGTGCAATTTCCCAACGCGCTTGCGCCTTAATTTCCTTTTGTCAGGGTTTTGTCAGGGTTTCCTCAGGGAAATGCAAGCTTGCCCCGCTAGACTGTTCCCATAATGCACAAACTCCGGGGGCAGGCAGCAATGAAACGCGTACAACAGGGCTTTACGCTGATTGAAGTGATGATCACCGTTGTGATCGTGGCCATTCTCTCCGCCGTCGCGCTGCCGGCCTATAACGACTACGTTACCCGTTCGCGCCTGAACGAAGCCTTCGTGGCGCTGGGCGCGGCGCAGCCGGTGGCCGAGCAGCACTGGTCGAACACCCGCAGCTACGCCGGCTTTACGGCAGCGGACAACCCGTCCTTCCCGAAGAACGGCACCTACTTCGACTACAGCATCAGCAATGCCACGGCCTCCACCTATACCCTGACCGCAACGGGCAAGGGCAAGCTGGCCGGCTTTGCCTACACCATCGACCAGAACGGCAACCGCGCCACCACCAGCGTCCCGACCGGCTGGAGCATCACGGCCGGCTGCTGGGTAGACCGCAAGAGCGGGCAATGCACGAATTAACAGCACATCGGGCGCCACAGCGCGGCTTCACGCTGATCGAGCTGATGGTCGGCCTGACCATCCTCGGCATCCTGATGGCCCTCGGTGTGCCTGCCATGAACAACTGGGTGAGCATGCACAAGGCCCGTTCCGCGCACGAGTTCTACGCGGAGGGCCTGAACACGGCGCGCCGCGAAGCCGTGCGGCACAACGCACGCAGCCGCCTGGTACTGAGCGCCAATGCCAACGGCCAGTATGACTGGCAGGTGGACATCTGCTTCCCCGTGCCCGGCACGCCATGCAACGACGCGCTGGGCAACTGGTCCACCACGGCGGCCGTTGCCGCCAACGATCCGGAGGGCGCGAACGGATTCAAGTCGCTGCTGCGCTCCGCGTCGCAGCTGCCCAAGTCAGAGGTCATTGCGCCTGTCCTGACGCCGGAGGGCGCCACTGCCGCCTATTTCACGGAGCTGGGCTGGGCCGACACCACGGTGGACACGCGCCTCACGCAGATCCGCCTGAATCCCGCCTCGCGCTATGCCAATGAAATCCTGCCGACTTCACTGGTGCTCACGCTGGCCGGCATGGCGGTGAAGTGCAACCCCGGCGTCGCGGCCGGCGATTCACGGGCCTGCCCGCAATGAAGGCGCCAATGAAAAAACAGGGCGGCGTGGCACTGCTGGAAGTGCTGATCGCCATCATCATCCTCGGCATTGGCCTGCTGGGCACCATCGGCCTGCAGGCGCGCGCCTATTCGGCGCTGTCCGATGCGGGCCAGCGCGCCGAGGCCACTATTGCCGCCGACAAGCTGATCGGCGTGATGAGCAACGACGTCGCCAACCTCGCGAACTACCAGGTGGCGCTCGACGCTCAGCCGCCGGAAGAGCTCGAACCCTGGATGGCGGAGACGAAAAGCGCGATTCCTTCCGCGCGTGTCCGCGTGGCCGTGGTGCAGGAAGACCCCCTGCGCAGCCGCGTCGATATCGAGATCAGCTGGAAGCGCAAGGCCAACGAGGCCGAGAACCGGCACCGCCTTACCTCCTACATCAACCTGCCCAAGCTATGAAGCCCTTGCCGAATCCCGGCCGCATGCGCGGCTTCTCCGTGGTGGAGCTGATGGTCAGCGTGGTGGTGGGCCTGCTCGCCGTGATGTTCGCCACCCGGCTGATGGTGAGCTCGGAGCAGAACAAGTCCGCCTCGCTCGGCGGCTCGGACTCCATGCAGAACGGCATGCTGGCGCTGTTCTCCATCAACAGCGACGCATCCCAGGCCGGCTGGGGCCTGAACGATGAACTGGTCAGCGGCTGCAATACCGCGCTGGCGGACAACGAGGGCTTCCAGCTCGCGACCGTGAAGCGCGGCGGCGCCGACATCACGCCGCTGGCGCCCGTCATCATCCAGAACAATGGCAACGAGCCCGACGTGCTGTCCCTGTATTCCGGCAGCGCCATGAGCGGTGTGGGGTCGGTGCGCCTGAAGGACAATTATGCGGGCGGCAGCATCCTCAGCACCGACTCGCCGCTGCCTTTCGGCTTCAACCGCGGCGACGTGGTGGTGGTGGCGCCGGAACCGGCAGGCCTGGACTGCAGCATTGCCCAGGTCAGCGCCACGCCCGATTCCTCGAACCTGAGGATCGAAGCCAGTGGCGCCTACCGTTTCAACGCCGGCACGCTGCCCACCAACTATACCGGCCTGCAGGCGCGTATTTTTGTGCTCGGCCGCGCCGATAAGCTCTCCTTCCATACCTGGTCGATCAACGGCAGCACCCTGCGCCTGCGCGCCACCGACCTTGCCGGCGCGTCGCAGGCCCCGCAGGCCGTGATCGACAATGTGGTGTCGCTGAAGGCGCAATACGGCTTCGATACGCGCGTTGGCCCGGCCTTCACGCCTAATGACGGCATGCAGGTCACGCAGTGGAGTTCCACCATGGTCGATGCCGACAACGACCTGACGGTGGGCAGCGCGGGCGACTTCCAGCGCGTGGCCGCGGTGCGCATTGCCGTGGTGGCGCGCAGCACGATGCCGGAACGTCCTGCGGCCGGTGCCGCCACCTGCACGGTGACGCCGGCCATGCTGACGGTTTTCGCCGGCAATGCGCCAGCCTCCGTGGCCGCCGTGCCGGTGCAGGTTGACCTGGCCGTGCCCGGCGATCCCGTGAGCTGGACCTGCTACCGCTACCGGGTATTCGAAACGATCGTCCCGATCCGCAATGCGGGATGGAGGCCATGATGCGGCAAGCCGCCAACCAGAAGGGCATTGCGCTGCCGGTCATGCTGATCATGCTGGCAGTGATGATGATCAGTACCGTCTACCTGCTGCGCTCCACCAATTCCACCACCATGACGGCCTCCAACCTGGCTTACGAGAACTCGCTGAGCAAGGCGGCCGACCTGGGCATCCACCGTGCTTACCAGTGGCTCAATTCGCGCGTGGACCGCAATGAGCTGTGGGTGAATGTGCCTGCCGCGGGCTATGTGGCCACCGCCAATCCGGACCCGGCGCAGGGCGTGAGCAATCCCGCCTTCTGGAACGGCGCAGTCACCATCGCCCCCACTGCCGAGAATCCGAACACCATCCAGTACGTGATCCACCGCATGTGCATGGAGCAGGGCGCGTACAACACGGCGACCAATAATTGCGTGCAGACGGCGGCCCGCCAGAAGGTGCAGGCCAAAACGCGCGTGGGCGACAGCCTGTCGTCCGATGCGCCGGCCTACCAGGGCAAGCCGCAGCTGCACTACGTCATCACCACACGCATCAGCGGCCCGCGCGGCGGCAACGTAATGAATCAGGCAGTTGTCATGATGGGGCCTTAAGCTATGAAGACATTTATCTCATCCTGTTTTTTACCCATGCTTGCGCGCCTGCTGCTGGCGCTGGCCGTCCTGCCTGCCGCCGCCATGGCCGGCGTAACGCAGATCGCCCAGGTGCCGCTGCTGAACCTTGCCGGCACCGGCGCGGTCAAGCCCAACCTGATGCTGCTGTTCGATAACTCCGGCTCGATGGACCAGACCTATACGCCGGATTATGTGGACGACTCCATCTGCCGCACCCGCCTCACGCTGGCGCTGGGCAGCCTCACCGGCTGCAAGGTGGGCATGCCGCCTTTCATGAGCCCCGATTTCAACCGCCAGTACTACAATCCGCGCATCCGCTATACGCCGCCGATCAAGTCGGACGGCACCTACTATGCCGAGATGAATTCGGACCAGACCACCGGCTGGACGGTGGTGCCGAGCGACGGCTTCGGCAAGCAGAACGTGAACCTGTCGGGCAACAGCGACACCAATATCAACCTGCTCACCGAATTCCCGGACCTCAAATGGTGCAATTCGGCCGACAGCAGCGACTGCCGCGTGAACACGGCAACCTACAGCTATCCGGACAATACCTACACCGCGTCCGCGGCCATCACCACCAGCCCTTACTACTTCAATATCGCCGTTGCCGAGTACTGCAAGGACGAGACGATGACGGTCTGCACCGCCGTGTCGCCCGGCGCCGCGGCGCCCAGCGGCTTCCCGGTGCCCGCCAAGGTGCGCTGGTGTAACAGCCGCGCCCTGACCACCTGCCAGGCCAAACGCGTGGGGACGTATATCTATCCCCGCTATTCGCAGCCGACCGGAGCGAACGTGGTGTTCGGCACCATCAGCATCGGCGCTTCCGTGTCCACTTCCTCGATGCAGATCACGGAAGTGAAGGTGCAGGACCCGGGCGGCGCGACCACGCTGATCAGCAATGGCGCCGTGACTGCCGCCAACGGCACCAAAACGCCGGCCAACCAGGCCGCGCTGGCAAACCAACTGGCGAAATCGATTATCGACAAGGGCAAGGGAGCGGCCGCCACCACCGGCTACCTGGCCTGCGTGCGTACCTCGGCCTTGTCCGGCGTGCCGTCCTGCTCGCAGTACAGCATTCCGCTGTCCACCGATAACGTGGTGGTGGTGATTCCGGTCAGCTGCACCGGCACCAAGACGGTCGATACCTGCACCCCTTACAGCGATGCCACCGATCCCGCCTCGCGCGTTGGCTGGGGCATCCTGTTGACGCGCCCCGAAGTCCAGACCACGGCCGCCACCTCCGGCTTCCCGCCGACTGCGCTGATCACCTTCAGCAACAAGACGCCGAACAGCGGCACGCCCAAGCTGAGCACCCTGAAGTTCGGCGCCACCACGCTGTTCTCGTCGGTCAATCTCGGCAACAACAAGACCAGCAGCACGGTGGCTTCCACGGTCCGCACCGCGATCAACAATGCCAACATCAACAATATCCGCGCCTATATCGGCGGCGATTCGGTGACGCCGGTATGCGCCGCGCAGTCGTCCAGTACGGTATGCGTCATCAACAGCGCGAGCGGCGCGGCGGACAACGTGGCCCTGACAGGCACGCTGTCCAACAGCGGCACCCTGGGCATGGCCTTCACGGCTTCCGCCAGCATGAAGGAGGCGCTGCCCGCAACGGCCACCGCCATCGCCACCACGCAGACCGGCGCCACCGCCTTTATCCGCGTGAACCTGCTGCCGGGCCAAACCTACCCGCGCGAAAACAACCGCGTGGATTGCGTGGCGCAGGCGGGCGTGTGTACCTACGAAGAAGAGATGACCAACTTCGCGAACTGGTACGCCTACTACAAGAGCCGCCTGCAAATGATGAAGACTTCGGTCGGCATCGCCTTCGCCGCGATTACCAGCGACTACCGCGTGGGCTATGTGCGCCTGTCGCAGGCCGGCGCTGCCGGCGCCATCGACCTGAAGCCGGCGGAATTCTCCGGCACTGCGCGCTCCAACTGGTACACCACGCTGTATAACACCACCACCAGCGGTTCCACCCCGATCCGCACGGCGATGGACAATGTGGGCCGCATGTTCGCCAATCTCTCGCCCTACAACTATGCGGCGGGGCAGGAGGTGATCCAGTATCCCTGCCAGCAGAACTTCCTGATCCTGACCACAGACGGCTACTGGAACGGCAGCACCACCAACAACGTGACCAGCAACGACAATACCGACCAGCCCAGCCGCTTCTGCCTGGCTTCGCGCGGCTGCGTCGACCCGCGTTCGCAATCCCAGCCCTCGATTGCCGACGTGGCGCTGCACTGGTACAACGGCGGTTCCTCGAACAGCACGGTATCGCTGCGGCCCGACCTGGAGCCGGACATGAGCAAGCCGGGCCAGGTGCCGGCGGGCGACGGCGACAACACCCACCTGCACATGAACACCTACACGCTGGGCCTGGGCATGGACGGCGTGATGACCTACGAGAAGAACTACGACACCGCGCCCAAGGTCGGCGGCGACTTCTACAACCTGATCACGGGCGTGACCAACGGCTGCCCATGGAACGGCGGCGGCGCCTACACCTGGCCGAATCCGGACGTCACCAACACCGGCAACACGGTGCAGGAGCGGGTGGACGACCTGTGGCACGCGGCCATCAATGGCCACGGCAAATACTTCAGCGCGAACGAGCCGAAGGAAGTGGTGGAAGGCCTGAGCGATGCGCTGGCCAATATGCAGGTCACGCTGGGCGCGGCGTCGTCGGCGGCAACCTCCACCCCGAACATTTCGCAGCAGGACAACGATATCTTCTCCGATACCTTCACCACGGTGAAATGGTACGGTGAGCTGAACAAGCGCAAGATCGACATCACCAACGGCAATGTGAGCCTGACGCCGGAATGGACCACCAACGATACGCTGGGCCACCAGGTGGATGCCAGCAGCGACACGCGCAAGATCTATATGTGGAACGCGGCCGGCACCAGCGGCAGCACCCCGGCTAACTTCCTGTTCAGCACCATGACGGTGGAGAAGCCATGGTTCACCGATAAATGCACCTTGCTGTCGCAATGCACCTTGCTGTCAGCCTCGGACCGCGCCATCGTCAACAGCGGCACGAACCTGGTGAACTGGCTGCGCGGCCAGCAGCAATATGCGAACGACACCATCTTCCGCGCCTATTCGCCGTCGCCCACCTCGCCCTCGATTCCCGTGGTGCTGGGCGATATCGCTTCCTCGCGCCCGGCCTATGTGCGCGATCCGCGCAAGGACTACACCTTGAACGGCTACCAGGCCTGGAAGGTGGCGACCGCCAAGGCCCGCACCCATGCCACCGTGTTCACCGCGGCCAATGACGGCATGCTGCATGCCTTCAATGCGGATGACGGCGAGGAACTCTGGGCTTACGTGCCGCGCGTTACGATGAACAAGCTGTACAAGCTGGCCAGCACCACCTATGCAACCAATCACCAGTTCACCACCGACGGTGCGCCGGAAGTGGGCGATGTCTACTTCGGCGGCGCCTGGCATACGGTGCTGGTGGCGGGCTACAACGGCGGCGGCCGCGGCTACTACGCGCTGGACATCACGGATCCGGACAATCCCAAACAGCTATGGGAAATCTGCGCCGATGCCGATGTATGCGGCAATGTACAGCCGAATATGGGCCTCAGCTTCGGTAATCCGCAATTCGGCACGCTGGCGGACGGCACCTGGGCCGTGTTCCTCACCTCCGGCTACAACAACGTGCCGGGCACGGACAATGTGGACACCGGCGACGGCCGGGGCAGGCTGTACGTGGTCAATGTGCAGACGGGCGCCCTGATCCAGGAGATCCTGACCGATGCCTCGGACAACACCACCACGCCGAGCGGCCTGGCGAAGATTACGGCCATTACGGAAGATCCGCAGACCGACCCGCGCGTGACCTATATCTACGGCGGCGACAACCAGGGCCGCCTGTTCCGCTTCGACTTCACCGGCGCCGGCGGCGGCACGGTGATGAAGCTGGGCGATACCGGCCCGCAGCAGCCCATCACCACACGGCCAGACGTGACGCTGTGCGCCATCGAGGGCACTGACGGCACGAAGACTGCGCAGCGCGTGGTGCTGGTCGGCACCGGCCGCCTGCTGGACGTGCCGGACACCACCAATACCGATGTGCAGAGCCTCTACCTGCTGAAGGACCAGGGCGCGCTGGTGGACCTGCGCGGCAGCAGCATGGAAAAGCAGACGCTGGTGAGCACGGGCGGCGGCAACAGCAATGTGTACGAGATCAAGGAAGACAAGGCCGACCTGCGCACCAAGGCGGGCTGGTACTTCGACTGGAAGCTGAATGCGGGCGAGCGCATGAACATCGACCCGCGCATCGTCAGCGGCGTGGCCAATGTCGTCACCAACATCCCGACTTCCAGCTCCTCCTGCTCGGTGGGCGGCACCAGCAATGCCTATGCGGTGGATGTGTGCAACGGCAGCGGCGTGAACGGCACGGTGGTCGGCGGCACGCTGTCGAATACCTCGGCGGCGGTGGGCTTCATCATCATCCGCCTGCCGAACGGCCAGCTGAAGATGATCACCACCACCGCCAAGGGCGAAACCCTGACCCGTCCGATCACGGAACTGGACTCGGAAGGCGCCCACCCGGTAGGCTGGCGGCGCGTGAAGGGCGACTGATTTCCACCCGGAGGCGGCCAAAAAACGGTAAAATCGCAGGTTTTCCTGCCGAGCCGTTGAGTGGCCGCCATCATGTCCGACGATACTGAAGTAACAAGCCAAGATTCCAGCAGCGCCAAGACCCCGGCGCTGATCGCGCGCGAAGTGCAGCGCCGCCGCACCTTCGGCATCATCTCCCACCCGGATGCCGGTAAAACCACGCTGACCGAAAAGCTGCTGCTGTTCTCGGGCGCGATCCAGATGGCCGGCACGGTGAAGGCGCGCAAGAGCGCGCGCCACGCCACCTCGGACTGGATGGAGATCGAGAAGCAGCGCGGCATTTCCGTGGCTTCCTCGGTGATGCAGTTCGAATTCCGCGACCACATCATCAACCTGCTCGACACGCCGGGCCACCAGGACTTCTCGGAAGATACCTACCGCGTGCTGACGGCCGTGGACTCGGCCCTGATGGTGATCGACGCTGCAAAAGGCGTGGAAGCGCAGACCATCAAGCTGCTCGACGTCTGCCGCATGCGCAATACGCCCATCGTCACCTTCATGAACAAGCTGGACCGCGAAACGCGCGATCCGCTGGAGCTGCTGGACGAACTGGAATCCGTGCTGAAGATCCAGTGCGCGCCTGTTACCTGGCCTATCGGCATGGGCAAGAACTTCCGCGGCGTGTACCACCTGCTGAACGACGAGGTGATGCTGTTCAAGGCCGGCGAAGAGCGCGCCGACGGCGCCTTCGAGATCATCAAGGGCATCGACAATCCGCGCCTGCAGGAGATGTTCCCGCTGGAGATGGACCAGCTGCGCATGGAAGTGGAGCTGGTGCACGGCGCCTCGCATCCCTTCAACCTGGAAGAGTTCCTGTCCGGCGTGCAGACCCCGGTGTTCTTCGGCTCCGCCATCAACAACTTCGGCGTGCGCGAGATCCTGTCTTCGCTGGTGGACTGGGCGCCGCCGCCGCGCGAGCGTGATGCAACGGTGCGCAGCGTGGCGCCGACCGAGCAGCCGTTCTCCGGCTTCGTGTTCAAGATCCAGGCCAATATGGACCCGGCGCACCGCGACCGCATCGCCTTCCTGCGCGTGTGTTCCGGCCGTTTCGAGCGCGGCATGAAGGTCAAGCACCTGCGCCTGAACCGCGAAGTGAAAGTGTCCTCCGTCGTCACCTTCATGGCATCCTCCCGTGAGCAGGTGGAAGAAGCCTATGCCGGCGACATCATCGGCTTGCCGAACCACGGCAATATGCAGATCGGCGACAGCTTCTCGGAAGGCGAGATGCTGCAGTTCACCGGCATTCCATACTTCGCGCCCGACTTCTTCCGCTCGGTGCGCATCCGCAATCCACTGAAGATCAAGCAGCTGCACAAGGGCCTGCAGCAGCTGGGCGAGGAGGGCGCGGTACAGGTCTTCAAGCCGGTGCAGGGCGGTGAGCTGGTGCTGGGCGCGGTCGGCGTGCTGCAGTTCGAAGTGGTGGCGAGCCGCCTGCTGAACGAGTACGGCGTGGATGCCGTATTCGAAGGCACCAGCATCAGCAGCGCGCGCTGGGTGAGCAGCGACGACAAGAAGGCGCTGGCCGATTTCGAAGCCTCGCTGGGCCACAATGTGGCTTACGACGCGGCGGGCAATATGGCCTACCTCGCAACCTCCGGCGTCAACCTGCGCCTCACGCAGGAACGCTGGCCGCAACTGACCTTCCACGCCACCCGCGAACACGCGGCGAAACTGGACTGAAAAAAACGGGACTGAAAAACAACCGCGCTACGGCGCGGTTTTTTTTTGCTTGACAGGGCGTTTGCATGTGTATACTGTATTAATCAACTAATACAGATATACACATTATGACCCAACATTCATCCATGCTGTTTTCGATCGCGACCGGTTCCTCCGATCCGATCTACCGCCAGCTGGTCGAGCAGGCGCGGCGCCTGATCGCAGCCGGCGCGCTGGCGCCGGGCGACCTGCTGCCATCCGTGCGCGACGTGGCGCAGGCGCTGGCCGTCAATCCCATGACCGTGTCCAAAGCCTACAACATGCTCGAAGGCGAGGGGCTGTTCCAGCGCATCCGCGGCCAGGGTATGCAGGTCGCCGGCCGTGGCGAACGTCCGCCCGCGCGCGAAGAGCTGCTGCGGCCCGCGCTGGAACGCGCGGCGCAGCAGGCCCGCGAACTCGAACTCGATCCCGAATCCGTGCTTTCCCTTTTCAAGAAGATCCTCAAGGAGTCCAAATGAACGGCCCAATCGTCGCCCTCAAGGGCATCAGCAAATCCTTCGGCAGCCAGCAGATCCTGCGCGGCCTGGACTGGCATGTGGAAGCAGGGCGCGTGGTCGGCCTGCTGGGCCGCAACGGCGCCGGCAAGTCCACGCTGATCGAATGCATGCTTGGCCTGCGCGAAACGGAGGCCGGCAGCGCCGCGCTGTTCGGCGAAAACGTGGCGCAGGGCCTGAGCGAACAGGCGCGCGCGGGCATCGGCTATGTGCCGCAGAAATCGGACCTGTTCGACTGGCTTACGCCGGTGCAGCTGCTGGCCTATTTCCGCGCCCAGTATCCGCGCTGGAACGAGGCCAAGGTGAACAGCCTGCTGGAGCGCTGGCTGCCCGCCTCGGCGCGCAGCCAGCCGATCGAACGGCTGTCCGGCGGCGAGCAGCAGCGCCTGTCCATCATTCGTGCCCTGGCCCATGACCCGTCGCTGCTGGTGCTGGACGAGCCGGTGGCCAGCCTCGATCCGGTGGGGCGGCGCGACTTCCTGCGCGAGCTGATCGACGGCGTGATCGAGCGCGATACCACGGTGGTGTTCTCCACGCACATCCTGTCCGACCTGGAGCGCGTGGCGATCGACCTCGCTTTCCTGAAGGACGGCCGCATCGCGCTGGAATCGCCGCTGGACGAACTGCTTGGCAGCGCGCGCCGTATCGTAGGCGCCGCAAACGAGCTGGCGGCGCTGCGCGTGGCCGGGGAAATCAGCCGCGAGCAGGACCGCAATGGCACCATGAGCATCGTCGCGCGCCTGAGCGATGAAGAAGCGGCTGCGCTGGGCGGCAAGGTGCGCGTCGAAAGCATCGGCCTGGAAGACCTGTTCGTGGAGGTGACGAAATGAGCGCCTGGCAGGCAATACTGATACAACCCTGGCAGGAACAGCGCCAGCGAAGCCAGCTCTGGTTTACCGCGCTGCTGGCCGCGATCGTGGCCGGCGCACCGGCTGCGGTGCTGCTCTTTACCCGCAACTGGCGCGCGACCTCGATGGTGGCGGCATCGGTTGCGCTGTGCATCGTGTTCGTCTGGTGGGGCCTGTTCGTGCGCAGCGCGGTGCTGCAGAGCCATCCGGCCAACGCGGTGCTGGTGCCGCGCCTGCGCCTGCGCCTGCTGCGCCTCACCTGCCTGCTGTGGATCGTGGTCAGCCTGCTGGCGGCCGCCGTGGGCAGCCTGCTGCTGGGCCATTTCGGCCTGCTGTTGTGCGGTTTTGCCGCCTTCCTGCTGTATGTAATCGCCGTGCAGCGCTTCCATGCGCTTGCCTACCTGCCGCTCGCCCTCATCATCCTGAACTCGCTCGCTTCCGGCAGCATCTTCGAAGCCGCAGGCTGGCTTGCCGGGGCATTGGGCGCAGCCGGGCTGGTAGCGGCGGGCCTCGCGCTGAATGCCGTCTTATCCGCACTCCTGCTGCCGCAGCTGTTCCCGGCCGGCGGCGACCGCCACCACGCGTGGCACGCCCGCCTGCTGCGCAGCGCCGCGAGGCTGAACGAGGGCAGCCTCACGCCAGGCCAGGAAGGGCGTGTGGGGCGCAAACTGCTTGCGCTGCTGAACAGGCCATACTGGCGGCGCTTTGAGCAAGATGTGCAGATGCGCCGGGAGGTCGCCAGCCAGGAAGCCATGCTGCTGCATGCGCTGGGACCGCGCGCCCAGCTGGGTTCCGTGCTCACCTGTGTGCTGGTTCTGGGCCTGGTGTTCCTGAGCACCGGCCGCAATCCCCTCGGCAGCAAGGCCTACGAATTTGTTAACATCTTCGTGGTGCCGTTCGCGCTGCTGCCGGCGCTGCTGTTTCCCGTGCAGCAGCGCCTGACGCTCCAGCGCACGGCAGGGGAGCAGGGCCTGTTGCGGCTATCGCCGGGCGCGCCCGCCGCGCCGGATTTCAACCGCGTGCTCGGCATTGCGCTGGCAAAGTACTTCGTCTTCACCTGGCTGCTGTCGATAGTGGTGATTGCGGGCGCCGCGATGCTCGCCACACGCAGTCTCTGGATTCCTCACGCAATGCCGGCCATCACGATGCTGGGCTTCGCCGCCGGGGCGTTCGTGCTGCGCGACTACGCCTCGCTGCCCAGGCTGCACAACGGCGGCAACGCCCTGCTGCTGCCGATGGTTGGCGCCGGTGCGGCCGCCGTGGCAGCGGCGGCGCTGGGGCCGCACCTGCCCTGGATGTGGATTACCCTGGCAGGCCTGCCCTTGCTTGCATGGCTGTGGTGGTCGCGCTGGCAGAACATGCTGGCGGCGCGCCCGGCATTCCCCGCCGCACGCGGCTGAATTCGCGCGGCCGGTCTATCTGGCAGGGGTGGCCAGCGGCTCGCCCTTGCGCACCACGTAGACGCCGACCAGCTTCATGGTGCCACTGCCGCTGTTGTGCGCGTCGTGCACCTTGCCGGCGGGGATGATGAAAGCGTCGCCCGCCTTCAGGCTGCGCGGCGCCTCGCCGTCGATCAGCAGCTCGCCTTCGCCTTCCTGCACATAGCTGATTTCGTCGCCCGGATGCGTGTGGCGCCCGGCCTTCACTCCGGGACCGAGCTCCACCTGCGCCACAACCGCTTCCCGGTTCTCGCCCGATACATCGCCTTTCTGCAGCACGGTGCGTTTGATCTGGGCATGGGCGGCGGCCGATGCCAGCAGCAGGATGCAGGCCAGCGCCTGGCAGGACAGTTTCATGTCGTTCTCCTTTATGGTCGGGTCAACAGGGCATCGAGGATGCTGCCCAGCCATGCGCCGATCAGGATGCCGCCGGCAATCTGCGGAGCGAGGCCGTCGCCGCCACTGGCGGCAATGCGTTCGGAAATCAGCGTAAGGTCGAGCGGCAGGGCGCCGCTCTCGATCTGCGCGGCGATGGCGTTGGCCGTCCGCAGCGCGCTGCCCAGCAGCCAGAAGAAGGCTGCGGCAGCGGGAACCAGGAAGAGGCAGGCCCGGCGCACGCGCCGCAGCACAATCAGCTGCCCCAGTCCCGGGAACAGCAGCGCTGAGGCCAGCGCTGCTTTCGTGGATTGCTTCATCGCGGCCCTCGGGCAGTGGATGGAGCACCCATCTTAACAGCAGCTGCCGGTTTACGGCGCAGCCGGTGGTGGTGGCGGGCGGTTCTCGATATCCTTGCCGCCTTCCTCCAGCTTGGCCGCGACCTCCGTTCGGACCTCAGGCTGCCCGTTGAATTCGAACTGGCGGCTGAAGTCGCCGGTCTGGGTGTTGATATCGCTGAGGGTAAGGTTCTTGCCGTCGGTGCTGATGGTCGGCTTGCTGAACTGGGTGCTGGACGGGGTGATGGTGATGCCGGTAAACACGATGTCGGCATCCGTATCGACCAGCTGGTAGTTAATGATGGTGTCGGCCGCGGTGATGACCACCGGCTCGGGCTGGGCGCTGACGACCTTGTAAATGACCTTGCCGGAGGCATCGGTCTCTTTCACAGCCTTCACCTGCACGTTCTGGAACGATACGCTTCTTTTTATGGACATGACTTACCTTTCGGTGGGGGAAAAAACTCAATACGCATTGCGGGTTTCCTTGATCCGGCGCCGTATGGACGCCAGCCAGGGTTCTGCTTCGGCTGCCGCTACCTTGAGCGCCAGGGTTTCCTGCAGCAGCTGTTCGAGGCGCGCCAGCTTCGCGGGCGATGCCGCTTCCACATCGAAGGCCCGGATACGGAAAGTGAGTGTGTCCATCTGCCAGCGCTGGTTGCTCGGGTCGCGCGCCGAAATGCGCGCCATCACCCGCGCAGCTTCATTCAGGCGTTCGCCAGCTTCCTTCATCTTCTTTTCCCGCAGCAGAAGCTCGCCCTGGTGGTAGACCGAGTAGGCGAGGCGGGCAGCCCACATCGATTCTTCCGGCGCCGCCTGCAGTATCCCCGACAGCAGTATTTCCTCCTCGCGGAACAGGGCCATGGCCGCGTCGAACTGGCCCAGGGTCTTGCGCGTTTCGGCCAGCCAGGAGAGATTGTTCGCCAGGTCGCCTTTCAGTTTGCGGTTGTCCGGATCCTGCGCCAGTGCGCGGCGGCGCTGGGCGAGCGAGGCTGCCTGGTGCACTGCCGCCTGTTCGCTTTTGCCCTGGCGCAGCAGCACGCCGCCGATTCCGTTGTGGGCATACGCTACCTGGATCCACAGGTCGCGGTCATCCGGCCTGGCCTCGGCCGCGCGTTGCGCGTAGGCCAGCTGCTGCTTCATCCAGTGCAGTGCGCCGTCCAGATCCTTCCTGTCCATGTGCATCTCGGCCTGCTGGCTGGCGTTGCCGGCAAGGGCCAGCAGCAGGGCGCGCTCGGTACTCTTGCCCTGGTCCAGCCCCGTCAGCATGGCATGGGCGGTGTGCAGCGTGCTTGCCGCCTTGTCCTGGTGGCCGCGGGCGCTTTCCACTTCGGCGATCAGCTGCAGGCTTTCGGCACGCTGCAGCTGGGTGGCTGCGTCGCCGGCGCCGGTGCTGGAAAGATAGCTTTCGGCCCGTTCGCTGATGCTGTTCAGCAGGTCGAGCCGGCCCAGGGGGCGCAGGCTGCTGACAAATTCGCGCAGCATATAGCCCATCAGGCCCTCAGCCTCCTTGCGGTGGGCTTCGGCCTTGAGCTGGGCGCCGCGCGCCGCCAGTCCCAGCGCCGCCGCCAGTATGGCGAGAAGGCAGATGGCGCCTATGGCCGCCATGCGTATCCGTTCGCCCAGCCGCACGCGCTTGAGCGAGCTGTCGATATAGTCGCGCTCCAGCGGCGAGAGCGCAAAACCGTCGAGCGCCAGCAGGGCCGCCGCCTGGTTGACCTGGCTGCCCGGCGGCAGCAGCAGGTCGCGTGGGCGGGAGGCCAGCGCCCAGCGTTCGGCCTGGGCGCCGAGCCGGGTGCGCACCTGCAGCGCGTGGCGGTGCTGTTCGATCCATTCGGCCACGCGCGGCCAGCGCCGCAGCAGTGCTTCGTGGGCCACGCCGAAACTGGGCACGCCGGCCGACAGTTCGCTGACGAAGAGCCGGTTTTCCACCATGGCGCGCACCAGTTCGCGCGCGGCGTCGCCATGCAGCGAAGACCAGGCGGCACGGCGCCCGGTGACAGCGCCCTGTTCTTCGCCGACGTTCACCAGCAGCGACAGCACATGGGGCAGGGCAGCCTGCTGCGCCGCCGACTGCGCGCTGACAACCTGCTCGGCGCGTACGCCCAGCGCGCCTTCGATGCCGCCCAGCTGGCGGAACACATCGAAGCGCAGCATGCCGTCCTCGCTGCGCTGGCGATACAGCTCGTTCAGGCAGTACTGCAGCAGGGGCAGGGTATCCGGATTGCCGCGTGCCGCATCGCACAGCACATCATCCAGGCCGGCGCCGGTGGCGGGATCGCTTTCAAAGCCCAGCTGCGCGGCGCGCGCCGGTTCGCGCACCATCTGCGCGATTTCGGCGCCGGTGGGCGGGCCGAGGTCGAAGTGGCCGCCGCGCGCTTTCAGTGCCATCAGGGGCGCCAGCTCGATCAGGTCGGGATAGAAGTCATTGCGGCAGGCCAGCACCAGCAGCAGGCCGCCATCGCGCGCCAGCTGTTCCAGCAGGGAGATGAAGGCCAGGCGCTGGGCGGCATCGGCCTGCGGCGCCCGGAAAATTGCTTCCAGCCGGTCCACGAACAGGCCGATGCGGCGTTTGGTGGCGCCGCGCGCAAAAGTGGCGATGATCGATTGCGGATCGTCTTCCAGGCGGCGCGCCAGCTGCTCGGCGCTGCTGCCGTCGAACAGCAGGTCGCCGTCCAGTTCCGCCTCCACCAGCACGGCGGCCAGCGCCTCGGACAGGCTGCCTTCGCCGATATCGGCGCAATCCAGGTGCAGCAGGTTGCTGAGGGCGATGCCCGGCGCCGGCGAACTGTCGCTTTCCATCAGCTGGGGCAGCAGCCCGGCGCGTACCAGCGAAGTCTTGCCGGCGCCGGAAGGCCCCAGCACCAGGGCCATGGCGCAGCCCTCGGTGGCCTGCGTGACCACCAGTTCGCGCAGCCGGGCGATGGCGTGCATGCGGCCGAAGAAGATGGCGGCGTGGGTTTCCTGGAAGGCTTCCAGGCCGCGGAAAGGCGAGCCGTTCTGCCACACCCCGGCGGCCGGCTCGTCGTCGTGCACCTCGGCAATGGCCCGGTAGCCCCGTTTGCGGACGGTTTCTATATAGCGCGGTTCTGTGCTGGAGTCGCCCAGTGCGCGGCGCAGCTGGGCGATGGCCTTGTGCACCGGATTGTCGCCCATCTCGGCCGTACCCCATCCGGCCTGCAGCAATTCCTCGGCCGGAATCACGGCGCCGGCATGGCGGCAAAGGTAGCGCAGCACGTCCATGACGCGCGGTTCGAGCTGGGTGCGGGTGCTGCCGTCGCTCAGCGCATTGCCTTGCACATCTACTTGCCAGTCGCCGAAACGAAAACCGCGGGGATCCATGCAAACGCCATCCGAAAATCAAAGTTCTTTTAAATCAACCGCTTAGACCTCCGGAAGGTTTCCGGAAGGCTGGCAACCGTTGTGCTCGATACAGTGTGTCATGCCTTTATAACAGGAATATTAATGTTCCCACAAGAAAATACTATGGTCATTGAACGTCCTTATGCCGACCGCGACGAATTCCTGCAACGCTACCTGAAGCCCTTGCTGATGGACCCGCTGCAGGACCGCCTGAACAGCCTGCCCGATTTCCTGTTTTCGCAGCCGGAGAGCGATGGCCGCCTGGACCGGGAAGACAGCGTCAACGAAAAGTCAGGGACCGGGGCCAGCCTGCTCGGCGGCCAGCGCGCCCGGTTTGTGGAAGGCAAGGCGGGCTGGCATTACCGCGATCATGTATTGCTTGCATGGCAACAAGCGGGCCCCACCTCGCACGCGCGCGAATCGGAGCAGGACCTGCAATTCAGCGTGGTGCTGTCCGAGCAGCCGGACATGGCCGGCATTCCGCGCCTGACGGTGGACATCCACGGCTCGCTGATGCGCTATGAATGGGATTCGGTCAGCCAGACCCTGGCCGACGGCCGCAGCCTGCATCTCGGCAAGGGCTGGGCGCGCGCCACGCTGCAATGGTCGCTGCGGGTGCAGTGCATTGCCGGAACCGACGGCCGGGTGCATGTGGTGGCACGGCCGCGCAAGGCGCCGCCCGTGATGGACGCGCGCACGGCGGGCGCCTATATCGTCTCCGACCCGCTGCAGCACCTGATGAATATCCAGCGCATCAGCCACCAGTGGGAACACGGCACCGTGGGCTTGGGCGCCGTACAGGGAGTGCTGGTGGCGCGCCTTGCCGCGGCCATCGAACCTGTGCTGCGCTGGCATGAAGATTAACGATTGCGGGCAGGGCGGCCCATTCTTTGCCGCCGTGGACCATGTGGGCCAGCCGCTGCTGTTCCGCACCGATGCCGACCAGCGCCTGCACCTGATGCGTTTCAGCGTGGAGCGCGGCTGGCGCCGGGTATGCCTGAGTACTGCGCTGCAGGCCAGCGGCAGCCTGCGCGTGGCCTGCGCCGACGTGCGGCAGATGGGCGACGGCCGCATCGTGCTGGCCGTCAGCACCATCGACCGCGAAGGGCAGCATCGCCTGCATGTGGCCTGCGGCCTGCCTTGCGGCCTGGATGACGAAGGCTGGCTGGCCGCCATGCGCGGGGCGCAGCAGGCCGTGCTGCCGGAAGGCACGCAGGTCAGCCGCCTCGATTTCGGTCCCCTGCAGGCCGGAGCGCCGCCACTGCTGCTGGTGACCGGCCAGTGCGAGGGCGAGGAACGTCACTGGTACCTGAACGCCGCCGCCGCCTTCGTGCCCGCGCGCGCCCTGCGCACGCCGGACGGCATGGACGGCGCGGCAGGTTACGCGGTGGGCTGTTTCCGCCTGCCGGGCTTGTGGGCACTGTGTCCGCGCGGCTGCGAAGGCCTGCGCTTCTCGTCCTTCCCCGAAGCCTTCGGCTGGAAGGTGGAAGTGCAATATGCGGGACTGCCTGCCGACGCGGCCAGTTTCCGGCTGGCGGCTGGCGTGGTGCCCAACGTGCCGGACCTGTTTGCGGCGGGCGACCGGATTGTTGTCTACCGTGGCGGCAACGGCGTGCCGCAGCTGGTCTCCGAAACATCGGACGCGCGCCTGCTGTGGGCGGCGCAGGACAGCTGTGCCGAGCACCTGGCCTGGGCTGATGCGGAACAGGCGTTATGGATGGTGTCGCGGCCCAAGCGCGGCGCCTGGGGAGCCCCCAGGATGCTGACGCGCGAACGTGCGGTGCTGGCCTCGGCGCCGGACGGCGGCGTCAACGCCTTCAGCGTTGGCGGAAAGTGGCTGCAGTTCGGCGTGGACGGGCAGCCACTGGCGGCCCATGCCGCCAGCGTACCCCTGTGAAACTGACATACGGTGCCTGACCCCAAGGTGTCACTGACACCATGGGGTCAGGCACTCTGGTGTCAGACTTTATTGCTTACTCGTAAGCGCTGATGGGGGCGCAGCCGCACATCAGGTTACGGTCGCCGTACACGTTGTCGGCGCGGCCGACCGGCGGCCAGTACTTGGCCTTGCGCAGCGATGGCACCGGATAGGCGGCCACTTCGCGCGAGTACTTGCGCTCCCAGACGTCGGCGGTCAGCACTTCGGCGGTGTGCGGCGCGAACTTCAGCGGGTTGTCCGCCTTGTCGAATTCGCCGCTTTCCACTTTGGCGATCTCGCCGCGGATGGTGATCATCGCATCGATGAAGCGGTCCAGCTCAGCCTTCGCTTCGGACTCGGTCGGCTCGATCATCAGCGTGCCCGGCACCGGGAAGCTCATGGTCGGGGCGTGGAAGCCGAAGTCCATCAGGCGCTTGGCCACGTCCTCGTTGCTGATGCCGGTCTTGTCGGTCAGCGGACGCAGGTCCAGGATGCACTCGTGCGCCACCAGGCCGTCGTGGCCCGAATACAGCACAGGGAAGTGCGGCGCCAGGCGGCGTGCAATGTAGTTGGCGTTCAGGATCGCGGTTTCGGTCGCCGCGGTCAGGCCTTCGCCGCCCATCATCGCGATGTACATCCACGAAATCGGCAGGATCGACGCGGAGCCGAACGGCGCGGCCGATACGGCGCCGATGCCGTTCTCATTGCGCGCATAGCCGGTGGAACGCTGGTTCGGCAGGAACTGCGCCAGGTGCGCGCCCACGCCGATCGGGCCGACGCCGGGGCCGCCGCCGCCGTGCGGAATGCAGAAGGTCTTGTGCAGGTTCAGGTGCGAAACGTCGCCGCCGAAAGCGCCCGGCGCAGCCACGCCGACCAGCGCGTTCATGTTGGCGCCGTCGATGTACACCTGGCCGCCGTGCGAATGCACGATCTCGCACAGTTCCTTGATGCCTTCTTCGAACACGCCGTGGGTGGACGGGTAAGTTACCATCACGCAGGCCAGGTTCTTGCTGTGCTGCTCGGCCTTGGCTTTCAGGTCGGCCAGGTCCACGTTGCCGTTCTCGTCGCAGGCCGTCACCACCACCTGCATGTCGACCATGCTGGCCGATGCCGGGTTGGTGCCATGCGCCGACGATGGAATCAGGCAGATATTGCGGTGGCCTTCGCCGCGCGACTCGTGGTACTTCTTGATGACCAGCAGGCCCGCGTACTCGCCCTGCGAGCCGGCGTTAGGCTGCAGCGACACGGCGGCATAGCCGGTAACGGCGCACAGCATCTCTTCCAGCTGGGCGATCATTTCGCGGTAGCCCACGGTCTGGTCGTTCGGCGCGAACGGGTGCACGTTCGAGAACTCCGGCCAGGTAACAGGGATCATTTCGCTGGTGGCGTTCAGCTTCATGGTGCAGGAACCCAGCGGAATCATGGTGCGGTCCAGCGCCAGGTCCTTGTCGGCCAGCGAGCGCAGGTAGCGCAGCATTTCGTGTTCGCTGTGGTAGCGGTTGAAGACCGGGTGGGTCAGGAAGTCCGAGCTGCGGCCCAGCGCTTCAGGGAAGGCGCGCTGCACTTCCGCTTCCACGGCGTCGAAGTCCGGCGCCTTCGCATTGGCAACGCCGGTCGAGAACACGGTCCACAGCGTGGCCAGGGTGTCGCGGTCGGTGGTTTCATCCAGCGACACGCCCACGTGGTTCGCGTCGATCTTGCGCAGGTTGATGCCGTTGGCGACAGCCGCAGCGTGGATGGCGTCCGCGCGGTCGGTCTTCACGGTCAGCGTATCGAAGTAGCTGTCGCTGGCGAGCGAGTAGCCCAGGCCGCGCAGGTAGGCGGCCAGCACGCCGGTGTAGCGGTGCACGCGTTTTGCGATATTCTGCAGGCCTTGCGGGCCGTGGTAGACCGCGTACATGGACGCGATCACGGCCAGCAGCACCTGTGCGGTACAGATATTGGAGGTCGCTTTTTCGCGGCGGATGTGCTGCTCGCGGGTCTGCAGCGCCAGGCGGTAGGCGGTGTTGCCTTGCTGGTCCACGGTCACGCCGACCAGGCGGCCCGGCATGGAACGCTTGTATTCATCGCGGGTGGCCATATAGCCTGCGTGCGGACCGCCGAAGCCCAGCGGTACGCCGAAGCGCTGCGAGTTGCCGACCACAACGTCCGCACCCCATTCGCCCGGGGGCGTCAGCAGCGTCAGCGCCAGCAGGTCGGCTGCCACGACGACCATTGCGCCGTTGGCCTTGACGGTGGCAACGTCGGCGCGGTAATCGCGCACAACGCCGTTCACGCCCGGATACTGCAGCAGCACGCCGAAGGCATCGCTCACGCCGGCCAGTTCGGCCGGGTCGAAGGTCTTGACGGTGATGCCCAGCGGCTCGGCGCGGGTCTGCACCACTTCCAGCGTTTGCGGCAGCACGTCGTTGGCGACGTAGAAGGTTTTCGATTTCGACTTGCCCACGCGCTGGATCAGCGTCATCGCTTCCGCAGCCGAGGTGCCTTCGTCCAGCATCGACGCATTGGCGATGCCCATGCCGGTCAGGTCGGTGATGGCCTGCTGGAAGTTCAGGATGGCTTCCAGGCGGCCCTGCGAGATCTCGGGCTGGTATGGGGTGTAGGCGGTGTACCAGGCCGGGTTCTCGAAGATATTGCGCAGCACGACGCCCGGCGTGTGGGTGCCGTAGTAGCCCTGGCCGATCAGCGATTTCAGCACCTTGTTCTTGCCTGCGATGCCTTTCAGCTTCGCCAGCGCTTCCTGCTCGGGCATCGGCTCGTAGAACTGGCCGAGCGGCAGCGCGCTCTTGTTGCGGATGTGGGCAGGAACCACGGCATCGATCAGCGCGGCGCGCGATGCGTAGCCGAGGACGTCCAGCATCTGCTGCTGTTCGGCGGCGTCCGGGCCGATGTGACGGGCGATGAATGCATCGCGGGCTTCAAGTTGGGAGAGGCTGGTGCGGGTCATGGCGATTAGGGCAGGGCAGTGAAAAGAGTCGTTCCCGCGCAGGCGGGAACCCAGGAGTGTCCAGGCGGCGCGTCAGCCCACCTGGGTCCCCGCCTGCGCGGGGACGACGAACTTAGCCTTCGGTGGTCTTGCCGTATGCCGCAGCATCCAGCAGGCCGTTGATGGCGGAAGCGTCGCTCGGCTTCAGCTTGAACAGCCAGGCGCCGTAGGCGTCGGCGTTGATCGATTCAGGCGAGGCGGTCACGGCGTCGTTGACGGCGGTGATTTCGCCCGACAGCGGCGCGTAGATGTCGGAAGCGGCTTTCACCGATTCCACCACGGCGGCGTCATCGCCGGCGGTGAAGGTGGCGCCGACTTTCGGCAGTTCCACGAACACGATGTCGCCCAGTGCATCCTGTGCGAATTCGGTGATGCCCACGGTCACGGTGCCATCGGCTTCCGCGCGTACCCACTCGTGGGATTCGGTGTACTTCAGGTCTGCTGGGATATTCATGTGTGCTCCAGTTCTGGTTGTGGGTGTGTTTGGGGTCAGGCAGCGAGGATTTTACCGTTACGGACGAACGGCAGCTTCACCACGGTGGCGGCCAGCTTCTTGTCGCGGATTTCAACGTGCACGGTATCGCCCAGCTGCACGCCCATCGGCACGCGCGCCAGCGCAATCGCCTGCTGCATGGTCGGGCTGAAGGTGCCGCTGGTGATCTCGCCGGTTTCGCCGCTGGCGGCAATGACTTTCTGGTGCGCGCGCAGCACGCCGCCTTTTTCGCGCAGGATCAGGCCCACGAACTGGGCGTTCTGGCCCTTGGCCTGCAGCGCCGCCTTGCCGATGAAATCACGCTCGCTCACCAGGTCGATGGTCCATGCCAGGCCTGCGTCCAGCGGGTTCACGCTGTCGTCCATATCCTGGCCGTAGAGGTTCATGCCGGCTTCCAGGCGCAGCGTGTCGCGCGCGCCCAGGCCTGCCGGTTTGATGCCTGCGGCGGCGAAGGCGTTCCACAGTGCTTCGGCCTTGTCGGCGGCAACGCCGATCTCGAAGCCGTCTTCGCCGGTATAACCGGTGCGCGCCACCATGGCTTCGCCGAACTTCGTGTCCGGCACCAGGGCCACATTGAACGGCTTCATCTCGGCCGTGGCTTCTTTCGCTTCCGGCAGCACTTCCCAGGCCTTGGCGCGCGCGTTCGGGCCCTGCACGGCGATCAGCGCCATGGCGTTCACGCCGTCGCGGCGCTGGGTGATGGTGAGGTTGCCCTTGTTCTGGGCCTGCATCCACGCCACGTCTTTTTCCGCCGTCCCGGCGTTGACCACCAGGCGGAACCAGTTTTCGTTGATGAAGTAGACGATCAGGTCGTCGATCACGCCGCCTTCAGGGTTCAGCATGCAGGAGTAGAGCGCCTTGCCGCTGACCTGCAGCTTGTCCACGTTGTTGGCGAGCAGGTGGCGCAGGAAGCCGCGCACGTCGTCGCCCTTGATATCGACCACGCACATGTGGGCCACGTCGAACATGCCGGCGTCGCTGCGCACGGCATTATGTTCTTCGATCTGGGAGCCGTAGTTGACCGGCATGTCCCAGCCGCCGAAATCGACCATGCGGGCGCCGAGTGCGCGGTGTGCGTTATTGAGTGGTGTGGCTTTGAGCGTCATGACTACCTCGGTCCAGGGTTGGGGTTAACAGAACATGCACGGAGAAGCTGACAAGCCTTTTCCACAATGATCGCTGACCCCTCTGTCCTTGGTACCTGAGAGATAACGGGAATTTGCTTCCCGCACGCCCCTTCGGTGGGCTGCGAACGCAGCCGCTCTCCAGAGTTCCTGCCCGCCTTGGCGAACGCCTGACCGGTCCTTTTGCCTGAGAGTTTTTGGGTGGTGCCCCTTCGGCGGCCGCGGGTAGCAGCGCTCTCCCGGTCAAGACTGCGGAATATATGCCAGAAGGGCATTTATGTCAATCTGCGGGAGGGTGGATCACCTACCGTGCTGCCCCCAAAAAGTGCCTTTGCTAGAATGAAGCCCTCTATGTAGAAGGTACAGCCATGAGCGAAGATAAACATAAACTGGACGGAGCGGCCTGGTACACATTGTCGGGTGATGTGAACAGCGACATGGTGCACCGCGTGTTCGATGCGGTTGCAGACATGACGGAAGACGGCGTGGAGACCGCCCACATTCTGCTGCAGTCCAACGGAGGCTATGTGAGCGACGGGCTCTGCCTTTACAACTACCTGCGCAACCTGCCGATCAAGATCGTGATGTACAACGGCGGCGCCGTGGCTTCGATCGCCGTGATTCTCTATCTCAGCGGCGAGGAGCGCTATGCCAGCGAAACCGCGCGCTTCATGGTGCACAAATCGCATGCCAGTGCGCCTTCCGGCGCCCGTCCGGATGCGCTGCGCATTATTGTCGAGGGCCTGCAGGCCGACGACGCGCGCACCGAATCCATCCTGCGCGAACACCTCACGCTGGACGACCAGCACTGGGCGGTGCATGCCTACTCCGACCTCCACCTGACGGCGCGCGAAGCGCACAAGGTAGGGCTGGTGCACGACGTGATCGACTTCAAACCGCCACCCGGCAAGCGCGTGACGAACATCTGAAAATTGGGGACAGACCCGGATTTTCGGTTGGGCCGAAATCCGGGTCTGTCCCCAATTATTCAGCGCTTGCCGCCGCGCGAGCCCGACGACTTGTTGCCGTCGTTTTTGTGGCTCTGGCGTCCTGCTTCGGCGTGCTGTTCAGGCGTGCCGCCCTGGGTGCCGCCGGAACGGGAACCCTGGTTGCCAGACTGCTTCGAGCTGCCGGAAGAGGACGAGCCTTGCTTGTTGCCACCGCGTTGATTCGAGGCCATTTTGCATTTCCTTTCAGAAAGAATGTTAAAAAGTCACTCGCCGCAAGCGCTGCTGTGAAGCGACTCAGCGCGGCCGGTTTTGCCACGCTCAACCGTTTCGCAGATGCGTTTTCGGTAGCGAAATGATGCGATTTTGCTCAGGCTCCGGATATCGGAGTTCGCGCAGAACCCATGTAGGATAAAACCTTGCTGGCCGCTTCTCCTGTTGAGCATCCGTTTGACAATTTTTCGACAAATTCCAACATTTTTGCGAAAAGTTTCTACAGTTATATTGCCATGTGGAAATTATCTGCCAGAATAAGATGAGCAGCAGTCCGCTGTCTTTTTTTCGGCTTTCCCATGCAAGCAGTACCCGCCCCTGTTCCCGGCGCCCGTGCGGCGATCACCTCAAGGCTCGCCTTGCTGGAGGGGCTGATTGCGACCGTGCTGCAGCACTTCAACGCGCAGTTCAGCGATTTCTCCACGCGGCTGGCGGGCGCCTTGGTGGACGGCAGCGACATGGAGGGCAGCGTCGCCAGCGTGCAGCTGCGTATCCGCGCCGGAAACCTGCTGCGCAACCGCCATTTCGCCTTCCTGCACCTGGCGGCGGCGGCGCTGGAAAAAGGGCTGCGGCTGGAGTTCGCGCAGCTTGGCCCGAAGGCTGTGCGCCCGCCCGAATGCGAGCCGCTGTCGCTGGTGCCGTATGAGGTGATGGACGAGAAGGTCACACTGTCCGCCGTCTGCAAACCTTTCGACCTGCAGTATTCGGACGCGCTGGCCACGCTGAATGTGCGGCTGGCCTTCATGATGGACCGCGCCATCCTGCGCGCGGGCCAGAATCCCTTCCGCCCCGAGGTCTTCATCGCGGCGCTGCACCAGGCCTGGCTCTCCTTCAATCCCGAAGAGGAAGCGGCAGGCCTGCTGCTGGCAATGCTCAAACCTGGCCTGATGCTGGAGCTGGCGCCGCTGTACGAGGCATTGAACCTGTCCTTGCAGCGCAAGGGCGTGTTGCCCGGCGACGTGGACCGCGCGCGCAGCCGCCGCTCGGATTCGCACGACGCGTCCGGTGCACGCAAACGCCAGCAGGACGACGCCCTGGCCGACCAGTTGCGCCAGCTGTTCGCGCGCGGCGCCGACGACGCGTTGGCCGGCATGAACCTCGATCTGCCGGCCCATGCCCTGGCGCCCGCCGATCCCGATGCGCCGCCACCGCCGTGGGCGTCCGCCGCAACGCGCCGCGCGCGCGATGGCGTGGCGCGGCAAACGCCAAGAACCGCTGCAGCCGGTGAGGATGCAGGCCCGCCTCCCGCCGGCGGCGCCTACGTTCATATTGGCAGCGCAGCGCGCGAACACCTGATGGCCTACCTGGGCTGGATGCAGCGCGAAGCGCCGCGCGCGGCGCCGGAGGCGGGCGCGCAACAGGCTGCAGCGCCGCACAATGTGATCTACCTGCCGGCCATCAAGCAGGGCGCCCCGCGCGGCACGCTCACGCACGCCGATGAGAGCACCATCGACCTGCTGACGGCCGTCTTCGAAACCGTGTTCCGCGACCAGAACATCGCGAAGGAAATCCGCGAGCTGGTGCTGCTGCTGCAGGTGCCCGTGCTGAAAGCCGCGCTGGCCGACAAGGACTTTTTCTTCCAGGAGTCGCACCCCGCACGCCGCCTGATCGAACTGCTGTCGAAGATGGGCTGGGAGCAGCGCAAGGACAGCGAAGATCCGCTTTACCAGGCCATGCAGCGCTCGGTCGAACGCATCGGCCGCGATCCCGAGCAGGAGCTGCAGGTATTCACGGAAGCGGTGGATGAACTGGAGCAGACCATCAGGCAGGACGAGCAGGCTGCCGAGCAGGCTATCGCCGAACCGATCGCCGCCGCGCTGAAGCAGGAAAGGCACACCGCCGCGCAGCGCAGCGCGAAGGAGGCGGTGTCCATGCGCATCGGCACCGGCGAAGTGGTGGCCGTGGTGGAAGCCTTCCTGGAAAACAAATGGACCGATGTGCTGACGCTGGCCTACACCGTGGAAGAAGAGAAGCCCGGCGCAGTCAGGCACGCCACCAGTGCAATGGATGACCTGATCTGGAGCGTAAAGCCCAAGATCTCGCCGCAGGAACGCAAGGAGCTGATCGCAAAGCTCCCCGGCCTGCTGGCCCGCCTGAATAAATGGCTGGACGCCATCAAGTGGCAGGACGCAGAGCGCCTGCGCTTCTTCGCCGAACTCGCCGAATGCCACGCTTCCATCGTCCGCGCGCCGGTGGAGTTGTCCCCGGAACGCCAGCTCGAACTCTCGATGCAGGCCGCGCAGCAAGCCGCCGAACGCCGCGAGGCAATGAAGGAGCGTGAGATGGAAGCAAGGGATGAAGAAAGCGGCGTTGTGGCGAGCCTTGCACGCGGCATGTGGCTGGAATTCGAGCAGGAAGGCGCCGGGCCGCGCAAGGTCAAGCTGGCGTGGGTAAGCCCGCTGCGCACGCTGTTCATCTTCTCCACGCGCGGACGCGAAGAGGCGTTCACCTTATCGGGCGAAGAACTGGCGCGCAAGTTCGACGCCAACATGGTGCGCATCGCCAGCACGGATGGCGTGGTGGGGCGCGCGCTGTCTCAGGCTTTGGGTGCGGCCAGCAACGAGGAGATCAGCCCGTCCGCGGCATCCTCGATGTAATCGAGTACCGTGTCGAAGCCCTGGGCGCCGCCGTAATACGGGTCCGGCACCACGCGCGAGCCGGAATGCGTCGCATATTCCATGAACAGTTTCAGTTTATGCCTGTGCTGCGGCGGGCAGGAACGCGCCAGCAGCGCCAGGTTGTCCTCGTCCATTGCCAGCACGTGGTCGAAGCGCGCGAAATCGTCCGCGGACACCTGGCGTGCCCGCAACGGGCTGAGGTCGTAGCCGCGCTGCGCCGCATGCCGCGCCGAGCGCCCGTCCGGCGCATCGCCGATATGGTAGCCGTGCGTGCCCGCCGAGTCGATATGCAGGTCCAGCCCCGCAGCGGCAGCGCGGTGCCGGAATACCGCTTCGGCCGTGGGCGAGCGGCAGATATTCCCCATGCAGACAAAGAGGACGGAAGTTTTGTGAGCGCTCATTGATGTGCGGTGTTGCCTTATTGAAATGTTCTGTAGTATAACCGCCCGGTATGGTTCAATACAGTTCGCTTGCCGTCCGGGCAGCTTGAAAGAGGAAGGTACGGGAATGCAGAGTTGGTGGAGTGCTGTCAGTGTCCTCGGCAGCCTTGCCGTCACAGGCCCGCTGGGCGTGGCGATTGCTTTATGGCTGGTGGCCGGCCGTTCGTGGCGGCTGACGGCAACGTGGGTAGTGCTGTTCGGCGCCGGCATGGCGCTGGTGGTGGCAACCAAGGTGGCCTTCATCGGCTGGGGCGTGGGGATTCCGGAGGCACAGTTCGCGGGCCTCAGCGGGCATGCGATGCGCGCCTGTGCCGTTTTCCCTGTCGCTTTCTATCTGGCTTTCCGCCAGGCGCAGCCTGAGTGGCGGCGCGGCGCCTTTGTGCTGGGCGTGCTGCTGGCGGCGCTCATCAGCTATTCGCGCCTGCCGGTGCTGGCGCATTCCGCTTCCGAAGTGGTGCTGGGCGCCGGCGTGGGTTATGCCGTTGCCGCCGCCTTCATCCTGCTGTCGCGCGCGGACCATCCGGCCCTGATCGGGCGGGTGCTGGCGGCTCTCTGCATCCCGGTGCTGCTGCTGGCGCCGCACGCCGAGCCGGTGCCCACCGAACGCTGGATGACGGAGCTCGCGCTTTTCCTCTCGGGCCACGACAAGCCGCATCACCGCAGCTGGCAGCTCGGCCCACAGCGGCGCCCATCCATATAATGCGAAAATGGCCAGATTCGCCAGACGAAATGGTATGATTATCCACTTTTCCAACCATGCCTGACCGGGCGAAGAACTGATTACAACGTGCGTCTATCTTCCATTAAATTGTCGGGATTTAAGTCGTTCGTCGATCCCACCAATTTCCAGGTGCCGGGCCAGCTGGTCGGCGTGGTAGGTCCCAACGGCTGCGGCAAGTCGAATATCATCGATGCGGTGCGCTGGGTGCTGGGTGAATCGAAGGCTTCGGAACTGCGCGGCGAGTCCATGCAGGACGTCATCTTCAACGGCTCCACCCACCGCAAGCCTGCCGGCCGCGCCTCGGTCGAGCTGGTGTTCGACAACCACGACGGCAAGGCTTCCGGCCAATGGGGCCAGTATGCCGAGATCGCGGTCAAGCGCACGCTGACGCGCGACGGCACCTCCACCTATTACATCAACGGCCAGCCGGTGCGCCGGCGCGATATCCAGGACATCTTCCTCGGCACCGGCCTCGGTCCGCGCGCCTACGCGATCATCGGACAGGGCATGATTGCGCGGATTATCGAATCGCGGCCGGAAGAGCTGCGTGTGTTCCTGGAAGAGGCGGCGGGCGTATCGAAGTACAAGGAACGCCGCCGGGAAACCGAAAACCGCCTGCACGACACGCGCGAAAACCTGCTGCGCGTGGAAGACATCCTGCGCGAACTGAATGCCAACCTGGAGAAGCTGCAGGGACAGGCCGAAGTCGCCACGCGCTTCCACCAGCTTTCGTCCGACCAGGAAGAGAAGCAGAAGCTGCTCTGGCTGCTGCGCAAGACGGAAGCGCAGAACGAACAGGCCAAATACTTCCGCGACATGGAGCAGGCGCAGACCGACCTGGAAGAGCAGACCGCGAAGCTGCGCCACGTCGAGCTGTCGCTGGAGCAGATGCGCCAGGCGCACTTCGCCGTCGGCGACCGCCTGCACCAGGCGCAGGGCCACCTGTACCAGACCAACTCGGAAATCGGCAGCCTGGAAGCGCAGATCAAGTTCGTCATCGAATCGCGCACCCGCCTGCAGCAGCAGCTCGCCACGCTGACGGCGCAGCGCGACCAGTGGCAGCGCCAGGCCGAGGAGTATGCGGGCCAGGTGGAAGAGGCTGAATTCAATCTGGAAGAACTGTCCGCCAAGGTGGAACAGGCGCGCATGATGGCCGAGCAGAAGGCCGAACTGCTGCCCACGCTGGAAGCGGAATGGCGCGAATCGCAGAACAAGAGCACGGAATCGCGCGCCCGCATCATGCAGGCGCAGCAGCAGCTCGAACTGGAATCGGCGCACCAGCGCAATGCCAACAACATCCTGAACGGCCTGGCCACGCGCCGCGAACGCCTGATGCAGGAGAAGAACGGCCTGTCGATGCCGGATTCCTCGCACCTGGTGAACCTGAAGATGCAGCTTGAGGAAAAGCAGCAGTCGCTGGAAGAGCAGAACATGATGCTCGAAGAGGCGATGGAGCAGCAGCCCAAGCTGGAAGAGGAGCGCCAGCAGGCGCAGGCCGCCGTGCAGGCCGAAACGGCCGCCAATGCGCAGCTGGAAGCGCGCCTGAACGCGCTGCGCGAACTGCAGGAGCGGGCGCAGACGCAGGGCAAGGTCACGCCATGGCTGCAGAAGCATGAGCTGAACGAACTGCCGCGCCTGTGGCAGAAGATCCAGATCGAGAACGGCTGGGAAACGGCGATGGAATCGGTGCTGCGCGAGCGCACCTCCGCGCTGCAGGTATCGAATATCGAGTGGGCCAAACACTTCTTCAGCGATGCGCCGCCGGCCAAGCTGGCCCTGTTTGCGCCGCTGACTTCCGCACCCGCCGCCGCTGCCGAGCAGGCGGGCCTGAAGCCTTTCATCAACCTGCTGAAACTGAACGATCCCGGCCTGCGCGGCGTGCTGCAGGACTGGCTGCACAACGTATTCATCGCGGACGATGCGGCGGAAGCCTTCATGGCGCGCGGCACGCTGCCTGCGGGCGGCAGCTTTGTCACGAAACAGGGCCACATCATCTCGCAGTCCAGCGTGCGCTTCTACGCGGCGGACGCGGAGCAGGAGGGCATGCTGGGCCGCCAGCAGGAAATCGACAACATCACCAAGCAGCTGCGCGCGCAGTCCATGCTGGCCGAAGAAGCGCGCGCGCGTTCGGTGCGTGCCGATGCCGCGCTGTCGAACCATAGCCGGAACCTGGTCGAGCTGCGCGCGAAGACGCAGAGCCTGACTTCTTCCGTGCATACGCTGCAGCTGGAAGTGGTGAAGCTGTCAGAGATCGAAGCGCGCTTCAACCAGCGCAGCGGCCAGATCGAAGCCGATCTCGCCGAGATTGCGGCGCAGGAACAGGAGCAGATGCAGGTCAAGCTCGAATCCGAAGAGAAGTTCGAACAGCTCGATATGGAGCTGGGCAACCTGCAGGGCGAGCACGAAGAAGGGCAGACCGCTTTCCTGCTGAAAGAGCAGCGCCTGGCCGATGCGCGCGAAGCGCTGCGCGAGCTGGAACGCAAGGCGCAGGAAGCGGAATTCGCCGAGAAGTCGGCGCGCAGCCGCATCGAGGAACTGCGCCGCAATATCGCCACCGCGCAGCAGCAGGTGCAGCAGGTTGGAGAAAGCCTGCGCGCAGGCCAGAGCGAGCTGGAAACGCTGGAGGCAGGCACCGCCAACGAAGGCCTGCAGGAGCTGCTGGACCGCCGCACGCAGCAGGAAAAAGCGCTGTCCGATGCTCGCCATGAACTGGACCAGATCACGCAGCAGCTGCGCCACGCGGAGGACGCGCGCATGCAGGCCGAACGCAGCCTGCAGCCGCAGCGCGACAAGATCACCGAAATGCAGCTGAAGGAGCAGGCGGCCCGCCTGAACCAGGAACAGTTTGCGCAGCAGCTGGCCGAAGTGCAGGCCGACGAAGCCGCGCTGGCCGAGAAGCTGCATCCGGACCTGAAGGCCTCCTACCTGCAGGGCGAAGTCACGCGCCTGACCAATGCCATTGCGGCGCTGGGCGCGGTCAACCTGGCGGCGCTGGACGAACTGGCGCAGGCTTCTGAGCGCAAGAACTTCCTCGATTCGCAGAACGCCGACCTCACCGAGGCGATCAACACGCTGGAAGACGCCATCACCAAGATCGACAAGGAAACCCGCGACCTGCTGCAGGAAACCTTCGACCGCGTGAACGGCCACTTCTCCGAGCTGTTCCCGATCCTGTTCGGCGGCGGCCAGGCCAAGCTGATTATGACGGGCGACGAAATCCTGGACTCCGGCGTGCAGGTGATGGCCCAGCCGCCGGGCAAGAAGAACGCCACCATCCACCTGCTGTCCGGCGGCGAAAAAGCGCTGACCGCAACGGCGCTGGTGTTCTCCATGTTCCGCCTGAATCCCGCGCCGTTCTGCCTGCTCGACGAGGTCGATGCACCGCTGGACGACGCCAATACGGAGCGCTTCTGCCGCATGGTGAAGCGCATGTCCGACCAGACCCAATTCCTCTTCATCTCGCACAACAAGATTGCGATGGAGATGGCCAATCAACTGATCGGTGTGACGATGCAGGAGCAGGGCGTATCGCGCATCGTGGCGGTGGACATGGAAGCCGCCGCCCACTTCGCTACCGAGGCACAAGCAGCATGACAGATCTTCAATTAAGTTTGATCGCAGCCGGCGGCGTATTCATCGTCGGTGTTTTCTCGTACAACAAATGGCAGGAATACAAGGCCAAGAAGAGCGTGGAGCGCGCCTTCGCCTCCGAGCACGATGATGTGCTGATGCGCAGCGGCGAAGCCCCTGCCTACGACAGTGTGGACCGTAGCGAGCCAAGTTTTTCGCTGGACGATGTGCCCATGGTGGACGGCGGCTCCGGCGCCTACGCCACGCCGGAACATGGCGCTCCTGCCGTGGCGCCCGGCATCACGGAAGACGCGGCGCCTGCTGCACCGGTGCGTAGCGCCGATGCCGGCGTGCCGCCATCCGAACTGGCAACGAGCCTGGTCGATCCGCTGATCGACTGCCTGCTGCCGCTGGAACTGGAAGCGCCGATCCGCGGAGACAAGCTGCTGCCGGTGCTGCAGAAGCTGCGCTTCGTGGGCAGCAAGCCGGTGCACTTCATCGGTTTCGCCGTCAGCGGCGACTGGGAACCGGTCACGCACGGCACCGTCTACACCAAATTGCAGGGCGGCGTGCAGCTGGCCAGCCGCACCACGGCCCTGAACGAACTCGAATACTCGGAACTGGTGACGCGCCTGCGCGGCATTTCGGACGAAATCGGCGCCGAGCCGCAGATTCCGGACATGATCGAAGTGATGGGCGAGGCCAAGACGCTGCACCGTTTCGTCGCCAGCCATGACGCGCAGCTGGGCGTGAACCTCGCCACCAACGGCGCTCCGTGGGCCATCACGACCCTGATCGGCGCGCTGGAGAAGCAAGGCTTCGACGTGCGTCCGGATGGCCGCTACGTGATGCCTGACGGCGACGGCGGACATCTGTTCTCCTTGTCCACCAATGTCTCGCCGGCGGAAGAAACCACGCCGCGCCTCACATTGCTGCTGGACGTGCCATGCGTTGCCCCTGCGCGCGACGGTTTCGGCGCCATGGTGGCCTGCGCCAAATCGCTGGTGGCGCGCCTCGATGCGACCATTGTGGACGACTACAACCAGCCGCTGAGCGACGAGGCCCTGGCCGAAATCGCGGGCCAGGTGAAGGACTTCTACGCCGATATGGAAGCGTCCGACATTCCGGCCGGTTCCACCCGCGCACTGCGCCTGTTCAGCTAAGAGGCGGGCATGAAAGAAATGACACCGGCGGAGCGCGTTGAATGGCTCACGGCGGAGCTGAACCGTCACCTTCACGCCTACCACGTGCTCGACGCGCCGACCATTCCGGACGCGGAATACGACAAGCTTTTCATCGAACTGCAGCAGCTGGAGGCGGCCCACCCCGAACTGCAGGCGCCGGATTCGCCGACCCTGCGCGTGGGCGCGCCGCCGCTGGCCGCCTTCGACGCGGTCACGCATGCAGTGCCCATGCTCTCGCTGAACAACGGCTTTACCGATGAGGATATCGAGAATTTCGACCGCCGCGTGCGCGACGGCCTCGATGCCGTGCAGGTGGACTATGCCGCCGAAGTGAAGTTCGACGGCCTGGCCATCAACCTCCGCTACGAGAACGGCGTGTTCGTGCAGGCCGCCACCCGCGGCGACGGCTACACCGGCGAGGACGTGAGCGCGAATATCCGCACGATCAAGGCGATTCCGCTGCGCCTGCACGGCGCAAACGTACCCTCCGTGCTGGAAGTGCGCGGCGAAGTGCTGATGTTCAAGGCCGATTTCGCGGCCATGAATGCGCGCCAGCGTGAACTGGGCCAGAAGGAATTCGTCAATCCGCGCAATGCCGCGGCGGGCGCACTGCGCCAGCTCGACTCGCGCATCACCGCCTCGCGCAACCTGCGCTTCTTCGCCTACGGCATCGGCGAACTGAAAGGCGCGGACATGCCGGCCACCCATTCGGCGCTGCTCGACTGGTACGAGAAGCTCGGCCTGCCGGTGGCGAAGGAACGCGCCGTGGTGCGCGGCAAGGAAGGCCTGCTGGCCTACTACGCCAAGATCGGCGCGGGCCGCCCGGCCATGCCTTATGAGATCGACGGTGTGGTCTACAAGACCAACCGCGTGGAAGACCAGCGTGCGCTGGGCTTCGTGTCGCGCGCGCCGCGTTTCGCCCTGGCCCACAAATTCCCCGCTGAAGAAGCGACAACCACGGTGCAGGCCATCGACGTGCAGGTAGGCCGCACCGGCGCCATCACGCCGGTAGCGCGCCTGGAGCCCGTGTTCGTCGGCGGCGTTACCGTCACCAACGCCACGCTGCACAACGAAGACGAAGTGCGCCGCAAGGACGTTCGCGTGGGCGATACCGTCATCGTGCGCCGTGCGGGCGACGTGATTCCCGAAGTGCTGGCGGTAGTGCTGGACAAGCGCCCCTCGCCGGAGCCTGCCGCCTACGTGCTGCCGAAAACCTGCCCGGTCTGCGGCTCGCACGTGGTGCGCGAGGAGGGTGAGGCGATTGCGCGCTGTTCCGGTGGCCTGATCTGCTCCGCCCAGCGCAAGGAGGCAATCCGCCACTTTGCCGGCCGCCGCATGATGGATATCGAAGGCCTGGGCGACCGCTATATCGACAACCTGGTGGAGTGCAACCTGATTCACGGCGTGGCCGACCTTTACAAGCTCACGCAGGCCGACCTGCTGAACATGAAGCGTCTCGCCGATGAGCGGGAGGGCGTCACGCCGGAAACGGTCCAGCAGGGGAAGATCGCCACCAAGTGGGCGGACAACCTGCTGGAGGCCATTGCTGCCAGCAAGAAGCCGCCGCTGGAGCGCCTGCTGTTCGCGCTCGGCATTCGCCACGTCGGTGAATCGACGGCGAAAACGCTGGCCGACTGGCTGGGCAAGTTTGATCTGGTCCGCCGCGCGCCGGAAGCATTGCTGCGCGTGCTGCCGGACATCGGTGGTACGGTGGCGGAATCCATCGCCGATTTCTTCGCCGAAGAAAAGAACCAGCAGGCCATTGATGCGCTGCTGGCCGCAGGTGTCGAGCCGCAGGGCGAGCATCCGCCAAAAGCCGCGCTGCGCGAAAAGCTGGAACCGGTCAAGCTGCTGGCCTCACTGGGCATTCCTAAGCTGACGGAGCCGCGCGCGAAGCAGCTGATCGAGCAGGGCGTGACGCTGGAAGCGCTGGCCTGGCTGAAAGTATTCGACGTCTTCGGCCTGCCTGCGGCAGTGGCGGGCGCGCTTGAAGAATGGATGCAATCGAAAGCCAACCGTGACAAGCTGATTGCGCTGGACGCGCTGCGCACCGAACTGCTGGCGCAGCTGCCGGAAGTGGCGGAAGCGGAAGGCGCCATGACGGGCAAGACCTTCGTGCTGACCGGCACGCTGCCGACCATGAGCCGCGATGCGGCCCAGGCGCTGATCGAGCAGGCGGGTGGCAAGGTCTCCGGTTCGGTCTCGAAGAAAACATCGTATGTAGTAGCGGGCGCCGAAGCAGGCAGCAAGCTCGCCAAAGCCGAAGAACTCGGCGTTACCATCCTGGACGAAGCGGGCCTGCTCGCTTTGCTGGGCAAAACGGAATAAGCATGGGACATATCAGAAAAGCCGTATTCCCGGTAGCGGGCCTCGGCAGCCGCTTCCTTCCTGCGACCAAGGCGCAGCCCAAGGAAATGCTGCCCATCGTGGACAAGCCGCTGATCCAGTACGCGGTGGAAGAAGCCGTTGCCGCCGGCATCACCGACCTGATCTTCATCACCGGCCGCAACAAGCGCGCCATTGAAGACCATTTCGACAAGGCCTACGAGCTGGAAGCCGAACTCGAAGCCCATAACAAGCACGCCCTGCTCGAAGTGGTGCGCAATGTGATTCCGAAACAGGTGAACTGCATCTATATCCGCCAGCCTGCGCCGCTGGGCCTCGGCCACGCGGTGCTGTGCGCGCGGCCCATCGTGGGCAGCGAGCCCTTCGCCGTTCTGCTGGCGGACGACTTCATGGATACGCCGGATGGTGCGAAACCCGTGCTGGCCCAGATGACGCAGCAGTACGAATTCGAGCGCGCCAGCCTGCTGGCCGTGCAGGACGTGCCGCGCGAGCATACGCGCCAGTACGGCATAGTGAGCGCCAGCAGCTACCGCGAACGGCTGGAGCTGGTGGCGGGCATCGTCGAGAAGCCCGCGCCGGAGAAGGCGCCGTCCACGCTGGCCGTGGTGGGGCGCTACGTGCTCTCCAACCGCATCTTCGAGTTCCTGGAAAAGATCGGTGCGGGCGCGGGCGGCGAAATCCAGCTCACCGACGGCATCGCGCAGCTGCTGCTGCATGAGCGCGTGCTGGCCTACCGCTACGACGGGCAGCGCTACGACTGCGGTTCGAAACTGGGCTACCTGAAAGCCACCGTCGCCATGGGACTCAAGCATCCGGAAACGGGCGAGGGCTTCCGCGAATTCATGGAGAATCATCATGGCCGTGCGTGAAATCCTGAAAATGGGCGACCCGCGCCTGCTGCGCGTGGCCGAGCCGGTACGCCAGTTCGATACTCCTGAACTGCATGCGCTGATTGCGGACATGTTCGACACCATGCACGCCGCGAACGGCGCAGGCCTGGCCGCACCGCAGATCGGCGTCAACCTGCAGCTGGTGATCTACGGCTTCAAATCCAACACCCGCTACCCCGATGCGCCGCAGGTGCCGGAAACGGTATTGATCAATCCCGTGCTCACGCCCATCACGGACGACAAGGAAGAGGGCTTCGAAGGCTGCCTGTCGGTGCCGGGCCTGCGCGGCGTGGTGCCGCGCTACAAGCGCCTGCACTATGAAGGCTTCGACCAGTACGGCAAGCGCATCGTGCGCGACGCCGACGATTTCCACGCCCGCGTGGTGCAGCACGAAGTCGACCACCTGCACGGCATTCTTTACCCGATGCGCATTACCGACTTCTCGCGCTTCGGCTTCACATCGGTCATGTTCCCCGACATGGACCCGAATGACGACGATTGACATCGCGTTGCAAGTACGCACAGAACATTGGCGTACGGGCAAATCTGGCGTAATATCCCGGCCAGCTTAACCCTTATATAACGAACGGAGCCCACAGGATGAATCAACCGTCGTCGTCGAATCCGCTGGAGTTCAGTATCCGGGGCATCATCCTCGGTATCCTGATTACCCTGGTCTTTACGGCCGCCCAGGTCTACCTGGGCCTGAAAGTCGGCCTCACTTTCGCCACCTCCATCCCAGCTGCCGTGATCTCGATGGCGCTTCTCAGCGCCTTTAAAGACGCCACCATCCAGGAAAACAATATCGTCCAGACCATCGCTTCGGCGGCGGGCACGCTGGCATCCGTGATTTTCGTGGTGCCCGGCCTGCTGATGATCGGCTGGTGGGCAGAGGTTCCGTTCTGGCCCACCTTCGGCGCCTGCGCCATCGGCGGCGTGCTGGGCGTGATGTATACGATGCCGCTGCGCCGCGCGCTGGTATCGCAGTCCACGCTGCCATATCCTGAAGGCGTGGCCGCTGCGGAAGTGCTGAAAGTCGGCACCGCCTCGCGTTCCGGCGCGCAGGAAGGCAAGGCCGGCCTGAAAGCCGTGGTGCTGGGCACCCTGGCTTCCGCCTTCTTCGCACTGCTGGCAGCCATGAAGCTGATTGCCGGCGAAGTGTCGCATTACTTCCGCTTCGGCGCCGGCACCGGCGCCACCGGCCTTGGCGCATCGGGTTCGCTGGCCCTGATCGGCGCGGGCCACCTGATGGGCATTACCGTCGGTATCGCCATGCTGACCGGCCTGGTCATCGCCTGGGCTGTGCTGGTGCCTATCCTGACCTCGATTACCCCGATCGCCGAAGGCGCCGCGGCTGCCGACCACGCGCTGCGCGTGTGGAGCACCCAGGTGCGCATGATGGGCGCAGGCACCATTGGCGCGGCTGCAATCATTACCCTGGCCACGCTGGCCAAGCCTGTGATCGGCGGCCTGAAGTCCGCACTGGCTGCAAGCGCTGCATCCAAGGCCGGCGGCGCAGGCCTGCCGCGCGAAGACCGCGACATGCCGATCTTTATCGTCGGCCTGGTGACGCTGATCGCCATGGTGCCGGCCGGCTGGCTGCTGGCTTCCTTCCTGTCCGGCGGTCCGCTGGAATCGCTGTCCACCCCGCTGGTTGCGGTGGGCATTGCCTATATCCTGATCGCCGGCATGCTGGCGGCAGCGGTTTGCGGCTACATGGCAGGCCTGATCGGTTCTTCGAATTCCCCGGTTTCCGGCCTCGCCATCCTGACCGTGCTGGGCGCCGCGCTCAGCGTGGGCATGGTGGGCCGCCATATAATGGGTCCGGACACCGCGCAGGCCATGATCGCCTTCGCGCTGTTCGTCACCACCGTGGTGCTGGCGGTTGCCGTGATCGGTAACGACAACCTGCAGGACCTGAAGACCGGCCAGCTGGTGGGCGCAACCCCATGGAAGCAGCAGACCGCGCTCATCATCGGCGTGTTCGCCGGCTCCTGCGTGGTGCCGCCTGTGCTGGAAATGCTGAACCACGCCTACGGCTTTGCGGGCGCCCCGAACCAGAACGCCATTTCGGACACGCCGCTGGCGGCGCCGCAGGCTACCCTGATCTCCACGCTGGCGCGTGGTGTGATCGGCGGCGAGCTGCCATGGCACCTCATCGGCTACGGCGCGCTGATCGGCCTGGCGCTGGTGGCGATCGACTTCGTGCTGAAGCGCGTCTCGAACAAGAAATACAGCCTGCCTCCGCTGGGCGTGGGCCTGGCCATCTACCTGCCGTCGGCCGTTACCGCGCCGGTGGTGGTTGGCGCACTGGGTGGCTACTTCTTCGAGAAAGCCATGCGCAGCAAGACCTACGGCGAAGCGGCGAACCGCGTTGCCGTGCTGGTGATGTCCGGCTTCATCGTGGGCGAGAGCCTGTTCAACGTGGCGCTGGCGGGCCTGATCATCGCCACCGGCACCGGCGAACCGCTGGCCTTCGGCAAGGGCGTTGAAGAAAGCATCGGCATGATGATCGCGATTGCCGTCGCCGCCGCCATCGTCGTCACGCTGTACCGCTGGTCCGCCAATTCGGCGCGCCGCATCGAAAGCTGATTCACATGGCGGCGCTCGACCTACTGCGCGCCGCCGCTGAAGCCCTCAGCCTGCTGGCAGCTGCGCCCTGGGCGCTGCTGCTGGCGGCGGCAGTCTTCCTGCTGCTGGCCGAGGGACTGATGTTCATTCCCCGCATCGGCTTCATCCTCAAGCTTTGCATCGGCAGCCTGCTGGCTGCGCAGATGCTGGTGCTGTTCAAGGTTGCCGCGCTCGGCGAACCGCCCGAGCTGCGTACCCTGTTCGAAGCCGTGTACCTCCCCATCGATTCCATCCTGGTGCTGTGCCTGTGCGCGCTGCTGCCGTTCGGCGCAGGGCTTGCCGTGCTGGCGATGCGCAAGAAGGGCAGTGCCGGCTACTTCTTCGGCAACATCCTGCGCCAGCCGCCGCCGGCGCCAGGCGATTTCATCGCGTTCAAGCTGGCGATGCATCTTGTGGCGGCGCCGTTTACCTTCGTGGCTGCTGCCATGGTGCTGAAGGGCCATCATGGCTGGAACGCGCTGGAACAAGGTTTGATTGCAGCGCTGCTGTACTGGCAGGCGCCGTTGGCACTGATGCTGCTGTCGATGGCCTTCGAATGGCTGATGTCCCGCCTGCAAGGGCTGCTGCAGCCGCGCGCCTTCGCTGCAATCTCGCTGCCGCTGCTGCTGGCCTACGTGCTGCTGCTGTTCGCCTTCACCTATGCGTTGTCGGTGATGGCTTTTGGTCTTCCCAACTGACCTTCGCCATCACACCATGTGATACGATTTACCATCTGAGTAATAAAGGAGCTTGTTATGTGGAAGGCCATTGCTGCAGCCATGTTTGCAGCACTGCTGGCGGGGTGTGCTGCTCATACTCCGATCCTTGTTGAAACTGCTGGACCTAAACCAACCGTGGAGCAGGCCGATGCATTTATCAAAGCGGACCTTCGTCGTAATCTTCGTGACCCCGACAGCCTGCGCGACTATGCCATAACGCGAGGACCGGAATTGCTGACGGCTACAAACTTCGGCAAGAATCTGGAGCAAGCCTATGTGGTTTGTGTCGAATACAACTCAAAGAATGAATACGGCGGTTATACCGGCATCCAGACACACACATATGCGCTCAAGTTCAGTGGCGATAGCCTTGTGAGAATATATGGCGTTAATTGGATCGCAACCGATATCATCTGCTGACGCCTAGACTAGAAGTTCTTCGAATTCGGCCGCAGGTAGCGGCTTGCTGAACAGGTAGCCCTGATAGCGGTTGCAGCCGAAGGTTTCCAGCATTTCGCGCTGCGCTTCCGTCTCAACCCCCTCTGCGATCACATCGAGGCTCAGGCTGTGCGCCATGGCGATAATGGTGCGCACAATGGCCTGGTCGCCCTCATTGTCCACCAGTTCGCGCACGAAGGACTGGTCGATCTTGAGCTGCTCCAGCGGCAGCTTCTTGAGGTACTGCAGCGATGAATAGCCGGTGCCGAAATCGTCCAGCGCGAAACTGAGACCCGCATCGCGCAAGGCCTTCATGCTCGCGATGGTTTCCGGCGTGTTCTCAATCAGCACGCCCTCCGTCAGTTCCAGCTTGAGGTGGTGCGGCCGAACGCCGTGCCGTTCCAGCGCCGCGAGGACGCTGCCGCGGAAGCCGCTCTCGCGGAACTGCCGCGCACTCACATTGACCGCCACTACGAGGCCGCGCATTTCGGGCTTGAGCTGCCACGCCGCGAGCTGTTTGCAGGCGGCATCCAGCGCCCAGTTGCCGATGCGGGCGATCAGGCCCATTTCCTCCGCCAGTGGAATGAACTGCGAAGGCGGAACGAAACCGTGCCCCGGCTTGTTCCAGCGGATCAGCGCCTCCGCGCCCACCGGGCCGATAATGCGGTCCACCTGCATCTGGTAGTACAGCTCGAACTCCTCGTTCTCGATGGCACGGCGCAGGTCACTCTCCAGCTGGGCCTTGGCCGCAATCTTCAACTGCATTTCATGGTCGAAGAAGCACATCGTATTGCGGCCGGAGCGCTTGGCCTGGTACATGGCGATATCGGCCTGCATCAGCAGTTCGTCCGGCTTCTGCCGGCTGTCGTTGAACAGCGTCGCGCCGATGGTGGGTGTGCTGTGGCAGGTATGCGAGGCAAGGCGGTAGGGCGCATTCAGCTCCGCGAGGATCTTGTTGCAGATGGACTTGGTCTGCGCTGCCGCTTCCACTGCCGTGGGCCCGAGGTCTTCGATGATTAGCACGAATTCGTCGCCGCCCAGCCGCGCCACGGTATCCGAATCGCGCACGCAGCTGACGAGGCGCTGCGCCACATGCTGCAGCAGCAGGTCGCCGGTGGAGTGGCCCAGCGTGTCGTTCAGCGTCTTGAAGTTGTCGAGGTCGAGGAAGAGCAGGGCGCCATGCATGCGGTGGCGGTGGATGGCGGAGATGGCGTGTTTCAGGCGATCCAGGAAAAGCCGCCGGTTCGGCAGGCGCGTGAGGGGATCGTAGAAGGCGAGGCTGCGGATCTCGTCGCTGGCCGCCTTGCTCACCGTGATATCGGTGAAGGTGGCCACATAGTGCGTGACGGCGCCGCCATCGCCTACTACGGCGGCGATGGACAGCCATTCCGGATAGATCTCGCCGTTCTTGCGGCGGTTCCATATCTCGCCCGCCCACATACCGTTGGCGCCGATGGCATCCCACATGGCGCGGTAGAAGGCCTCGTCATGCTTGCCGGAGCTGAGAACGGCGGGCGTGTGGCCCAGCACATCGGTTTCGGCGTAGCCGGTGATGCCGCTGAAGGCGCTGTTCACCTGCACGATGCGGCCATGCGCGTCCGTCACCATCATGCCCTGCGGAGACTCGAAAGCGATGGCGGCGATATTCAGGCGCTCCTCATTGCGTTTGCGCTGTGTAATGTCGTGATGGCAGATCACCGCACCATGGCGGCCGCCGGCAAGCGCTGTCACGGTCATCGCAAACCAGCGTTGGCTGCCGGACAGCGTGCAGGCATATTCGGCGCCAAAAGAGGGCACGGCGCCGCCCAGCACCGCATTCACCCCCTGCACGGCGCGCGCGCCCGCCTCGCTGCGCGCCACCGCATCGCTGGCATTGTGCCCATACCGGCGCGCGAACTGCTTCCACGCCGCATTGGCCTCCACAATGCTGCCGGACTGATTGAGCACTGCGATCTGGTCGGGCAGCGTGTCCAGAATGGCGCATTCGCCCCCTGCAAGTAGCCACGGGCAAGGCCGGATGCCCTTGTCCACCTTGGGGTCAGACCCGAAAGTGGACACGGGCTCGTCTGCTATATTCATACGTTCCCTCCGCTGCAAGCCTCATACATTAGCGGTGGCGATGTGAAAAAAGATTGATGTAGGTCAAAATTCTCTGAGGAAATACGATGACGCCACAATTCGGGCAGGGCACGTGGAATATGGGCGAGGAGCCGTCCCGCAGGCCGCAGGAGGTGCGCGCGCTGCAGCTGGGCCTCGACCTCGGCATGACCATGATCGACACCGCCGAGATGTATGCCGATGGCGGTTCGGAGGAAGTGGTGGGCGAGGCCATTGCAGGCCGCCGCTCGCAGGTCTACCTGGTAAGCAAGGTATATCCGCATAACGCCACCCGGCGCGGCGTGCAGCAGGCCTGCGAACGCAGCCTGAAACGCCTGAAGACCGATTATCTCAATCTCTACCTGCTGCACTGGCGCGGCAATGTGCCGCTCGCCGAAACGCTGGAAGGTTTCGAAGCGCTGAAGCGCGACGGCAAGATCCGCGACTACGGCGTGAGCAATTTCGATGTGGACGACATGGAAGAAGCCCAGTCGCTGCAAGGCGCCGTGGCCGCCAACCAGGTGTGCTACAACTTGCGCCGCCGCGGCATCGAGTGGGACCTGCTGCCATGGTGCCGCCAGCGCGGCATTCCCGTCATGGCCTATTCGCCGCTGGAATCCGACCGCAAGGAGCAGCAGCGCCTGTTCGCCGAGCCTGCACTGGTGCAGCTCGCGCAGCAGCATGGCGCAACGCCCGCGCAGATCGCGCTGGCCTGGCTTGCACACCAGGAGGGAGTGGTGGCCATTCCCAAGGCCGTGCAGGAGGAGCACGTGCGCGCCAACCGCGCCGCGCTGGATATCCGCCTCAGCGCCGCCGACCTGGCGGCGATAGACCAGGCTTTCCCCCCGCCGCGGCGCAAAATGCCGCTGGATATGCTGTAAACCGCGTTCTGTCGCCTGAATTCCGCGTTTTGTCGCAAGCCTGTCGCCATCCGGTGTGCGAACGGCTACGCTCAACATGGGCAAATTGTGCCCGCCTCACAGAAAGGTAAGTTCGATGCACCTGACTCCGCGCTACGGCCAGATGGCCATGGTGGCGATTGCCGCCGCCTTCGCTGCTCCCGCTCTTTACGCCCAATCGCTCGACCTCAACACCGCCCCCGATAAGCTGGCCGCGGAAACCCTTGGCAAGCAGCCAGGCAGCGTGACGGTGGGCGTTGCGCGCGGCGCAGGCGAAGTGTTTGGCGCGGCCGGCGATACCGGCGCCGAGGCGGGCAAGCCGGTGCTCTATGAAATCGGCTCGATCAGCAAGGTGTTCACCGGCCTGCTGCTCGCGCAGGCGGTGGAAAAGGGCGAGCTGTCGCTGGACGACAATCTCGGCAAGCTGCTCGCAGGAGAGGTGACGATGCAGCCCGAGGTGGCCGCCATTACCTTGCGCCAGCTGGTGACACATAGCTCCTGCCTGCCACGCCTGCCTGAAGGGAAATGGACCGACGAAATGCGCGACCCTTACCGCGATGTCAGCCGCGCGATGCTGTGGGATGCGCTGGCCAAAACGAAGCTCAAACAATCGCCGCCCTGTGCGGGCGACTACAGCAACTTCGGCTTCGCCGTGCTGGGTGAAACGCTCTCCGTCCGCTACAAGGCGCCATGGGAAACGCTGGTCATCGAACGCATTGCCGCGCCGCTGGAGATGAAGGATACGCAGCAGCACCTGGGCGACAAGCAGGCCCGCTTCGCCAGGCCATGGCGGGGTACGAAGGAATGGTCGTCCTGGCAGTTCCAGTCCTTCGCGGGCGCTGGCGCCTTGCGGTCCACCGCTCCGGACATGCTGAAGTTCAGCCGCGCCATGCTCGCCGGCCGCAAGGGACCGCTGGGTGCAGCCGCTGAACGTGCGCTGCAGCCGCTGGGCCGGATGGCGGGCACTGAAATCGGCTACGCCGTGATGATGCGTGGTCCTGCCGAGCGCCGTACCTACTTCCATGGCGGTGCAACAGGGGCCTATAAAGCGCACTGGATGATCCTGCCGGATACCGGCGAAGCCCTGATCGTGCTTGCTTCGAACAGCGCTGCCGACATCGAGAAAGTATCGAACGCCGTGATTTCCGAACGCTACAAGCTCGCCAAGCCTTCAACGCCCCCCGTGGCGCTGGCCAATCCGGGCGATTACAACGGCGTTTACCGCGTGAGCCCCAAGCTGGCCATGACGTTCGTGGCGCAGAACGGCACCGTCTATGGCCGCATGACGGGCCAGCTGTTCAATGCCCTCACGCCAAGCGCCACCGACACCTTTATCCACGAGCGTTTTGGCGCGGAGTTCTCCTTCCGCCGCGAGGGCGGTAAGGTGGTGAGCGTTACGCTGCGCCAGCGCGGCAACACCATGGAAGGCAAGCGCAGCGATGAGCCTGTGCCTGCCCAGGCAATGATGGATGGCGTTACCCAGGAAGCTTTCGGCGGCCGCTATCGCATGATTGAAGACGGCACCCCGGCGGAATTCGAAGTCCGCGTGCGCGACGGCCAGCTGCTGATCAAACTCGAACAGCAGCCCATGATCGGCGTGCAGCCGGTGCCCGGCAAGCCTGACCGCTTTGCATACGATGTGGTGGACGCCGAAGTGCAGTTCGAGCGCGGCGAAGACAAGAAGATTGTCGCGCTGCTGCTGCATCAGAATGGAAAGGTGCTGCGCGCCGAACGGCAGGCGGCGCAGTAATCGGAAGGGGAGAATCAGGCGGGCTTGCTCGCCTTGTTCTCTTCCATGGTGGCCATGCGTTTGAGGAGACGTTCGATCTCCTCTTTGGTGTTCTCATCGAGGTTGATGAACATGCAGCCGATCTGCACCTGTTCACCCAGCAGGAAGGACTTGAAGGTGCGCACCGCGCGAATCTCCATGTCCGCCGTAATCACCGTTTCCGGGCCCAGCTCCAGGCGCACCCGTTCCAGCTTGCGCCCGCGCAGCAGGCCGCGTGCTTCGCGCGGCTGCGCGCGCATGGCCACGCCGCCGGACGAGAAGTCATACAGCTGCAATTCGTAGGATTTGCCGACCAGGATGAACGAGGCCATGAAGTTCGAGCCCAGCGGAGTCTCGAAGCGCGGCGTTTCGCGCCGGTTCAGCACCAGCGCCTTTTCGGGGAAGGGAATTGTTACCTTGGTCCAGTCGCCGCCGGGGCTTGGCGGCCAGCTCTCCTGGGTCAGCTCCCACTGCATGCGCGCGTCCTTGAACCACGCCACGAAGATCAGGCGGCCGCCGGGAAGGGGATTCGGCTCCACCAGGTCCAGCTCAAACTCCGGCAGCTCAGGGTGCACATAGTCGATGCGCGCCATGATGGGTTCATCGCGCTCCGGGTGGTAGATCGCTACTGCGTCGCCGCTGTCGCAAACTTCCGCCAGCGCTTCGCCGATAACGTCTTCCGCCACCAGCTCTTCCGGGGTCGCAGTGACGGGGATCTTCTGCGCCGCATTACGGACAGTGGGCGGACCTTTTCGATCAAAATTCGCGTTATCGTTCACGGCCAGGCTATTCTTCGCTATAGACAATTACTTCCCCTCTACTTTACAGCTTAAAACGAGTTTTAGCTTGCAAAAAAGAAAGAATAACAGTGTATCTGTGACAATGTCACACGATTGTTGTAAATCCGTCTATTAGAACCTTTCCTCAGGTAATAAGTAGCGCCACTTGCCTGTAGGAAGCTCGCCCAGTTTGACCTTTCCTATGCGCACCCTCTTGAGCCCGATCACTTTCAGGCCAACCATTTCGCACATCCGGCGGATCTGGCGTTTCTTGCCTTCACGCAACGTGAAGCTTAACTGATCTTCGTTCTGCCAGCGAACTTTTGCGGGCAGCAGGGGCTTTCCGTCCATCCACAGGCCGTGGTTCAGCTTTTTCAGGTCCGCATCCGGCAGCTTGCCCGGCTTGGAATACTGTACGCGCACCAGGTATTCCTTGTCGATCTCGGTGTCCTGGCCGATCAGGTGTTTGGCGATGCGTCCGTCCTGGGTGAGCACCAGCAGGCCCACGGAATCGATATCCAGGCGGCCCGCAGGCACCAGGCTGCGCAGCTGGGTAGGGTGGAACTGCTCGGGCGCCGTATCGCCTTCCCAGCGGTTCTCCGGCTTGATGAGAGCCACGGCGGGCGTATAACCGTCCTCCGCCTGGCCGCTCACATAGCCCATGGGCTTGTTGATCAGGATGGTGACGCGCTTGGACTGTTCGGCCGCCGCCTGGCGCTCCACAGTCACTTTCTGGCTTGGATAGACCTTGGTGCCCAGCTCGGACACCACCTTCCCATCCACCCGCACCCAGCCCTTGGCAATCCATTCATCAGCCTCGCGGCGGGAGCACAGGCCCAGTTCGGACATGCGCTTGGACAGGCGTAGCAATTCTTCGGACATCAGACTTTCAAAGCTTCCAGTAAATCGGTTTCAAGCTGGAGCTGGGTGCGCGCATTGTTCAGCGCCGCCCCATCGACCAGGAATACGTCTTCCACGCGCTCGCCCAGCGTCATGATCTTGGCGGTATGCAGGTTCACTTTATATTTCGTGAGCACGTTCGCAATCGAGTACAGCAGGCCGGTGCGGTCGTTCGCCGCAACGGACAGCAGGTAGTACTGGCCGCGTTCATCCGGCCGCAGGTCCACGGTCGGCTGTACCGGGAAGGTGCGCGAAAGGCGCGACAGGCGGCCCTTGCTCGGCGGCTGCAGCGGCTCGTTCGACTGCAGCAGGTCGCATACCTCATGCTCGATCAGGCTGATGATGTCGCGATAGCTCTTCGCGAAACTCTGCTCTGTGACGAGGAAGGTATCGAGCGCGTAGCCGTGCTTCGTGGTGTGGATCTTCGCGTCAAGGATGCTGAAGTTCTTGCGGTCGAAGTAGCCGCAGATGCGCGCAAACAGGTCCGGCTGGTCCTTGATATAGACGGCGATCTGCAGGCCTTCGCCAATCGGCGCAAGGCGGCATTTGACGACGGGCTTCTCGCTGTTCAGGCGGTCGTACAGCGCGCGCGTCTGCCAGGCGATATCGGAAGCCTCGTGGCGCAGGAAATAAGCCATGTCCAGCTGCTTCCATAGCGCCTCGTGCGCATCCGGCGGCAGGCCGTAGAGGCGCAGCGTGGCCAAGGCTTCCTGCTGGCGGTTCTTCAGTTCGCGGTCTGAGTTCGGCGCTTCGCCGCCCAGCACACGCAGGGTCATCTTGTACAGATCTTCCAGCAGCTTGCCTTTCCAGGCGTTCCACACCTTCGGGCTGGTGCCGCGGATATCCGCCACCGTGAGCAGGTACAGGGCGGTGAGGTGGCGCTCATCGCGCACCGTCTTCGCGAAGTTCTGGATCACGTCCGGATCCGACAGGTCCTGCTTCTGCGCCACCTGCGACATGGTGAGGTGCTGCTCCACGAGGAAGGCCACCAGTTCGGTATCTTCCTCGCTCAGGCCATGGTCCTGGCAGAACTGCGTAACGTCGGCCACGCCCAGCTTGGAGTGGTCGCCGCCGCGGCCCTTGGCGATATCGTGGAACAGGGCAGCCACATACAGCAGCCATGGCTGCGGGAAGTTCGCCATCAGCTGGCTGCAGAAGGGATATTCGTGCGCGTGCTCGGACATCGTAAAGCGGCGCATATTCCGCACCACCATCATGATGTGCTGGTCCACCGTATAAACGTGGAACAGGTCATGCTGCATCTGGCCCACGATCTTGCGGAAGTTCGGCAGATAGCGGCCCAGGATGGAAAACTCGTTCATGCGGCGCAGCGCGTGAATGATGCCCTGCGGCGCCTGCAGGATGCGCAGGAAGTAGGCGCGGTTCACCGGGCTTGCGCGGAAGTCGTCATCGATGAGGTTACGCGCATTCCACATGGCGCGGATGGTGCGCGCCGTCATGCCCTTGATCGCCGGGCGCTCCGTCATCAGCACAAACATCTCCAGCAGCGCCGAAGGCGTCTTCTGGAATACATCGTCCGAACTGATATCAATGAAGGCATTCACATCGTTGAAGCGCTCATTGATGGCGATGGACGAACAGCCTTGCGGGAACAGGTGCGCTTCAATGTCCTGCACCAGAATCGTGTTCAGCTGAGTGACCGTTTTCGCGGCCCAGTAATAGCGCTGCATCAGGTATTCGCTGGCGCGGCGCATGTTCACGCCATCGCCGTCCGCCTTGAAGCCGAGCGATTCGGCAATGGCCGTTTGCACATCGAACACCAGCCGGTCCTCGCGGCGGCCGGCATGCAGGTGCAGGCGCACGCGGATATCCTTGAACGCGCGCTCCTTCTCCATCAGGTGCCGCGCTTCCTCGCGCGTGATGAGATTGCGCGTGGCCAGCGTGCGCCAGGAGTTCGCCAGGCCCGCAGCCTTTGCGATCCACAGGATCACCTGCAGGTCGCGCAGGCCGCCGGGGCTCTCCTTGCAGTTCGGCTCCAGCGCATAAGGCGTATCCTCATACTTTGCATGGCGCTGGCGCATCTCCGCAATCTTCGCGTGGAAGAAAGCCTGCGGATCCATGGCCGCGTTGTACTTCTCCAGCAGTTCCTCGAACAGCGCCGCGCTGCCGGTGATCAGGCGCGCTTCCAGCAGGCTGGTTTGCACCGTGATATCGGCCTTCGACTCGCTCAGGCACTCGTCCACCGTGCGGATGCTGTGGCCCACTTCCAGGCCCAGGTCCCACAGCAACTGCACCAGTTCTTCCAGCTTATGGCGCGTTGCATCGTCCGGCTGCTCGCGCAGCAGGATCAGCACATCCACATCGGAATAGGGGAACAACTCGCCGCGGCCATAACCGCCGACGGCAACAAGCGCCGTATCGGCGGGCAGGGCAGCCGACTCCCACGCCGTGGTGAGCACCGCATCGACAGACTGGCGCAGGCCAATGAGCAGCTTCTCCGGCTTGCCGTCCGCCTTGAAGGTAGCGGTGACGACCTGCCGGTCAGACTTCAGGCGCGCCTTCAGCTGCTCGCGCAGGCCGCCGTTCTTGATGTCGGAAGCGCCCATGCGCCGGCTCAGGCAGCGACAGGTTGCTGCGTGACGAAGGCAGGCGGCGGAGGCGAACCTGCGGACAGGGTCAGCACCTCATAGCCGGTTTCCGTCACCAGAATCATATGCTCCCACTGCGCGGACAGGCTGCGGTCCTTGGTCTTGATGGTCCAGCCATCGTTCATCTCGCGGATTTCGCGGCGACCCGCGTTGATCATCGGCTCGATAGTGAACACCATGCCCGGTTCCATGACTGGGCCAGTGCCAGCCTTGCCGTAATGGAGCACCTGCGGCTCCTCATGGAACACCTTGCCGATGCCATGGCCGCAAAACTCGCGCACCACGCTGTAACCTGCTTTCTCCGCATGCGCCTGGATCACCGCGCCGATATCGCCAAAGTGCGCGCCCGGCTTCACCTTCTGGATGCCGAGCCACATGCATTCATACGTGATGTCCGACAGGCGCTTCGCCAGAATCGACGGCTCGCCGATAAAGAACATGCGGCTGTTGTCGCCGTGGTAGCCGTCCTTGATGACGGTGATATCGAGGTTCACCACATCTCCGTTCTTCAGCACCTTGTCGCCAGGGATGCCGTGGCAGATCACATCGTTCACCGACGTGCAGATGGCTTTCGGATAGGGCGTATAGCCCGGCGGGCAGTAATTCAGCGGCGCAGGAATCGTGCCCTGCACATTGGTCATGTACTCATGGCACAGGCGATCCAGCTCGCCCGTGGTCACGCCCGCCTTGACGAAGGGCGTGATGTAGTCGAGTACTTCAGAGCCGAGACGGCCGGCAATGCGCATGCCGGCGATGTCTTCGGGGGTTTTGATGGTGATGGACATCTTCTATGAGATATAGCTGTAAGAGCGTCATTATAGACGACGTGAGCGCGCTTCAAGTGGGCTGCTGACCTTAAAAACAATGGCCACTTCAACAAGAGGTTTCCTTGGGATAAAATGCTTGACTTGAATTGGAGAGCATTTTATGGCAGGTAAGCGTAAGCAACGATCACAAAAAAAGAAAAAAGCCGTTGCACCAACTGATAGGAAGCTTCTCAGGAAGCTAACGTGCGTAGATCTCTTCGCCGGGGCAGGTGGCTTTTCATTGGCAGCGCAAAATGTGGGCCTGACCGTCGTCGCTGCTGTTGAATTCAACCCCAAAGCATGTGAGACCTATACGCACAATCTGGTGAAGGATGGCGTCCCCCACCTATACGCTGGCGATATCAAAGAGCTAGATCCCGTTGCAGTCCAGAAGGTTCACTTCGCAGATCACGGGTGCGATCTTCTACTTGGTGGACCGCCATGTCAGGGTTTTTCGGTTCATCGGATCAAAGGCGCCGGGGTGGACGACCCTCGCAACGATCTCATATTGCACTATTTCCAGTTTGTGGCGACGTTGCGCCCCCGCGTTTTTCTGATGGAAAACGTGCCTGGCATTCTATGGGAGCGTCATAAACCATTTTTAGATGAGTTCTATTCTCGCGGACGCCTTGCTGGATATGACCTCCACGACCCAATAGTGATTGACGCAAAAGATTATGGCGTTCCACAAAGGAGGAAACGTGTTTTTGTTTTGGGCGTGCGAATGGATGTCGCAGCTCAATTCACATGGCCGCCAGCCCCTACACATAGTGGTGATGCAGAAGTGACACAAAATCGCCATCTGAAGCCTTGGCGAACGGCAAATGATGTATTCTCCAAAGCTATCAAACGATCAGATCCGAATAACATCCATATGCAGCACACCGCTGAGATTATAGAGGTATTCCGAAATACTCCGCTGAATGGGGGCAGCCGTGCTCAGTCCGGGCGTATTTTAGACTGCCATACTGAACATAACGGACATAAGGATGTGTATGGAAGAATCGACATGCGATTGCCGGGGCCGACGATGACAACGGCATGCATAAATCCCTCCAAGGGAAGATTCGTACATCCTATTGAACATCACGGCATTAGTGTACGGCATGCGGCCCGGTTTCAAACTTTTCCGGATAGCTTCGAATTTTTGGGTGGGCTGACGGCTGCTGGGATGCAGATCGGGAACGCGGTTCCAGTGAAATTGGGTGAAGTGCTTATTAGGGAAATCCAGTCTGCCCTTAGGGCTTACGACGCAGAAGAAGGTCAGCAATGATAGAGAGTATTTCGTTCCAGACTCGAGCTCGAACCATTGATCATTTGGGTCGCGAGCAAATCGCCGATTGTCCCACTGCTATATCAGAGCTCTGGAAAAATGCGTATGACGCATATGCTCGAAATGTTGAGTTGGCACTTTTTGATGGTGAGCCGGCTATTGCCGTGGTGTGTGATGATGGCCACGGTATGAATCTTCAAGAGTTTACGACCCGCTGGTTGGTTGTTGGCACCGAATCAAAAACAAGTAGCACTGTGACCGTTGAGGAGGATAGAAATGGGCTTCCAATACGCACGAAACAGGGGCAAAAAGGCATTGGCCGGTTATCATCTGCCAATCTCGGGCCATTACTTCTTGTGGTCTCTAAGAGGCGGGACAGCAGATTTGTCGCCGCGCTTATCGATTGGCGGATTTTTGAGAATCCATACCTTTACTTAAACGATATTCAAATTCCCGTTGTGGAGTTTGATTTGCAATCCGAGCTCTTTGTCCTCCTCCCCGATTTGTTTGACAGGCTGTTGTCAAATGTATGGGGGCAGAGAGGTGACACACCTTCTGAACGCGATCTCCGTATTGCTGAGGCTTGGCGACAGTTCCACGTGCAGGAGCTAGCGGAAGGTCGCAGCCGCACGACACAGTCGATGATTGAGGAAACAGTCATAAGTACAGCCATCGAGGAGCGGCATCTATCGTCTTGGTCCTTATGGAAAGGGGATTCGGATCAAGGGACAGCAATGCTAGTAGCCGACCTTCAATTTGATTTGATCGCCCAATTTTCTCGGATGGACCCCAAGAAAGACAGTTCGGTACAGCAGGCTCGCGATCTGTTGTTCCAAACACTTTCTAACTTCGCTGATCCCTACCAAACAGACGAGGAAAGAGGGTATAGGTTGAGCGACGGTAGTTTCTCTACTAAGGTTTCGATCTGGGAAGGATACCTCCAGAGAGCATTAATCGAGTCGGCTCCCCCCTTCGCATTAGATGATTTTTATGAATTAGAACACGTGGTTGATGGTGTGATTGATAGCGATGGCATATTCCATGGTCGGGTAAAAGCTTTTGGATCGTGGATCGAAGATGCAGTGGTAATCAAGCCTGCCATCGATGTGCCCATTCGGAAAGATTCGTTCGTTGGACCGTTCGTTATTCGAATTGGAAGCTTCGAGCAGGAGCTTTCGTCAACATCGCATTCGAAAGATCAATATGAGCTCTTGATGGAGCAGGCGGAGAAATATTCGGGTTTATTGGTCTTCCGAAACGGATTACGTGTGCTGCCTTACGGTCGAGAAGGAAATGATTTCTTTAGGATCGAAAATCGTCGTACTAAACATGCTGGGCGCGAATTTTGGGCATTGCGACGTCTATTCGGCAAGGTTGGTATAAGCAAAGAGGTGAACCCAAATTTACGTGATAAAGCTGGTCGCGAAGGTCTAATAGATAATAAGGCGGCAAAAACCTTTCGTGAGTTAGTGGAGAATGTCCTAAAAACAACGGCTAGACAATTTTTTGGGACTAATTCGGCGCTTCGGCAAAAAACTATTCCGGAACGTAAGTCCGAATATGCACGGACAAAAGCTGAGGAAGCGCGAAACAAGCAACGTGTTCAGTTGCGTAAACGTTTCAGAGCGAATTTGGAGAAATTCTCGAGCTCTATCGGGTATGTCTCTCAAAACTTGGAATTAATTAGCACTGCTTTACAAATTGAAGAGCTTGATGAAGCGCGCTTACTTGAGCTGAGGGAGCAGTATCAGGAAAATAAGCGACAGTTCAGAGAGATGTCGTTAGGAGAAGCCCCCCGGAGTTTAGGGGCCCTAGAAACTAAATATTCAGAGTTTCGCGGCCAAGTACGCGCTACAAAAGAATTGCTCGACTCGGTTGATCAGTCACTGGAGTTCGCACTAGAAACACTGAAACCTAAGTCTCCTTATGACATCGCATATTCCGAGCTAAGCGCGAATGCGGCGTTCTTGCATCGACGACTGCGGGCTTGGTATTCAGAGGCTCGGCAGCTTTTGGCCAGCGAGCAGGAGCGTTTAGCGCAATTGCTCGACACGCGAAACAAAGCTTATCACGATGCCACTCTGCCACTACTCGAACAACTGAAGGCAGGGCGGCGGGAGCTTAAGGGCGTATCGAGAGAGTTGGATAACATTCGGGATGAGCAGGACTTTGAAAACTCAGAAACCTTTGAGCCTTATATCTCTGCCTTAACAAGCCTTCGGGAGAGTGTGGACTTATTTGGGTTGGCTCAGTTCGAGCAGGGAATAGCAGATGATCTTCGGGAAGAAGTGGAGAGACTACATAGTCTCGCACAGCTAGGTATCACTGTGGAAATCGTTGGGCATGAAATAGAGGCTCATGAATACAACATAACTAATAATCTAAAAAAGTTCCCTCCTGAAATTGCGTCATCTGACTACTTCAAATCTGTGAAGTTGAGCTATGATGCATTGGTTGATCGTCTGCGATTTTTATCTCCGTTAAAGTTGTCGGGAGATAAAACACGTGTCCAGATCACCGGAACTGCGATTTTCAATTACGTTTCTTCGTTCTTTGCTTCTGATCTCGCAAGTCGTGGCATTTCATTTGTTGCAACTGATCGATTTTTAAAATTTTCGATCTTAGAGCGACCCTCTCGAATTTATCCTGTATTTATCAACCTGGTTAATAATAGTGCTTACTGGGTTACATTCGGAGCCGCAGATAAAAAAATACTTCTTGATGTCGCTGACGGTAAGGTAATTGTTGCGGACAGCGGCCCAGGTGTTGATGTTGAAGACGTGCAACGCTTATTCAGTATATTTTTTACACGTAAAGCACGTGGTGGACGAGGGATTGGTTTATATTTGAGTAGGGTAAATTTGGCGGCAGGCGGTCACGTAATAGGATATTGTGAGGAAAATAAGTTGTTGCCTGGAGCTAATTTTTTTATCGAGTTCAAAGGTGCGCGATATGAATAATGTGGGACATGATGTGAATTTCGTTAACAGTGTTGATGGTGGTCGTCTAATTAATATGTCTAAGCCCGCTGCGTCCTCTAATAACTATCGGCACCTGGTAAGGGAAGCATTTTTAGACTCGATTCGTACTGCTGTGGTAGTTGATGATGAGTTCCCAACCTTGGACGATTTCCTGTCAGATCCCCCGTTGAATGTCGCCAAGGAATCTGCTTCCATGCGATTATGGGAGAAGAAGAATGGACATGTCGGAAAGGTTCGAGAGATTATTCAACTGTGCCGCATGCAGCAACCATATCCATGGATTGTTGATGTGCATGATGGTAAGCGACCGACACTTTCTCAAGAATCAAGCGCGGCGTCACATATGGATCATAGTGATTTATTGATTCTTGATTATCATTTGGATGAGAGCGGAAATGGCGATAGAGCGATTTCTATATTAAAGAACCTGGCCGCGAACTCGCATTTCAATCTGGCTATCGTATATACCCGAAATCGCGATAATCGAGAGCTAAGTCAGACAGTTGATGAGATTGCGGTTGGTCTTACGTTTCCCGAGCATAAAGCACTGGATGGAAAGCATCGTGCTAGTCTAACGAATAAAATAGACGAGTTTTTATCGAATTCGGGAAATGATTTCGAGCAAGTCTTAGAGGTATTCGATACGCTTGCATTTTTAAAAGTTGCAAGTGTCGCGAAGCCGACGTGGGATGCTGTGAAGGATTTCCCTGAATTAGAAGAATTTAAATCCATAGTGGATACCATTCCTCCTGGCTCGGCGCTTAGACCACAAGAGTTTTTCCTTTATTTTTGCGATTCGCGACGGAAACAACTTGAATCTGCGTTGGCATCGCAAAACTATGGAAAGGTCCATATGCATCGCGGTAGTGACGGTGTGAATTGGATTAGAACCGACTCTTTGTTTGTTACCGTTGTGTCTAAAGAGCACGCCGCATCGAGTTTGGTTGAGAAACTTTTGGACGCGCTTGAGGCATGGAATCCTCCGCCACATAGGTTGTTGCTGTCGAAAATGCGCAATGAGTTGGCGCGTCATGGGGTAATTGCAGAGGGGAGAGTTCTTTCAAACGAACACTTGCAAAGTGGATGGCTGCGTGAGCTAACGGAGCCAGATAAGCTCAAATTGCGCACTAACGTGCGCGCAGGTGTGGCGCGCCAGTGGGACAGCTTGGGTGGGAAGATCGAGCAGCCCCTCGTTGAGTTCGCGGAGAAGCTCGTCGCTAACTTGGGGGGCGTGGGTGAGGAGGTTTTCAAACGGTTCGGGTTGGAGAAAGTCGCTAGAGAGCAGCACGAGGTCTATCTTCAACTGAACTCATATGCTTGCAGCAAATCGGTTGAAGGGCATCATCTCTTTACTGGTCATGTGCTACGTATAGGGAAAGGAGGAGATACGCAGCACTGGCTTTGTTTGACACCCGCATGTGATCTCGAACCCGGGCAAAAGGGGGATCGTGGATGGGCTAGACGGCTTGGAGACTGGCTGCCTTTTAAAGCTGTTCGGTTATATAAGGCTGACTCCGCCCACGCGTTAAGCGAAGCAACTCGTGGCTTTCATTTGTTTCTTCGACTTGATGGGGCCATTCAAGCCTTCGGATTTGCGGATTCCAATCAAAACGTTTTTGACAATGCACCAGCTTTAGCATGGGAGCAGTTCTTTGCATCAAATCAAGGTAACTTCGACGGCGAAAAAAATACACTGCGCATCGCCTCGATAGGGGATGGTACGGGACCACTTCCGAAAGAAAAAGACGCCGAAGTTGTTGCTCAACTTCGCTATGAGTATGCAATTAATTTAATTCAGCGATTGGGCGCGCACCTTGCACGAGTAGGGTTGGACTTTCACGGGTATGCACCACCAAAGGAATCTGTGCCACCTGCGACAGAATCAGTTTAGTTTTCGGGCGCATTCTGATCGGTGCGGGCATAGTCTTTCAGAAAGGCGCGAATTTTTGGTGGTGCAGTAGGGAGCTAGCGACCGTGGTTAGGGGAGAGGGCAGTGATGTCGGACTGGCTCCACCTTCTGGACCACGGGTGACGCGGCAGATGTTGGCGCAAGCTTTGGGAATTAGACAGCAGTCCGCCAACGTTGTGTGCCAAGGCTGGGGTTCTCAATGCCGCGACTGGCGAAGGGACGCATCTGGTGCGCCGCGAAACAGATGCCTATGATCTGAAGAGGGTGAATCTGGGTGCAGCACGACGCTTTTTATTTGAATGGGAGCGTTGGTGAAATGAGTGCTTTTACGTCGCCGATAGCCTGCGATGCCGTCATTTCAGCAATTCTGAGCGAATACATGCTCTGCAGGTTCATCCAGAATTCAGCCGATGTTCCAAATGCTTTCGCCAATCGCAGTGCAGTTGCTGCATCAATGTCACGTTTTTGTTGGGCGAGTTCGCTCACCTCTTTGAGTGGCCTATTCAGCGCTGCCGCTAACTGATCGATAGTGAGCGAGAGCGGATTGAGAAATTCTTCGCTCAACACCTCACCAGGGTGTACCGGCCTCATTCCGTTCTTGAACATGATAAAACTCATTCAGTGATAGTTGCAGATCTCGACTTCTGCGGGACCATTTTCGGTCCATCGGAAACAGATTCTCCACTTGTCGTTGATTCTGATGCTGTGCTGGCCGTTTCGATTTCCGGTCGGTGGTTCCAGCCGATTGCCTAATGGAAGCCGAAGGTCGATCAAATGACGTGCTGAGTTCAGCGCATATAGTTTGCGCATTGCTTGTGCCGTAATCGCTTGCCATTTTGCGATCCGTTTCCCTTCGTAGAAGCTCCTGGTGGTGTTGTCTGCGAAGGATTGGATCATGATCTCATTTTCTTCGGCGCTTAGTAAGAAGTAGGACAGCAAGCCCGCCAAAGAGTTCGATCCACATGTAAGGCTCGGGGATGGGGCTGGTGGGAATCGGGGATTCGCGGCCGGGGCTAGGTGGGCCGGGCGGGGCGAACGGGACCAGGCCGGTTGGCTGGTATGGGGCGAAGTTGGTCGCGCTGGCGGAGCGGTAGGGGGCGCCGTAGCTTTCGGCGATGGGGAAGTAGGGGGCTGCTGCGGGTGGCGGTAGCTCGGGTTCTTCTTCGCCGGAGGGGCCGGAGACGTCGTAGATCGGGGTTTGCGGTGGCGGGGCGGGGAGCAGGCGGCCGCGGTTGGGGTAGAGGGAGCCGATCAGCGGGCCGGCGCCGCCTTCGGGGCGGCGGGTGATGCGGCTGATGTTGCCGCAGACTTTGGGGATCAGCACGCAGTGGTCGCCCGCGCAGTACACCGAGCCCGGTTCGCGGTGCTCGATCTTCCATTTCGTCCGGCTGGTGCTGCGGCAGACCTGGTTGGCGCCGAAGTGCATGTCCTTGATTTCGGGATAGTACTGGCGCATCTTGCCGCTGATGCCGTTGCGGCTGATCGTCACTGTGTCGTCGGACCGGTCGGATTTAATCTTTGAGATCAATGTCTTGCGGTGCTCAGCCGGTATGTCCTTGTAGTGGGCGAGGGCGGCTTCGGGCGTCCCCGTGTAAGGATTGTGCCCGGGTTGGTCCCAGGAGCAGGTTTGGGCGATGGCGGCGGCAGCGGCGACGGCAAGAAGTGTGCTCATGATGATTTCCTCACGGCATTAAAATTATAAAAAAGACATGTCTTTAAATCACTATAGTCTTTTAAGAAATTTTTGCTGTGAAATCGCGCACCGTGCGCTTGCGTTACTGCAGAGTTCCGGCGACTTGCCGGGAGGCTGGTTTTCAGAGTACAATCGCTGGTTGCTCGGATAGGTGTCCGGGCAATGCAGTAAATTTCTATTTGTTAATAAACTCGAATCCTCTCTACAAGGGTGCCCGCAAGGGTGACTGAGTGGATTCCAGACCCAACCCTGGAGTTAATAATGTCTGTAACGATGCGTGAAATGCTGGAAGCCGGCGTCCACTTCGGTCACCAAACCCGTTTCTGGAACCCAAAGATGGCTCCGTTCATCTTCGGCCACCGCAACAAGATTCACATCATCAACCTGGAAAAAACCCTGGGCATGTACCAGGAAGCGATGAAGACCGTGCGTCAGATCGCCGCTAACCGTGGCACCATCCTGCTGGTTGGTACCAAGCGTCAAGCGCGTGACATCATCGCTGCTGAAGCTCAACGCGCAGGCGTGCCTTATGTTGACCAGCGCTGGCTGGGCGGCATGCTGACCAACTTCAAGACCATCAAGACCTCGATCAAGCGCCTGAAAGACATGGAAGCCGCCATCGAAGACGGTTCCGTCGAGAAGCTGTCGAAGAAAGAAGCCCTGCTGTTCCGCCGCGAACTGGAAAAGCTGCAGAAATCCATCGGCGGTATCAAGGATATGGGCGGCGTGCCGGACGCAATCTTCGTGGTTGACGTTGGCTACCACAAAGGCGCGATCACCGAAGCTCAGAAACTGGGCATCCCGGTCATCGGCGTGGTGGATACCAACCACTCCCCAGAAGGCGTGACCCACATTATCCCTGGTAACGACGACTCTTCCAAAGCGATCACCCTGTACGCCCGCGGCGTGGCAGACGCGATCCTGGAAGGCCGCGCGAACGCCTCCACCGAAGTCCTGGAATCCATCAAGGCTGCCAGCGGCGACGAGTTCGTGGAAGTGAACGAACAGGCTTAATAAGCCGTGCCCGCTGCAAGGCGGGCCTCAGCATTGGAAAAGGGGTGGCATCAGCTCCCCCTTTTTTTTAACGAAAACGTCCGGATGAGCTGGCAGCCGCAAGGCGCCGCCCCGGTCCGAATCACCGAATACAGGAGAATTACATGGCAGCAATTACCGCAGCAATGGTCGGCGAACTGCGCGCGAAGACCGACGCCCCAATGATGGAATGCAAAAAAGCCCTGACCGAAGCCGATGGCGATATGGGCAAGGCAGAAGAGATTCTGCGCGTTAAGCTGGGCGGCAAGGCTGCTAAAGCTTCCGCACGTATCACCGCTGAAGGCGTGGTGTCCGCATTCATCGCCGGCAACGTGGGCGCGCTGGTGGAAGTGAACTCCGAAACCGACTTCGTGGCCAAGAACGACGACTTCCTGGCGCTGGCACAGACCGCTGCCCGCCTGGCTGCTGAAAAGAACCCGGCCGACGTGGCTGCCCTGCTGGCCCTGGATACCGGCAACGGCCAGACCCTGGAAGAAGTGCGCTCGGCACTGGTTGGCAAGATCGGCGAAAACATGTCGATCCGTCGCTTCCAGCGTTTCGAAACCAGCGCCAAGCTGGCTTCCTACCTGCACGGCACCCGTATCGGCGTGATGGTTGAGTTCGAAGGCGCGGATGACCAGGTTGGTAAAGACGTGGCGATGCACATCGCTGCAATGAAGCCGGTTGCTCTGTCGTCCGAGCAAGTGCCTGCTGACCTGATCGAGAAAGAGCGTTCGGTTGCTCAAGCTAAAGCTGACGAAGATGCGGCCAAAGCTGCTGCCGAAGGCAAGCCAGCCCAGTCGCCGGAAATCGTGGCCAAGCGTCTGGAAGGTTCCGTGCAGAAGTACCTGAAGGAAGTGTCGCTGCTGAACCAGGCTTTCGTGAAGAACGACAAGCAGACCATCGAACAGATGCTGAAGGCCAACGGCGCGTCCGTGAAGGCATTCACCATGTACGTGGTGGGCGAGGGCATCGAGAAGAAGGTAGACGACTTCGCAGCGGAAGTTGCAGCCCAGATGGCTGCCTCCAAAGGAGCGTAAATAAGAAACGGGCCGCGAGGCCCGTTTTTTTAAGCCTGTGGCCTGCCGCAGGCTTAAAAAAGTATTAAAGCGTTACATGTTTTTTCCGGGCGATGGTGGTAATCCGATATCATTCGCCCGGAGTCTCACCGAATCAATTTAAATAGGAGCCCCACCTCATGACAAAACCAGCCTACAAGCGCGTACTCCTCAAATTGTCCGGTGAAGCCCTGATGGGTGACGATCCTTACGGCATCAACCGTGCCACGATCGAGCGGACGGTGGCCGATGTGGCCGAGGTTGCCAAGCTGGGCGTGGAACTGGCAGTCGTGATCGGCGGCGGCAATATCTTCCGTGGCGTGGCGCCCGGCGCGCAGGGCATGGACCGTGCCACGGCCGACTATATGGGCATGCTGGCCACCGTCATGAATGCGCTGGCCCTGGCCGACGCCATGAAGCATGTGGGCGTGACCGCGCGCGTGATGTCCGCCATCGGCATCGAGCAGGTGGTGGAGCCTTATGTGCGCCCGAAAGCGCTGCAGTACCTGGAAGAAGGCAAGGTGGTGATCTTCGCCGCCGGTACCGGCAATCCTTTCTTCACCACCGATACCGCAGCGGCTCTGCGCGGTTCGGAAATTTCGGCCGAAGTGGTGCTGAAGGCCACCAAGGTCGATGGCGTTTATACTGCCGATCCGAAGAAGGATTCGAACGCCACGCTGTTCAATACCATCAGTTTCGATGAGGCCATTGCAAAGCACCTGCAAGTGATGGATGCTACCGCCTTCGCGCTGTGCCGCGACCAGAAACTGCCGATCAAGGTGTTCTCCATCACCAAGCCCGGCGCGCTGATGCGCGTGATTATGGGCGAGGAAGAGGGTACACTGGTTCACGTTTAAAATAATTATCTCAAGTAACAGGAGAGCAGCAATGTCCATCGCTGACATCAAAAAGAACGCACAAGACAAAATGAACAAGTCGCTGGAGACGCTGAAGAGCGATCTGGCCAAGGTGCGTACCGGCCGTGCCCACACCGGCATCCTGGACCATGTGATGGTCGAGTACTACGGCAACCCAACCCCGATTAACCAGGTAGCCAACCTGACCCTGGTGGATGCGCGCACCATCGGCGTGCAGCCGTTCGAGAAGAAGATGGCTGCCGCCATCGAGAAGGCTATCCGCGAAGCCGACCTGGGCCTGAACCCGTCCTCGCAAGGCGAGCAGATCCGCGTGCCGACCCCGCCGCTGACCGAAGAGCGCCGCAAGGAAATGGTGAAGCTGTGCAAGTCGGAAGCGGAAGACGCGAAGATTGCCGTGCGTAACATCCGCCGTGATGCCAATGAACAGCTGAAGAAGCTGGTCAAGGACAAGTCGATCTCGGAAGACGAAGAGCGCCGCGCACAGGATGACGTGCAGAAGCTGACCGACAAGGCCATCGCCGACATCGACAAGATCGTCGCCGAAAAAGAAAAAGAAGTTCTGACCGTCTAAGCAATTTCGTCATTCCCGCGCAGGCGGGAATCCAGGGGAGCATCACTGAACTCCTGGATTCCCGCCTTCGCGGGAATGACACTTTGGAACCTGCTGATGAAATATACGAGTTCGACGACGGCAGTGCCGGATGCGCCCAAGGTGCCGCGCCATGTGGCGATCATCATGGACGGCAACGGCCGCTGGGCGACCAAGCGCTTCCTGCCGCGCGTTGCGGGCCATGTGAAGGGCGTTGAGGCCGTGCGCGCCGTGGTGGAAGCCTGCGCGCGGCGCGGCATCGAATACCTCACCGTGTTCGCCTTCAGCTCGGAGAACTGGCGCCGTCCGGAAGAGGAAGTGTCGCTGCTGATGCGCCTTTTCGTTACCGCGCTGGAACGCGAAGTGTCGAAGATGCACGCCAACGATATCCGCCTGAAAGTGGTGGGCGACCTCACGCGCTTCGAGCCCAAGCTGCAGGAAATGATCGCCGCCGCCGAGCGCAAAACCGCCAACAACACCCGCATGACCGTGACCGTGTGCGCCAACTACGGCGGGCGCTGGGATATCATGCAGGCAGTCAGCAAGATGGTGGCCACGCACCCGGGCGCAACCGATTTCACGGAAGAGCAGCTGGCGCCGCACCTTTCCATGGCCTATGCGCCCGAGCCGGACCTCTTCATCCGCACCGGCGGTGAGGAACGCATCTCCAATTTCCTGCTGTGGCAGCTCGCCTATACCGAGCTGTACTTCACGGACACGTACTGGCCCGATTTCACCGCCGAGCGGCTGGATGAAGCCATCGAGTCCTACCAGAACCGGGAACGCCGCTTCGGCCGTACCGGCGATCAACTGGCCGAGAAAACGACGAACTGATGCTGAAAACCCGAGTCATTACCGCTGTCGTGCTGCTGGTGCTCCTGCTGGGCGTGCTGTTCTCAGGCTCCTACCCGGCGGTGGCCGTGGTGGTGACTGTGTTCTTCGGCGCTGCCGTGTGGGAAGCCTTCCGCCTCTTCAAGAACAAGGCGGCCGTGGTGGTGGCTGCGTTCTGGGCCGCAGCCTTCGCCTATACCTTCTTCTTCAACAACGGCCTGTCGCAGGCCAAGCTGTGGCTGATGCTCGGCGTGGCCATCTGGCTGCTGCGCTTCACGCCTTCGCTGAAGCTGGGCCTGCCTGCGACGGAAGGCTTCGGCAACGTCATGCTGAGCATGGTGTACGCCGTGACGCTGGTGGCCTGCTTCGTGGCCATCCTGGTGCTGTTTAAGGTGTCGCCGGTGTTCCTGCTGTCGGCCATGGCGATTGTGTGGGTGGCCGATATCGGCGCCTACTTCGCCGGCAAGGCCTTCGGCAAGCGCAAGCTGGCGCCGACTATTTCGCCGGGCAAGTCCTGGGAAGGCGCCATTGGCGGCTGGATCGCCGTGCTGGTGCTGGCCTCGGCCTCCATCCTGGCGGCGGGCGGCGTGCCGCTGCTGGACCAGACCTTTGCCGTCGCCCTGGTGGCGAAGCACGGCTGGGTGTTGACCCTGCTGATTCTCACCGTGCTGGTGGCTGCTTCCGTCGTGGGCGACCTGTTCGAGTCCCAGCTCAAACGCCGCGCGGGCATGAAGGACAGCAGCAACCTGCTGCCGGGCCATGGCGGCGTGCTGGACCGGATCGACGCGCTGGTGCCGGTGCTGCCGATCGCCGCACTGCTGCTGTAAAAGGATTCTCATGCAACGCATTACCATTCTCGGCGCTACCGGGTCCATCGGCGTTTCCACGCTGGACGTGATCGCGCGCCATCCCGAGCGCTATTCCGTATATGCCCTGAGCGCGCACAGCCGCGTGGAAGAGCTGGCCGCGCAATGCAGGCAGTTCCGCCCGGCGCGCGCCGTGGTGGGTTCGGCTGCTGCCGCCGACCAGCTGGCCGCGCTGCTGCGCGCCATGGGGCTGGATACGCAGGTGGAGTGGGGCGAGGAAGCGCTGTGCTCGATTTCCTCCTCGGGCGACACCGATGCCGTGATGGCCGCCATTGTCGGCGCGGCTGGCCTGGCGCCAACGCTTGCCGCCGCGCGCGCCGGCAAGAAGGTGCTGCTGGCGAACAAGGAAGCGCTGGTGATGTCCGGCCAGCTGTTCATGGACGCGGTGCAGGAAAACGGCGCCACGCTGCTGCCAATTGACAGCGAGCACAATGCCGTGTTCCAGTGCCTGCCGGCGAACTACGGCCGTGTGCCCGGCCGCGCGGGCGTTACCAAGATCCTGCTGACCGCATCCGGCGGCCCCTTCCTGAAGCGGGCTGTGGAAACGCTGGAGCACGTGACGCCGGACGAAGCCTGCAAGCACCCCAAATGGGTCATGGGCCGCAAGATTTCGGTCGATTCGGCCACCATGATGAACAAGGGGCTGGAAGTGATCGAGGCGCACTGGCTGTTCGGCGCACCGGCGGAGCAGATCGAAGTTGTGATCCACCCGCAATCGGTGGTGCACTCGATGGTGTCCTACAACGACGGTTCGGTGCTCGCGGAGCTGGGCAATCCCGACATGCGCACCCCGATCGCGCACGCGCTGGCCTATCCCGAGCGCGTGGCCTCGGGCGTAGCCCAGCTCGACCTCACGCAGGTGGGCACGCTGCAGTTCGAAAAACCCGATTTCGCCCGCTTCCCCTGCCTGGCGCTGGCCTACGACGCCCTGCGCGCCGGCGGCACCGCCCCGGCGCTGTTAAATGCCGCCAACGAAGTGGCGGTGCAAGCCTTCCTCGACCAGCGCATCGGCTTCCGCCAGATCGACCGCGTGATCGCCGCCGTGATGGATAAATTGCCGCACGGCGCCGCCACCAGCATCGAAGCCGTCATGGCGCAAGACGCCCTGGCCCGCGCCGCAGCAGCCGAGCTCGTGTCCACCCTGGGGTCAGGCACCAAAGTGGACACGGCCTCGGCCTTACCAGCGACCACACCTGAGCTTGTGTCCACCTTGGTGCCTGACCCCAGGGTGGACACGAAGTCAGCTGTAGCTTGATGCGATGAGCTTGCTGCAGACATTGCTGGCGTTTTTGGGGGCGATCGGTACGCTGGTCGTCATTCATGAGCTCGGCCATTATCTCGTGGCGCGCTGGTGCGGCGTGAAGGTGCTGCGCTTCTCGGTCGGCATGGGCAAGGTGGTGTGGATGCGCCGTTTCGGGCCGGACCAGACCGAGTGGGCGCTGTCCGTGCTGCCGCTCGGCGGCTACGTCAAGATGCTCGATGGCCGCGAGGCCGATGTCTCGAAGCTCCCGCCGGAAGAGCTGAAGCGCGAGTTCACCCGCCAGAATGTGTGGAAACGCATCGCCATCGTGGCCGCCGGCCCGCTCGCGAACTTCCTGCTCGCCATCGTGCTGTATGCCGCACTGTTCATGAATGGCGTGCAGGAGGTGTCCAGCCGTATCGCGGAGCCGGATCCCGGTTCGGCCGCCGAACGCGCAGGCCTGGACGCGGGCGATGTCGTCACCGCCATCAACGGCGAGGCCGTCGCCGGCTGGTCGGACCTGCGCTGGCGCCTGATCGAGGCCACGCTGGATAAACAGCCGGCCCAAGTCACCGTGCGCCGGGACGGGCGCGGCGAATTCACCTTCGTGCTGCCCGCCGCTTCCTTCGACCGGCTGGATATTGAACAGGATGTGCCCGGCGCCCTCGGCTTCGCCATCTCGCTGCCGCCGCCGGTGCTGAACAAGGTCACGCCAGGCGGCCCCGGCGCCGCTGCCGGCCTGCAGGCCGGCGACCAGGTTACGCATGTGGACGGGAAGCTGATGCGCGACAGCGCGGCCTTCCTGCACGCCGTGCGCGGTGCCCCCGGCCGCAGCCTGCAGCTGGACGTGCTGCGCAAGGGCACCCCCATCGCGCTCACCATCACGCCGCACGCCGAACAGCAAAAAACGGGTAAAGACTCTGTAACAATCGGTAAGATCCAGGTCGAGCTGGCCGGGCAGCCCGATATGATCGTTGTGGCCACCGGCCCGGTGGAGTCGGTGCAGAAGGCCGTGAAAAAGGTCTGGGACACCAGCGTGCTCACCGTGCAGATGTTCGGCCGCATGATCATGGGCGAGGTCTCGTGGAAGAATGTGACGGGCCCGATCACCATTGCCGACTATGCCGGCCAGACCGCCCGGGTGGGACTTGCGAGCTATTTAAGCTTCATTGCCTTCATCAGCATCAGTATCGGGGTACTTAATTTACTGCCAATTCCTGTTCTGGATGGTGGGCATTTGCTGTATTATTCGCTGGAAGTTTTGACTGGGCGCCCGGTGCCGGAGCGTTTTGGAGAGATTGCGCAGCGCCTGGGCGTTGGCTTGTTAGTGACCTTGATGGCGCTGGCTGTGTTCAACGACGTCGTGCGGCTCTTGTAAGCCCGCGGCGCGCGCATGTGTAGTCCTGTGATTTAAGCCATTGATTTTGCCAATGAAATTATATTCTGACCGCTTTGCCTTGCCTTCCTTTCGCCGCAGTCTGATTGGCGCCGCCGTCCTGGCGGTGTGCACCGGCCAAGCCATGGCCGCCGCTCCCTTTGTCGTCAAGGACATTCGCGTAGAAGGCATTCAGCGTACCGAAGCGGGCACCGTGTTCACCTACCTGCCAGTGCGCGTGGGCGAAACCTTCAGCGACGACAAGAGCGTGGCCACCATCAAGGCGCTGTATGCCACCGGCATCTTCAAGGACGTGCGCCTGGAGAAGGATGGCGATGTGCTGGTGGTGATCGTCGAGGAGCGTCCCGCGATCGCCAAGGTGGAATTCACCGGCACCAAGGAATTCGAGAAAGACCTGCTGGTCAAGGCGCTGAAAGACATCGGCGTGGGCGAGGCCAAGACCTTCGACAAGGCTACCGTGGATCGCGCCGAGCAGGAGCTCAAGCGCCAGTACCTGTCGCACGGCCTGTATGGCGTTAAAGTCACCACCACCGTGACCCCGCTGGAGCGCAACCGCGTGTCCATCGACTTCAAGGTGGACGAGGGCGAGATCGCCCGCATCAAACAGATCAACATCGTCGGTAACAAGGCCTTCAAGGACAAGGAGCTGCGCGACCAGCTCACGCTGAACACGAGCGGCTGGTTCAGCTGGTATACCAAGGCTGACCAGTATTCCAAGACCAAGCTGACCGGCGACCTGGAAGCGCTGCGCTCCTTCTACCTGGACCGCGGCTATGTGGAGATGAACGTGGAATCGACCCAGGTGTCGATTACCCCGGACAAGAAGGACATCTACCTCACCATCAATATCACCGAAGGCGAGAAGTACACCGTCAAGGACTTCAAGTTCGAAGGCGAGATGTTCGGCCGCGAAGACGAGTTGCGCCAGCTGGTGCTGCTACGTTCCGGCCAGACCTATTCCGGGGCTGCACTGACCGCGACCAACAAGCTGATTACCGAGCGCCTCGGCACTTTCGGCTACGCCTTCGCCAACGTGAACGCCAACCCCGAGATCGACCGCGACAAGCGCGAAGTGTCCTTCACCTTCATGATCGATCCGGGCAAGCGCGCCTATGTGCGCCACATGACTATCAGCGGCAACACCACCACCCGCGATGAAGTGATCCGACGCGAGTTCCGCCAGTTCGAATCGAGCTGGTACGACGCGAACAAGATCAAGCTCTCGCGCGACCGCGTGGACCGCCTGGGCTACTTCAAGGAAGTGACCATCGATACGCCGGAAGCGCAAGGCACTTCGGACCAGGTGGACGTGAACCTGTCCGTGATCGAGAAACCGACCGGTAACTTCCAGATCGGCGGCGCGTTCTCGCAGGCCGAGAAGTTCTCGCTGTCGGCATCGATCCAGCAGGCCAACTTCGCCGGTTCGGGCAATACCGTCGGCATCGACCTGAACACGTCCAAATACAGCCGCACCATCGCCTTCTCGCATACCAATCCGTACTACACGGACGACGGCGTGTCGCGCGGCTTCGAAGTCTACCTGCGTACCTTCAAACCGCCGGCGATCAATATCGGCGCCTACACCATCAAGCAGACCGGTGGCCGCGTGAGCTGGGGTGTGCCGTTCTCCGAGATCGACACCGTGTTCTTCGGTATCGGCCTGGAGCGCTCGGAAGTCGAAACCGACCAGACCAGCCCGACCTTCTACAAGCAGTACGTGATCGACCAGGGCGGTCCTGCCAACGGTATCGGCTCGGTGACGTCGAATTCCGTGCCGCTGACGGTGGCCTGGGGCCGCGACAGCCGCGACAGCGCGCTGACCCCAACCCTGGGCCGCTACCAGCGCGCCAACCTGGAGCTGGACATCGTCGGCGACTCGAAGTACTACCGCGCGGTGTATGAACACCAGTGGTACAAGCCGCTCACCAGCAGCATCACGCTGGCCCTGAAGGGCGAGTTCGATTACGGCCACGGCATCGGCTCCAAGCCATACCCGGTGTTCAAGAACTTCTACGCCGGCGGCATCGGGTCCGTGCGCGGCTACTACGGCTCCTCGCTGGGCGTGGTGGACCCGGTCAACCTGGACGCGCTGGGCGGCGCATCGCGCATGATCGGCAATGCCGAACTGCAGATGCCATTCCCCGGCCAGGGCAAGGACCGCAGCCTGCGCTGGTTCGGCTTCCTGGACGGCGGCCAGGTTTACCGCGAAGGCGAAAAGATGCGCCTGTCCGAGCTGCGCTTCTCGACTGGCCTGGGCATCAGCTGGATTTCCCCGGTGGGCCCGCTCAAGTTGAGTTATGCTAAGCCTTTGAACGCCAAATATGGCGACCGCCTGGAACGCTTCCAGTTCCAGATGGGCACCGGCTTCTGATATAGGAGAACGCTTTGAAGACCGCATCTGCTACGCTGGGCAAATTTGCTGCAGTCCTGGCGCTCGGCTGGCTTACGCTGGCGCCGGTGCATGCCCAGAACTCGTCGCGCATCGCATGGTTCAGCCCTGAGCGCATCTATAACGAGTCGAAGATGGCCAAGCTGGCAGGCGACAAGCTGGCCGAAGAATTTTCCAAACGCCAGAAGGCCGTGGAAGACCTGGCGACCCGCCTGAAAGAGGCTTCGCAAAAGTTCGAGAAGGAAGCCCTGTCGCTGCCGGAAGCAGAGCGCTTCAAGCGCCAGCGCGAAGTGGTGGAGCTGGACAAGGAATTCCAGCGCCGCCAGCGCGAGTTCCGCGAGGACCTCGCGCAGCGTACCAACGAAGAGCGCGCCGTCATCGCCGAGAAGGCGACCAACATCATCAAACAGCTCGCGCAGACGGAAGGTTTCGACGTCGTGCTGCAGGATGCGGTATGGGTCAACCCGCGCATCGACATCACCGACAAGGTCCTGGCCGCGCTGGACAAGGGCAAATAACAAGGATTGGAACACCCGATGGGCCTTCGACTAGGAGAATTGGTCGAGCGCCTGGGCGGAGAGTTACATGGCGACCCGAACATCGAGGTGATCGGGATTGCGCCATTGACGGACGCCGGCGCTTCGCACATCAGCTTTCTCAGTAACAGCAAGTTCCGCGCACAGGCGGGACAAAGCCAGGCGGCGGCGCTGATCGTCTCCGGCAACGATGATCCGGTTGTGGCGCAGACCTACCAGGGCGCCCGCATCGTGGTCAAGAACCCTTACGTCTACTTTGCGCGCGCGGCCCAGTATTTCGAGTCGCTGACGGCCTTCGTGCCGGCGGCCGGCATTCATCCGTCGGCGGTGGTCGATGCGGCCGCCCAGGTGCACGCCACGGCCCATATCGGCCCGCGCGTGGTGGTGGAGGCGGGCGCCGTGGTCGGCGCCAATGCCGTGATCGAAGCAGGCTGCTTCATCGGCCGCAATGCGCAGGTGGGCGAGGGCACGCATTTCTTCGCCAATGTGACCTTCCAGCACGGCTGCATCATCGGCAAGCGCGGTGTGCTGCATTCGGGCGCCGTGATCGGCACCGACGGCTTCGGCTTCGCCAATGAAGGCGGCGTGTATATCAAGATTCCGCAGGTGGGACGGGTGGTGATCGGCGACGATGTGGACATCGGCGCCAACACCACCGTGGACCGCGGCGCTCTGGCCGACACCATCATCGAAGATGGCGTGAAGCTGGATAACCAGATCCAGATCGGGCACAACTGCCATATCGGCGCGCACACGGCCATGGCCGGCTGCGTTGGCGTGGCGGGCAGTGCCAGGATCGGCAAATACTGTACCTTCGGCGGCGCGGCGATGGTGCTGGGGCACCTGACCATTGCGGACCATGTGCATGTATCGTCGGGCAGCATGGTATCGCGCTCGATCCTGGAGCCGGGGCAGTACACCGGCTTCTACCCGCTGGCCAAGAACAGCGAGTGGGAAAAATCCGCCGCCATCGTCCGTAACCTTTCGGCCATGCGGGACAAAATCCGCGCGCTCGAAAAAACCATTAAAACGATAACGAATCAAGCAGAAGAATCATGACCACTCCAGAGAACAAGACCCTCGACATTTGTCAGATCAAAGCCTACCTGCCGCACCGCTACCCGCTGCTGCTGGTGGACCGCGTGCTGACCTGGGAAGCCAACAAGAGCATCACCGCCATCAAGAACGTGACCGTCAACGAAGAATTCTTCAACGGCCACTTCCCGCACAAGCCGGTGATGCCGGGCGTGCTGATGATCGAAGCGATGGCGCAGACCGCGGCCATCCTGTCCTTCCTCACCATGAACATCAAGCCGGACGAGAACTCGGTGGTCTACTTCGTGGGCATCGACAATGCGCGCTTCAAGCGCCCGGTAGGTCCTGGCGACCAGCTGAAGATGGACGTTGAAATCCTGCGCGTATCGCGCGGCATCTGGAAATACAAGGCCGTTGGCAGCGTGGACGGCCAGGTGGCGGTGGAAGCGGAACTGATGTGCACCATTCGTAACGCAGCAGACGCGAGCCAGCCGGCAGCGGGGCAATAATGGCAACCAAGATCCATCCTACCGCCATCGTCGATCCGCAAGCCCAGCTGGGCGAGGGCGTCGAGATCGGCGCGTATTCGATTGTGGGCCCGAATGTGGTGATCGGCGCGCGCACCTGGGTCGGTCCGCACGTTGTGATCGAAGGCCACACCACCATCGGCGAAGACAACAAGTTCTTCCAGTTCTCGTCCATCGGCGCGCCGCCGCAGGACAAGAAATGGCAGGGCGAGCCGACGCGCCTGGAAGTGGGCGACCGCAACACCATCCGCGAGTTCTGCACCTTCAACCTCGGCACCGTGCAGGACAAGGGCGTGACGAAGCTGGGCAACGACAACTGGATCTCGGCCTACGTACACCTGGCGCACGACTGCGTGGTGGGCAACAACACCATCTTCTCGAACAATGCGCAGATGGCCGGCCACGTTGAAATCGGCGATTACGTCATCATGAGCGGCTACGCCAACGTGCACCAGTTCTGCAAGATCGGCGCCCATGCCTTCGTCGGCATGAGCACCAGCCTCACGCAGGACGTGCCGCCATTCGTGCTCCTGAACGGCAATCCGGCACAGGCGCACGGCATCAATATCGAAGGCCTGAAACGCCGCGGCTTCACCCGCGAGCAGATCAGCGCGCTGCGCGCAGCCTACAAAACCCTGTACCGTTCCGGCCTCACGCTGGAAGAAGCCAAGGCCGCGCTGCTGGAACAGGAACAGGCCACGCCAGAGGCGGCCGTGCACCTGAACGCCTTCCGCACCTTCCTCGATACCGCGAGCCGTGGCATCGTCCGCTGACATATCGATTGCGGCCGTCGCCGGGGAGGTCTCCGGCGACATGCTGGGTGGCCGCCTGCTGGGCGGCCTGCGCCAGCACCTGCCGCGGGCGCGTTTCCACGGCATTGGCGGCCCGCAGATGCAGGCCCACGGCTTCGAGTCGTACTGGCCGATGGATACGCTTACCGTGCGCGGCATCTTCGAAGTCATTCCCCGCTACCGTGAACTGAAGGGCATCCAGAGCACGCTGCGCGACCGGCTGCTGGCGGACCGCCCGGACGTCTTCATCGGCATGGACTACCCCGGCTTCAACCTCGGCCTGGAAAAACAGCTGCGTGCGGCCGGCATTCCGACCATGCACTATATCGGTCCCCAGATCTGGGCCTGGCGCGGCGGCCGCATCAAGAAGATCAAGCGCGCGGTATCGCACATGCTGCTGGTGTTTCCCTTCGAGGAAGAGATCTACCGCAATGCAGGCGTGCCCGCCACTTTCGTCGGCCATCCGCTGGCCGAACTGATTCCGCTGGCGCCGGACGAAGCGGCTGCGCGCCGCACGCTCGGCCTGCCGGAAGACGCCAACGTGGTCACGATCATGCCGGGCAGCCGCATGTCCGAGATCAAGCACAACACGGCTGCCTTCATCGGCGCCGCGAAACTGCTGAAAGAGCGCGACCATTCCTTGCGTTTTGTGGTGCCGATGGCGGGCGAACGGCAACGCCAGCTCTTCCTGCAGATCGTGCAGCAGGCGGGCCTGCAGGACGTGGAACTGCAGCTGCTGGACGGCCAGTCCCACACGGCCATCTGCGCGGCCGATGCCGTGCTGGTGGCTTCCGGCACCGCATCGCTCGAAGTGGCGCTGTTCAAGAAGCCGATGGTGATCGCCTACCGCATGATGGAACTGGAATGGCAGATCCTGCGCCACTTCGGCTATCAGCCGTGGATCGGCCTGCCGAACATCCTGTCGCGCGAATTCGTGGTGCCCGAAATGCTGCAGCACGCCGCCAGCCCGAAAGCGCTGGCCGAGGCCATGTGGAAGCAGCTGGACGACGTGCCGCACCGCCTGCAGCTGGTGCAGCGCTTCACGGACATGCACCACAGCCTGCTGCGCAACAGCGCCCAGGAAGGCGCCGCCGCCGTCATGAAGGTGATCGGAAAATGAGAACGCCACCGCAACCTGGCCTGTTCGACGACCTGCCGTACTCGCTGGAAGAGATTATCTGCGGCGTGGACGAAGCAGGGCGCGGCCCGCTGGCCGGTCCCGTATATGCGGCGGCCGTGATCCTGCATCACGAGCGTCCCATCGCGGGCTTGCGCGACTCCAAGAAGCTCACTGAAGCGAAGCGCGAAGAACTGGCGCCCCTGATCAAGCAGCATTGCGTGGCCTGGGCGATTGCCAAAGCCTCGGAGGCCGAGATCGACCGCCTCAATATCCTGCAGGCCAGCATGCTGGCCATGAAGCGCGCCGTGCATGCGCTGGAGACCATTCCCACGCTCGCCCTCATCGACGGCAACAAGTGCCCGGTAATGAAGATCCAGACCATTGCCATCATCGATGGCGACGACAAGATCGAATCCATTTCGGCCGCCTCGATCCTGGCGAAAACGGCACGCGACGATGCGCTGCGCAAGCTGCACAAGAAATACCCGCAATACGGCTTCGACCAGCACAAGGGCTACGGCACCGAACAGCACCTGGAAGCGTTGCGCCTGCACGGCGTAACGCCGGTGCACCGCCGCTCCTTTGCACCGGTGCGCGAGCTGCTGGAGAAGATGTTTTGAAGTCGATCACCTCGCGCGACAACGCGCAGTACAAAGAGCTGAAACAGCTCGCCACCAGCTCGCAGGCACGCCGCAAGGCCGGCCGCACGCTGCTGGACGGTGTACACCTGTGCGAAGCCTGGCTGCAGCTGCGCGGCCATCCCGAGCAATGCATCGTCAGCGAAACGGGCCTGCACAATCCTGAAGTGGCCAGCATCGTGGCCGGCCTGGAAGCGGAGCACGCGCACTGCCTGATGCTGCCGGACGCCCTGTATGCCGCCCTGAGCCAGGTGGAAAACGGCGTGGGCGTCATGTTCCTGGTCTCCACGCCGCAGCGCGAAATTCCCGATGCACTGACGGTAAATGCCGTCCTGCTGGACAATGTGCAGGACCCCGGCAACGTCGGCTCCATCCTGCGCAGCGCCGCGGCGGCGGGTATCAAGGAAGTTTATTGCAGCCCCGGCACGGCCTTCTGCTGGTCGCCGAAAGTGCTGCGCGCGGCCATGGGCGCCCACTTCGTGCTGGACATCTTCGAGAACGTGGAGCTGCTGCCGCTGCTGGAAAGCGCCCGCATCGCTACGCTGGCCACCAGCGGCTATGCGGAACAGAAGCTGTATGAAGTGGACCTGCGCCAGCCGGTGGCATGGATATTCGGCCACGAAGGGCAGGGCGTGTCGGACGCGCTGCTGTCGGCGGCGCGCCACAAGGTGGTGATCCCGCATCTGGGCAAAGTGGAGTCCCTGAACGTGGCCGCGTGCGCCGCAGTATGCTTTTTCGAGCAAGTAAGGCAGAATCAGGTCTGAGGAATCTTCGGAGCGGGCATGGATATCGGGAGTATGCAGTTTCTGGTAGCGGAAGGTGAGCCGGTACAGCGCGAGCTGCTGACCGGCATGCTGCGCCATATGGGCGCCCAGCACGTGCACACCGCACCGGACGGCCATAGCGCCTTGCGCGCCTTCGACACGGCCGTCGATCCCGCCATCGATATCGCCATCATCGACCTCGCGCTGCCCGGCATGGACGGGCTGGAGCTGATCCGGCGCCTCGCCGAACAGAAATGCCGCGCAGGCCTGATCGTGGTGGGCGCGCAAAGCGGCGACGTAATGTTCTCGGTCGAGACCATGTCGCTGGCCTACGGCGTGGACCTGCTGGGCACCGTCGCCAAGCCGATGAGCGCCGCCAAGCTGGAAGCGCTGATCGAAAACTACACGGCGCCGGATGTGCCGCCGCCCGAGCCGCCGCATCCCCCGTTCACCTTTGCCGAAGTAGGCCGCGGCCTGCAGGCGCGTGAATTCGATCCCTTCTTCCAGCCCAAGATCGAGCTGGAAACGGGGCAGGTGACCGGGCTGGAGATGTTCGCGCGCTGGCGCCATCCCGAGCATGGCGTGCTGGGCCCGCACGCCTTCGTGCAGGTGCTGAAAGAAGCCAACCGCGTCGACTTCCTCGACTGGAGCATGATCGACAAATCGGTCGCCGCCTGCCGCACGCTGCACGACCAGGGCATTCCGATCTCCTTCTCGATCAACGTGGCGCCATCCACGCTGTCGCACCCGCAGTTCATCGCGCAGATCACGGCCTGCCTGGAGCGGCACCGCATCCTGCCGGGCTACATCACCTTCGAGATCACCGAATCCTCGGTGCTGGCGATCGACCCGCATTTCCTGGAACGCCTGCTGCGCCTGCGCATGATGGGCTTCGGCCTCGCGATCGACGACTACGGCACCGGGCGCTCCAACCTGCAGCTGCTGGCCAGCATCCCGTTCTCCGAGCTGAAGATCGACCGCAGCTTCGTGGACGGCGCCTCGAAAAAACGCGCCATCGGCACCGTCCTCAAATCCTGCCTCGGCCTCGCGCGCAGCCTGGACCGCCGCAGCTGTGCAGTCGGCGTCGAAACGAAACAGGACTGGGACTTCCTGCAAGGCATAGGCTGCACCTACGCCCAGGGCTACTACATCGCCAGCCCGATGGCCGTCGAAGACTTCCCCGCCTGGCTCGACGACTGGCGCCAGTTCTTCTAACCCTACAGCCGAGCCCGTGCTGACACCATGGGGTCTGGCCCCATGGTGTCAGCACGGGCTCAGCCGTACAGCGGTGAGAATTGGTGAGCTTATCGGCCGCGATTGCTGCCTATAATGCCCTTTCTCCAGGGGAGGGGCTATGGAACCATCCAGTATCTTGCCGACCGAATGCGATATCGTCATGGAAGGCGGTGTGACGTCCGGCGTGGTTTATCCCTCGTTCGTGGCCCGGCTGGCTACCCGCTTCACCTTGCGCAGCATCGGCGGCACCAGCGTGGGCGCGGTTGCGGCGGTAGCTGCAGCTGCTGCGCAGTACCGCCGCAACGCCTCGCGTGCGTCCGGTGGTGCGGTGGCAGACGATGGCTTCGGCGAGCTGGAAAAGCTGCCGGACTGGCTGCAGACCACGGACGATTCAGGCAAATCAAGGCTTTTCACGCTGTTCCAGCCTTGCCGCGACCTGCGGCGGCATTTCGCCGTCATTGAAATCGCGCTGAATCGCAAGGGGATGTGGGGACGCGTCGGCGCCGTGCTGCTTGGCGTAGCGCTCAATTTTCCCTTGGCGGCACTAGCCGGCGTGGCGACCGTGTTCGCGCTGCACGTGGGCGTCCAGCACCTTGCTGGCGCGGTTGATGCCGTGCGCGCCCTGTTCGATGAACCCTTTTCGCTGCTGTCCATGCTGCTCTGGATGCCGTTGGGTGCCTTTGCCTTCGCGGCAGGCTGGTTCGTGCTGTCTGCCATTTCTGGCCTGAGCAGCAACTACGGCGGCATCTGCCCCGGCACATCCGCGCCGGATGCGGCACAGCCAGCGCTTACGGAATGGCTGCACGGATTGGTGCAGCGGATAGCGGGCTTGCCACCGGAACAGCCGCTGACCTTTGGCCACCTGCAGGCTTCGCAGCCGCCGATCGAGCTGGCCTTCATGAGCACCGGCATCTCCGAATTCCGCGCGCACCGTCTGCCGCATGATGGCGAAGACCTGCTGTTCCGCGTATCGGACATGCAGCACCTGTTCCCGCCGGCGATTGTGCAGGCCATGTGCGCCGCATCGCGGCCGATTGCGGAGTCGAGCAAGGCCACCATCGAAGTGCTGCGCGAGGCCGACCCGCAGCTTGACAATGACACGCAAAGAGACCTGTATTTCCTGCCCGCGGCGGATGCCTTGCCGGTGGTGTTTTGCGCCCGCATGAGCCTCAGCTTCCCGGTGCTGCTGCAGGCAGTCCCCCTGTATCGCCTGCGCTATGTTGAAAGCGATGGCCTCAGCAAAGGTGTCTATACGGTGCGGCGGGTATGGTTCTCGGATGGCGGCCTGACGAGCAATTTCCCCATCCATTTCTTCGATTCGCTGCTGCCAACCCGCCCAACCTTCGGCATTGCGCTGGACAGTTCGCTGGCCGCAGGCGCTCCGCCCGAGGCACGCATCCGCCTGCCAAAAAATAATATGCAGGGCCGCACCACCAGCTATGTGAATATCGAGAGGGAAGACGGCTCGCTGTCGCCAGGCGCTTTCGTTGGAGCGCTGCTGCGCACCATCCGCATCTCGCGTGAAGAAGCATTGAAGCATACGCCGGGCTTTCGTGACCGCATTGTCCAGATCATGCATACCAGGGACGAAGGCGGCCTGAATCTGAACATGCCGCCCGAGTCCATCACGGCGATGAGCGAGAGTGGGCGGGTGGCCGCCGACCAGGTGATCGAGCGCTTTTTGAATGCCGATCCGTCCGAGAACGGCTGGCTGAATCACCGCTGGGTGCGAATGCGCAGCGCGGCGGCGCTGATGCAGCAGAAGTCTGCAAGCATCAGCTACGCCTGGAACGCGGCCAGCCTGCAGCCGGACTACCAGGCCTTATGGCGCGGGCCGGAAGACCTGAACGCTGCTTACCGCCTGAGCAAGGAGCAGTGCGCTGCCGGCGAGCGGCTGTGGCAGTCGCTGGCGGCGGCAGGCCAGTTCGGGCCCGGCGAGGATTTGTCCCAAGGGGCGCCAAAACCACAGCCGACGCTGGAGATTGCGCCGAAACAGACCTGAATTCATACTGTTTCGTCCGGCAAACGTGTGGCCGCAAGCCGCCAAGTCCCCGTAAATTCATGGTGCTAACCGGGAGCCGACCATGAATGACAACGACAACGATGAAGCGCCAGTGACTTCGCGCCGCCTTTTTGTAGGGGCAGTCGCCGGCAGCCTTGTAGCGGGAGCAGCCATGGCGCAGCAGGCCGGCGGCGTGCAGGCCGCGGGCCCGGTGCGCAAGCCGCGTCCCAACTATCCCAAGCCGCCTTTCAAACGCCAGAAGCAGGAGTGGCCCGGCCTTGCAAGCAAGATGACGCCACCGCCCGATCATGGTGAATCCAGTTACCAGGGCAGAGGCAAGCTGGCCGGCCGCAAGGCCCTGATCACAGGGGGCGACTCAGGCATGGGCCGTGCTGCGGCCATTGCTTATGCGCGTGAAGGCGCGGATGTGGCCATCGGCTACCTTCCGGCCGAGGAGCCTGATGCGCGCGACGTCGCTGAACTGATCCGGAAGGCGGGCCGCAAGGCGGTGCTGCTGCCGGGCGACATACGCGATGAGGCGTTCTGCAAGAAGCTGGTGGAGGATGCGGTGCGCCAGCTTGGCGGCCTCGATATTCTCGTCAATAACGCTGCGCGCCAGCAGTCCACCGACTCAATCCTCGACCTCACGACCGAGCAGTTCGACTGGACCCTGAAAACCAATCTGTATGCGATGTTCTGGATCACCAAGGCTGCGGTGCCGCACCTGAAGCCGGGCAGCTGCATCATCAATACGGCCTCGGTGCAGGCTTACGATCCTTCGCCGAACCTGCTGGACTATTCGCAAACCAAGGCGGCCCAGGTGGCATTCACCAAGGCGCTGGCGAAGCAGCTGGCGGACAAGGGGATTCGCGTCAACGCCGTCGCTCCCGGTCCCGTATGGACGCCCTTGCAGGTAACTGGCGGCCAGAAGCCGGAAGCGCTCGACAAGTTCGGCGAGGATGTGGCGATGAAGCGCCCCGGCCAGCCTGCCGAGCTGGCATCTGCCTATGTTGCGCTGGCCTCCGACGAAGCCAGTTACACCACCGCCCACGTTTACGGGGTGGCCGGCGGCAAAGGCCAGCCATAAGCTGAGCCCGCGACATGAGGGGCCTGGCCCCAAGGTGTCGCGAACCCGGCCCTAGGGGGCGATCCAGCCGGAGCGGATGAGACGTGCGAACAGGTAGCGGTGCAGGCGGCTGGCGATGGCGAACAGCATCGGCAGGAAATACGGGGCCATGCTGGCCGTGAGGGCTGCGCTGGCCGAAGCCACCAGCGCGGCGCCCACCATGTCCAGCGGGTAGTGCACGCCGAGGTAAATACGGGCCCACGCCACGGGGAAGCCCAGCAGCACGAAGGCGATGCTGGCGATCCAGCGCGGCCGATGCAGCATCAGGCTGAACGCCACGGACCACAGGAAGGTGAGGTGGTCGCTGGGGAAGGAGGCGTCGGCATCGTGGTGCATCAGCGTGTGGCCCAGCGCAATCACGAAGGGCCGGGGATGCGGCCATAGCTGGCCGATGACATTCGATATCGCGAGCCCGAACCCCGCCGAGACCACTGCCATCAGCATCACCTTGCGCGTATCCTCGCCGCCGCGCAGCCACCCGAACAGCACGAACAGCGGCACCGCGTACACCGCGTACACGCCGAACAGCAATGCCAGCGCAAGCATCGATTGCGATGGATCGGCAGGCGCATTAATCAGGCTGAATAGTGTGTAGTTGAGGTGTTCCATGGTGAGCTCCGCTTTGTCCTGTTGTCGAATTCAGTATTGCACATTCGACAATGTTGTGGCGCGCGGATGGATGAGCTATCGCAAGGAGAACGGCACGCCGCGCGCCCAGCGGTTCGAGGACAGCGAAAACGTCAGCGCGCGCACCTGGTGGTACCAGCCGGCGGGCACATACAGCATGTCGCCGGGATTCACGATGATTTCGGTCATGGCGGCCTGCCGCGCCAGCGGAAATTTATCGTAATCCGGCGCTTCGGGATCGAAGGGGGAGCCGAACAGCATGGCGTTGGCCTCGCGCGGGTACAGGAATTCGTCATGGTGCGGCGGCGCGAGGAAGATGCGCTTGCTGCCCCAGACCTGGGCGAAGATATTGTCGTCGTAATCGCAGTGCAGCGGCGTCATGGTGCCTGCGGGGCCGATCCAGAAGCGCGGCGGTCCCATTTTGTCGAACCAGGAAGGCCAGTGGCACAGGCGGTTCAGTTCGCGCAGCTCCAGGTTGCCGACATATGGCGGAAGGCCGGACGCGTCATTGGCGCTCAGTTCGAGGTACTCCAGCATCGACATGTCCGCCATCGCCCGGTCCGGCGCGAAAGCGGTGTTGATGTAGTCGCCGACGCGCGCCCGTACCGCCATGGCGCCGTACTGTTCGCGCAGCGCCTGCAGCGTGAGCGAAAACAGGGGCCAGCGCTGCACCAGGCCTGTGATCAGGAAGGGCAGGCCTTCGGCGGCGCGCGCACGGAAGGCGGCGGGATCGGGCGAGGCGATACGCGGCACGGACGGCAGCACGGGCAGCTCGCGTGCTGCCGCCTTGATCGCTTCCCGCATCTCATGGATCGAGTTCACGCCGCGAACCGCAGCATCCCTTTGCTCGCGCGCCTGCTTCCGGGCGAGCGCATCGTCCGGCTCTCCCGGCAGCTGCGGCCGGGGCGGCAAACGGGCCATCAGTACTCCCGCCGGTTAGGCTTGATCTCTTGCAGGATGGTGGTGGAGATTTCCTCGATCGACTTGGTGGTCGAGGATAGCCAGCGGATACCTTCGCGCTTCATCATCATCTCCGCTTCGTTCACTTCGTAGCGGCAGTTTTCGATGGAGGCGTATTTGCTGCCCGCGCGCCGCTCATTGCGGATTTCGGACAGGCGTTCCGGCGTAATGGTCAGACCGAAGATTTTGGATTTGAACTCGTACAGGGCCGAAGGCAGCTTGCGGCGTTCGAAATCGTCCGGAATCAGCGGGTAGTTGGCGGCCTTGATCCCGTACTGCATCGCCAGGTAGAGCGAGGTCGGCGTCTTGCCGGAACGGGACACGCCCACCAGGATCACGTCCGCTTCCGACAGGTTCTTGTGCGACTGCCCGTCATCGTGTGCCAGCGAGAAGTTGATGGCCTCGATGCGGTTGCGGTACTCCTCCGAGTCCACGATATTGTGCGAGCGGCCAATGGTGTGCGTCGATTTCACGCCCAGTTCCTGCTCCAGCGGTGCCACGAAGGTCTGGAACAGGTCCATATACATGCCGTTGCATTTGCGGATCACGTCCGACAGCTCGGGCTTCACCAGCGTGGAGAAGATGATGGGCCGCTGGCCATCCGCCGCCGCCGCTTCGTTGATCTTGCGCGCTGCCTGGTAGGCCTTGTCCACGGTGTCGATGAAGGGCAGGCGGATCTGGCGGAACCGCATTTCAAACTGCGTCAGCACCGAATGGCCGAAGGTTTCTGCCGTGATACCGGTACCATCCGATACGAAAAACACTGTTCTGGCGGAGGCGGGAAGTGGAGGGCGTTGCTCTGTGTTCATTGCTGTCAAGATTGTGAATCGTCAATTTGGGCCGCAGGCTGTAAAATGGCCGGAACGGTAAGATTGTGCTGTACGACGACCAGAATAACAAGAAACAAGTCGAGCATGCCCTACGCAAAGATTTCTATCATCAGTAAGGGTGTCATTATGACCAACTTGTCTAACGCAGCATTGAAGGAGCAGAGTACCGGGGCGACATATGTAGCCTCATTCGAAGAACTGAGAATGACGGATGTGGAGTCGGTAGGCGGCAAGAACGCCTCGCTCGGCGAGATGATCAGCCAGCTCGCCGGGGCCGGCGTGCGCGTGCCTGGCGGCTTTGCCACCACGGCGCAGGCTTTCCGCGACTTTCTTTCCCATAGCGTCGATGGCGGCAAGCCGCTGGCGGACCGCATCGCCAACCGCCTGGCCGATCTGAATATCGACGACGTGCGCGCGCTGGCGCAAGCCGGCGCCGAGATTCGCCAGTGGATTATCGACACGCCCTTCCAGCCCCGCCTGGAGGCCGAAATCCGCACCTTCTACGAGCGCCTGGTGGCCGATTCGTCCACCGAGATGTCCTTTGCCGTGCGTTCCTCCGCCACCGCGGAAGACCTGCCGGATGCGTCCTTCGCGGGCCAGCAGGAGACCTTCCTGAACGTGGTGGGCATCGACAATGTGCTGGACGCGATGAAGCACGTTTTCGCTTCCCTCTACAATGACCGCGCCATTTCCTACCGCGTGCACAAGGGCTTCACCCACGCCGAAGTGGCGCTGTCCGCCGGTGTGCAGCGCATGGTGCGTTCCGACCTGGGCGCAGCGGGCGTGATGTTCACCATCGATACCGAATCGGGCTTCAAGGACGTGGTCTTCATCACCTCCAGCTATGGCCTCGGCGAAACCGTGGTGCAGGGCGCCGTGAATCCGGACGAGTTCTATGTGCACAAGCCGATGCTGGAACAGGGCAAATCGCCCGTCATCCGCCGCAATATCGGCTCCAAGCTGATCAAGATGGAATTCACTGCCGAAGCGAAAGCCGGCCGTTCGGTCAAGACCGTGGACGTGCCGATCGAGCTGCGCAACCGCTATTCGCTGACCGATGCGGACGTGGTGGAACTGGCCAAGTACGCCGTGATCATCGAGCGCCACTACGGCCGCCCGATGGATATCGAGTGGGGCAAGGACGGCCGCGACGGCAAGCTGTATATCCTTCAGGCGCGGCCCGAAACGGTGAAGTCGCAGCAGAAGGCGACCGATGCGCAACAGCGCTTCAAGCTGAAACAGACCGGCACCGTGCTGGCTTCCGGCCGCGCCATCGGCCAGAAGATCGGCGCCGGCCCGGTGCGCGTGATCCACGATCCGTCGGAAATGGAACGCGTGCAGCCGGGCGATGTGCTGGTGGCCGACATGACGGACCCGAACTGGGAGCCGGTGATGAAGCGTGCTTCCGCCATCGTCACCAACCGTGGCGGCCGTACCTGCCACGCGGCGATTATCGCCCGTGAACTGGGCGTGCCAGCGGTGGTGGGCTGCGGCGATGCGACCGAAGTGCTGAAGGATGGCACTTTCGTTACCGTGTCCTGCGCCGAAGGCGACGAAGGCAAGATCTACGACGGCCTGCTGGAAACGGAAGTGTCCGAAGTGGCGCGCGGTGAGCTGCCCAAGCTGCCGACCAAGATCATGCTCAACGTGGGCAACCCGCAGCTGGCCTTCGACTTCCAGCAGGTGCCGAATGCCGGTGTGGGCCTGGCCCGCCTGGAGTTCATCATCAATAACAATATTGGTGTGCACCCGAAAGCGATCCTGGAATACCCGAACATCGATGCGGACCTGAAGAAGGCCGTGGAATCGGTGGCGCGCGGCCACGCTTCGCCAAAGGCCTTCTACGTGGACAAGCTGGCGGAAGGCATCGCCACCATTGCCGCGGCCTTCTGGCCGAAGCCGGTGATCGTGCGCCTGTCCGACTTCAAGTCGAACGAGTACAAGAAGCTGATCGGCGGTTCGCGCTACGAGCCGGATGAAGAGAACCCGATGCTGGGCTTCCGCGGCGCCGCGCGCTACCTGGCGCCGGACTTCGCCGAGTCCTTCAACATGGAATGCCTGGCCATGAAGCGCGTGCGCGAAGACATGGGCCTGACCAACGTCGAGATCATGGTGCCCTTCGTGCGTACCATCGGCCAGGCCGAGAAAGTGATCGACCTGCTGGCCAAGAACGGCCTGAAACGCGGCGAAAACGGCCTGCGCGTCATCATGATGTGCGAAGTGCCGTCCAACGCCGTGCTGGCCGAGCAGTTCCTGGAGCACTTCGACGGCTTCTCCATCGGTTCCAACGACCTTACCCAGCTCACGCTGGGCCTGGACCGCGATTCCGGCATGGAGCTGCTGGCGGCCGACTTCGACGAGCGCGACCCGGCAGTGCGCGCGCTGCTGTCGCTGGCGATCCAGGCCTGCCGCAAGCACGGCAAGTACATCGGCATCTGCGGCCAGGGGCCATCCGATCATCCGGACCTGGCGGAGTGGCTGATGGAGCAGGGCATCGAATCGATGTCGCTCAATCCTGACTCCGTCATCGATACCTGGCAGAAGCTGGCGGAAATGCAAAAATAAAAAAACAACACAACGATGGAATTTTCTTCTATCGTTACGGAAACCCTCGCTTCCCGCTCAGGGCTGCGGGGGTTTTTTACTTGAGAGGAGACTGAAGAATGGCTGACTGGGTCATGTGGCTGATTGCTGCAGGCGTGGTGGTGGCGCTGGAGCTGTTCACCGGCACCTTTTACCTGCTGATGATTGCGATCGGCCTGCTGGCTGGCGCCTTGCTGGCCTTTATGCGCGTGGACTTGCCGGGACAGCTGCTGGCTGCGGCCGTGGTCGGCATCGTGGCTACCGTATTGCTGCGCCGCAGCCGGTACGGCAAGGCGGAGAAGCGCGATGCGGCGCGCGATCCGAACGTGAACATGGATATCGGACAAAGCGTGAACGTGCCTGCATGGCAGGACGGCACGGCGCGCGTGATGTACCGCGGCGCGATGTGGGATGTGGAACTGGCGCCAAACGCCGCGCCAGTGCCTGGCGTATTCCGCATCGTTGAAGTGCGCGGCAGCCGCCTCATCGTCGGCGCTTGATTGTCATCCCCGCCTGCGCGGGGGCGACGGGATAACAAGGAGTTAAAATGGAATTCGGTTTCGGCAGCGTTACCCTCATCATCTTCATCGTCGCCCTGGTCTTCGTCTTCAAGACCATCAACGTGGTGCCGCAGCAGCACGCGTGGGTGGTGGAACGCCTAGGCAAGTACCACGCCACGCTGGGTCCCGGCCTGAACATCGTGGTGCCTTTCATCGACCGCATCGCCTACAAGCACATCCTGAAAGAGATTCCGCTCGATGTGCCTTCGCAGGTCTGCATCACCAAGGACAACACGCAGCTGCAGGTGGACGGCATCCTGTATTTCCAGGTCACGGACGCCATGCGCGCCTCCTACGGTTCGTCGAACTACATCGCCGCCATCACCCAGCTGGCGCAGACCACGCTCCGTTCCGTGATCGGCCGCATGGAGCTGGACAAGACTTTCGAGGAACGTGACCACATCAACGCCACCGTGGTGAACGCCATCGACGAATCGGCCGCCAACTGGGGTGTGAAGGTGCTGCGCTACGAGATCAAGGATCTCACGCCGCCGACCGAAATCCTGCACGCCATGCAGGCGCAGATTACGGCGGAACGCGGCAAGCGTGCGCTGATTGCAGCTTCCGAAGGCCGCAAGCAGGAGCAGATCAATATTGCGACCGGCGAGCGTGAAGCCTCCATCGCCCGCTCGGAAGGCGACAAGCAGGCCGCCATCAACCGCGCGCAGGGCGAAGCCGCCGCCATCGTGGCCATCGCCGACGCCACCGCCACGGCGCTGCGCCAGGTGGGCGCCGCCATCCGCGATCCGGGCGGCGAAGAAGCCGTGAACCTGAAGGTGGCCGAGAAGTATGTGGAAGCCTTCGGTGAACTGGCCAAAACCAACAATTCGCTGATCGTGCCTGCCAACCTGGGCGACATGAGCGGCCTGATTGCCACCGCCATGCAGGTGGTAAAAACCCAGAAGCAGGGCGCCGTCGTGCGTCCGGGCCAGGCATAAAGATGGGCACCTGGTCGACAGGCGCTTTCGGCAACGACTTCGCCCAGGACTGGGCGGAGGACTTGCAGGAATCGATGGATCTCTACTTCATCGCGGATACGCTGGACAACGCGCTGTCGTCCGGTGAAGCGGGCATGCTGGAGGCGCCCTTCGGCGCCGAGGCGCTGGCAGCCGTTGAGACGCTGGCGCGGCTGGAGGGCAGGGCTGGTCTGCAGGACGAAGACAGTGCCGCCGTGGATGAGTGGGTGGCGGCGATGAAACCCAAGTTCAAGCTGCGCAGCGACCTGCACGAAAAAGCGCTGCGCGTGCTTGAGCTGGTGCTATCCGGGCGCTCCGAATTGCGCGAGCTGTGGCAGGATAGCGAGCATGACGAGGCATGGCGCAACGAGGTCGAATCGCTCCGCGCGCGCATGCAGGCTTGAGCAAGGAAGTAAGGATGAGAGTTGTAGCAAAGGGCCGCATGGCGGCAGGGAGCTCCGCACGTGGTGCAGTCCAGGGTGCCGGTGCAGGAGCACGGACAGGCGCCGTGGCAGCGGCACGGGCACCGGCGGAACGGATCACTGCACTGCTGGCGGGGTTAACGCTGGCCGCGGGCGCACTGCTGGGTGGCGAGGCCATTGCCGCGCCGGGCGAGCAGGATATTGCGGCACGGCTGGCGGCCATGCGCGCCATGCCCGCGGCAGCGGATGAAAAGGCGGCCGCCGAACAGCGCCGCGAACTGGATAACAGCTGGCGCTATTTCGGCGACAATAAGTCGGCAGCACTGCCTGTGTTGCGCCGCCAGCTGGCGGCGGAACTGCGCCAGCCGAAGCCGAACCAGCTGGTGCTGCTCGACGTGGGCTACTTCCTGCGCGCGCAGGGCGAGCCATCGGACAAAGCCCTGTCCACCCAGGCCCTGCTGGCCATCAACACCGAATCGCCGCTGATCACGGCACAGGCGCCGCAGCTGTTCCGTTTCGTCCACGCAGCCGCGCAGGACAAGGATGCGCGGCTGTTGCCGCTGATCGACCGCGCCTTCCTGCGCAAGAACGTCAATGTGCTGATTCCGCAGCATGGCTACGTACTGGATGAAACCTCGGTCTGCATTTATCTCTACGGCCCTTTCGGCAGCGCGGCTGAATCGCACCTGCGCGGCCTGCTGGGCGATGCGGCCGTGAACAAGCGCGCGCTGGAAGTGCTGATGTGGGTCGGCTCGCCGGACAGCGTGGCCGCCGTGGCGCCGCTGCTGAACGACAGCGACCCGGATGTTTTCGCCCGCGCCGCCACCTTCATGCTGCGTGCAGGCGGCCCTGAAGGGCGCGCCGCACTGGAGCAGATCGATCCGCGCAAATTTGAAGGCAAGCAGCGCGAATTCGCCTTCGAAATGTATTCCCAGGCGCGGGCCATGAATTTCGAATCGCTGGCTACCCAGCTGTTCGAAGCGCCGCAAACGCCGTCCTCCACCGCCAATGCGGACAGCCGCAAGCCGCGCCGCATGGATGAAGCCACCACGCGCGCCGCACTGGCCGGGATCTACGACAACTACGGCCGCTACCAGAACGTACAGCCCGCGGACCTCGTTCAGTCGCAGATGCCGAAGCAGGAACTGATGAATGAACTGCTGCGCATCCGCGAGCGCAGCTACCTGCGGGTTTCCGGCGAAGCGCTGACGGAGCTGGACCTCACCAATACCCTGATCAACACGCTGCGCTACCGCGACAAGTAAATGCACGGCGAGCAGATCGACCAACTGGCGGACTTCCTGGGCCGCCATCGCCGCGTGCTGGCACTGACCGGCGCCGGCATCAGCACGGCCTCCGGCATTCCCGGCTACCGCGATGAAGAGGGTGTGCGGCGCGGCAAACCGCCAATCCAGGGCCCCGAATTCCGCCGCTCGGACGCGGTGCGCCGCCGCTACTGGGCCCGCAGCATGGTGGGCTGGCCGGTGCTGGCCGGCGCGCGGCCGAACCCCGGCCACCACGCGATGGCGGCACTGGAGCGTGCGGGCCGCCTGCATATGACGGTAACGCAGAACGTGGACGGCCTGCACCAGGCCGCGGGCAGCGAACGCCTGATTGAGCTGCACGGGAATATCCACCTGGTGCGTTGCCTGGCATGCAGCTCCATCTACCGCCGTGCGGAGATCCAGCAGCGCTTGGCGCGGGACAATCCCGCCATGCTGGCCGCCAGCGCCCAGCCGCTGCCCGATGGCGACGCGCAGGTGGAGCCCGAAGCGCTGGAGGATTTCATGGTGCCGGCCTGCGCGCGATGCGGCGGCATGCTGCAGCCGGACGTGGTCTTCTTCGGCGATAACGTGCCGCCGGAGCGCAGCAGCGCCGCGCTGAACGCCATGCAGGAAGCCGATGCGCTATTGGTGGTGGGCTCCTCGCTGGTGGTGTTCTCCGGCTACCGCTTCTGCCGCATGGCAGCGGAAGCCGGCAAGCCGATCGCCGCCATCAACGCCGGCAAAACGCGTGCCGACGACCTCATTTCCCTCAAGGTGGCGCAGCCCGCGCAGGAGATCCTGCCGCAGCTCGCCGCCAGGCTTCTCCACCAATAGTAAGAAGTCGCCGTCCCCATCCCTGTGCCAGAATGGCCCGATAATAAACTCACAATATCGGTGAACCATGACTGGGATACAGGCCGGAACGCGCGCGGCAGCCGCGCTCCTGTGCAGTCTTGTGCTGGCCGCAGTGCCGGCTTCCGCCAGCAACGAGGGCGTGCTGGGCGCCTATTTTCACACTGCCTGGGGGACGGGCGACGGCGCGCCTGCCGACGTGCAGGAGATGGCGCAGACGCCGGACGGCTGGCTGTGGGCAGGGTCGTCATCGGGCCTGTACCGCTTCGACGGCCTGCGCTGGGAGCGCGTCACGGCGATTGACGGCAATCCGCTCCCGCAAAGCAGCATCATGTCCCTCGCCGTGATCGATGGCGCGCTGTGGGTCGGCTACCAGTTCGGCGGCGCCAGCCGCTTCAAGGATGGCAAGGTGCGGCATTATGGCCAGGCGGACGGCCTGCCGGGAAGCACCCTGTTCAGCTTCCTGAAAACGTCGGACGGCAAGATGCTGGCGGCGACACCGGTCGGCGTGTTCGAGCTCAAAGGCGATAAATGGAGCGCTTCCTGGCCAAAGGAGAGCGATCCTCCCAAATTTGCCGTCATGCTGCGCCAGTATGGCGATGAGACCTGGCTGGGCGGCGAGACCGAACTGTTCGTGCGCGGGAAAGGGCAGACGGAGTTCCGCCGTGTCCACGAGGGCAAGGACCGCCAGCCGCTCAGTATCGATGCCAGCGGCGATATCTGGACGGCGGGCGATGACGGCGCCTTGCGCTACGACCGCAAGGCCGGGCGCTTCCTGCCTGCCAGTGCAGCGCAGCGCGATATCAGCAGCATCTACCACGCGCCAGACGGATCGCTGTGGGTGAACCGAAAGAATGCGCTGGAACGGGTCGATCCTGTCACCTTCGCCACGCAGGAGCGCATCACGCGGCAAACAGGCCTGAGCGGCGCGGGGCCGATCGGCTTCCTGAACGACAGCGAAGGCAATCTGTGGGTATCAACGGACGCCGGCATCGACCGGCTGCGCCGCAACAAGGTAATGCGGCTTGCCGTCAGCGGAGAAACGCATTATCCCGGTGTGCTGCCGGTGGATGGCGGTGTGTGGGTCAGCTCCTCGGAGAATAATCCCCTGCGGCTGATCGGGACCGCCGGGAAAGTAAGCGAGGGCGGGCTGCAGAACGTGCAGAGCATGGCGCGCAGCCCTGACGGCACCTTGTGGTTTGCGAACGCCGAGCATATCCTGCGCATAGGCAGGGATGGCCGGCAACTGATACCGCTGGAGGCGCCGGACGAGAACCACATCCAGATGATGACGCCGGCGCGTGACGGCGGCATATGGGTATCGAGACTGGGCAAGCCAACGATCCTGCGAGTGAAGGACGGCAAATGGAGCCGCCACGATGAGCTGAAAGCCTTCGCGCGCAGTACCCCGGTTTCGCTGTTCGAAGACAGCGCCGGACGCTTATGGCAGGGCTATACAAAAGGCCGGCTTGCCGTGGCCGAAGGCAAGGCTGTCACCAGTTACACGGAAAAGGAAGGCGTCACAACCGGCAATGTGCTCGCCTTCGCCGAAAGCGGCGGCGCGGTATGGATAGGCGGCGAAACGGGCCTGATGGCCTGGCATGGCGGAAAGCTGGTGACGATGCAGACCATGGCGGGCAAACCATTCCTTGGTATTTCAGGCATCGTGCAAGGGCGCGGCGGCGACCTGTGGCTGAACGGTATCGAAGGGCTCACGCGCATTCCATCCGCCGACTGGCAACGGGCGCTCAGGGATGGCAGCGGCAAGGCGAATTTCGAGCGCTTCGACTTCCACAATGGCGTGGAAGGCGTAGCGCCCCAGCTGCGCCCCATACCTTCGCTGGTGCAGGCGCAGGATGGAAAGTTGTGGTTCACGACAAACAATACGGTGCACTGGATCGATCCGGACCGTGTGCTGCGGAATACTGCGCCGCCCCCGGTGCAGATGCTCGATGTGAATGTCGACGGCAAGCAGATGGCGGCCTCGCCCAATCTTGAACTGCCGCCGCGCGCGGGGACGGTGCAGCTGAACTACACGGGCCTGAGCCTGGGCATGCCGGAACGGATGGCCTTCCGCTACAAGCTGGAAGGCGTAGACCGCGATTGGCAGGAAGCGGGCAACCGCCGCAGCGCGTTCTACACCAATCTGGCGCCGGGGAGCTACCGCTTCCACGTCAAGGCGGCCAACGAGGACGGGGTGTGGAACGAGAAGGGGGCCACGCTGGCCTTCGCCGTCGCGCCGACACTTACGCAGACCTGGTGGTTCCGCGCGCTGTGCGTTGCCGCTGCCGCGCTGGTCCTGTGGCTGCTGTACCGCCTGCGCCTGCGCCAGCTGGCGGCGCGCCTGCGCAACCGTTACGAGGCACGCATCGACGAACGTGAACGCATCGCGCGCGACCTGCACGATACCTTGCTGCAGTCCGTGCAGGGCATGCTGATGAAAGTGCAGGCGGCCATCATGCCGGTATCGGCGGAAGACCCGCTACGCCAGCGCATCGAAGGTGCGCTGCAAAGCGCTGAGCACAGCATCGGGGAAGCCCGCGACAAGGTACGCGAACTGCGCAGCGGCGAGAACGGCGCGGACATTGTTGCCTTGTTCGGTGATCGTGGCAGGGAACTGGCCGAGGGCACGTCCACACGCTTTGAGCTATCGGTTAACGGCAAAGCGCAAGCGCTGGAGCCGGCCGTGCTGGAACAGCTTGCGGGCATCGCCTGCGAAGCGCTGGCCAACGCCTTCCGCCACGGCGGTGCGAAACTGGTACAGGGCCGGATCGATTTCGGCGCCCGTGAACTCACGCTGGCTGTGCGCGACGACGGCCAGGGCATTCCGGCGGACGTGCAGGCGGCAGGCCGGCGTGAAGGGCATTTCGGTATGATAGGCATGCGCGAGCGCGCCGCGAAGATCAATGCGAAGCTGCAGCTGCGGAGCAGCGCGGAAAGCGGTACCGAATGGACGCTGACCGTGCCCGGAGCGCTGGCCTATCGCTAAAGCAAGGGAGGCTGGATGAAACCGTGGTTCCTGAAAGTGAGTGCCGTCATGATCTGTGCGCTGGTGCTTTGCCCCGCGCATGCCGCCCGCAAGGCGGGCGATATCGAGGTGCAGAAGGGCATGGCGAAGGCCGCTGACGGCAGCAGCGTTCCTTACGAAATCGGCACCATCTACCTTCCCGAGAACCGTGCGAACCCGAACAGCCGCCTGATCGGCGTGGGTTTTGCACGCATCAAGGCACGCCAGCCGGGCAATGCACCGCCGGTATTCTGGCTGCCGGGCGGTCCCGGCCTGGCGGTGCTGGACGCCTTTGACGGCAGCAGCGACGCGGCGCGCAACCGCCTGCGGTCCTGGCTCACCTATGGCGTGGTGGGCGACCTGGTGGTGGTGGAACAGCGTGGCAATACGCTGCGCGGCGAGATGCTGCGGCAGCCCGGGCGTGCCGTGCCGCTGGACCGTCCTTTCACGGATGCACAGAGACGCGAAGCAGCGGTCCAGCTGGCGCGCGACGCGGTGGCCGCCAATCCGGACAAGGATCTGGCGGGTTACACCATCAGGGATTGCGCGGATGATGTGGATGCGGTGCGGCGTGCCCTCGGCTACGGCAAGATCACCCTGTTCGGCGGCAGCTTCGGCTCGCAATGGAGTTTCGCCGTGATGCGCGCCCATCCGGATATCGTGGCACGCGCTGTGCTGACTGCCGTTGAACCGCTGGATTTCGGCTACGACATGCCTTCGCAGCTGCTGGCCGCAATGAAGCGCATCGCGGCCGATGCCGACCGCGATCCCGGTCTCGCACCCTACCTGCCGCCCGGCGGCATCATGGCCGCCGCCAATGCCGTGCGCGAACGGCTGGCGAGAGCGCCGGTCGAGGTGGCGGTGGAGGGCCAGCGTATCGTGCTCGGCCTTGAGGACTTCCAGAGTGCGCTGCAGGACGAAGCAGCCGATGCCGGAAACTGGCCGGCCTTCGTGCTGTCGCTGTATCACGGCCACTATGAGGCCTGGGCGCGCAATGAGATCAAGGGGCGCCAGGCCGAGCCCCAGAAGCTGATTGGCCCGCTGATCGACACCAGCCTTGGGGTAACGCCCCGGCGTGCCGCGCAGCTGCGCGCCGATCCTGCGCTGCCGCTACTGGGAAACGCGGGATTCGAGCCCTATATGGCGGCCGCCGAAGCGTGGCCGACGCCGGACATGGGCGACAGTTTCCGCCGCATGGGGCGGAGCGAAATTCCCGTGCTGCTGATCCATGGCGACTGGGACAGCTCCACGCCGGTTGAAAACACGCTGGCGCAACTGCCGTACTTCCCGAACGGGAAAGCGCTCATCGTGCATCGGGGAGGGCATGACGGCGCCTTCTACCTGCTGCGCGAAGCGCCACAGGCAAAGGAGGCGGTGTACCGCTTCCTGAAAACGGGAGAGATGAAGGACTTGCCGGGAGAATTGACGCTGCCGGTTCCCGCTTTCGTGAAACCGGCTTTCGCGCCTGAGTCTTAACGCTGCATCAGCATCGAGCGCACGATGCCTTCTTTCGCCAGCACGTAGTCGTGGCCTGCGATGACGAAGTTATTGTGCGGCTGGACCACCTTGATATTGATGAAGACCATATCGCTGGTCTCGGCATAGGAACCCACCACCACGGCCTGCGCATTGTGGTTCTGCGCCACCTCGCCGATTTCGCGGGTCAGCATCAACTCGCCCTGGTTGCGTTTCAGGTAGACGTTGTTCCGCAGCTTCATCTCCACCATTTTCAGGCCGCCCTGCGAGAGGCGGGTGGAGATCTGTTCGGAAATCAGGCGGCCCAGCGTCGAGGTCTGGTCCAGCGAATCGATATTCACCACGGTGGCCATGATCAGCGGCTTCTCGGCCAGCAGGCGGCCGTTCAGCTGCGCCAGCAGGGTATCGGCAGCCTTGTAGTTGGCGCCGACGAACTGGTTGGAGGCCACGGTGGCGTAGTTCGGCTCATTCTTCGGCGTTTCGGTGGAGCAGGCCGCGAGCAGCAGCGGCAGCAGCAGTACAAGCTTGCGCATCAGCGGTCTCCCCGCACTTTGAAGACCTTGGTCAGCTGCGCATCCTTCGGTTCATCCTTGATGCCGTACAGCGCACGGTCTGCATCGGCCACGTAGTAGGCCGAGGTGGTGCGCGCGAAATAGCGGAACTGGTCGCCCACGGATACGGTGACGATCAGTTCCGTCTTCGGCGTGTCGCCGGGCGCAAAGATGCTGGTGTGGTAGCGGTACAGGTCATGTCCGCCCGCCGCGGCGACGATGCCGGTGGCCGGATCGATATCGCTCAGCACCCACAGGCCAGTGGCCAGGGCTACGGGCCCGCCTGCATAGCGGTACTGCGTGCGGTTCTCGGCGAAGGTAACAGCCTGCACGTCCACATCCACTTTCAGGGAGCCTGCCGGGCTGCGCGACACGGTGAAGCCGTCGTTGACCAGGGCCGAGACCAGGCTGGCGTGCAGGGCGCGCTGGAAAGCCGAACCGGCGCTGGCCGGTTCCGCCAGGTACACGGGGCGCGGCGGCTGCTTGCGCAGGCTATCGGCCAGCTTGCGTTCCAGGTCGTTCGCAATGATGTCCCAGTGCGCTGCCGCCTGCAGCTTTTCCTGCCCCGAGTTCGGGAAATTGGTGGCAACGGGCACCGGCGAATACGGCATGGCGCAACCGGCCAGCACGGCGGCGGCGAGGATTGCGGTTGCAGTTGGTTTGACCATGAAAACACTCTCCAGCAGCGTAGAAATTAGCTGCCAGAGTGTAACATGGCGTGTTTCTATTTGGAAATTAGCCGTGGCTGCCATGCCACGCGGGCTTAACGCTTGTGCTGCTTCATGGCCGAAGCCACTTCGCGGGCGCTGTCCCGATCTTTCTCGGCGGCACGTTTGTCGTGCTGTTTCTTACCTTTGGCAAGGCCGATTTCACATTTCACCCGGCCGCCCTTGTAGTGCAGGTTGAGCGGCACCAGGGTATAGCCGGCGCGCTCCACCTTGCCGATCAGCTTGTCGATCTCCTGGCGGTGCAGCAGCAGCTTGCGGGTGCGCACGGCTTCCGGATGGATATGGGTGGAGGCAGTGGGCAGTGCGCTGATGTGCGCGCCAAACAGGTACAGTTCGTTATCGCGGATCGTAACGTATGCTTCCTTGATCTGGACGCGCGCATCGCGGATCGCCTTGACTTCCCAACCTTCAAGGACGATGCCCGCTTCGAAGCGGTCTTCGATGAAGTAGTCGTGGAAGGCTTTACGGTTATCGGCAATGGTCATGTGGTAAATGGCGCGGGTCGGTTAAACTACGGTCTTTCATCCAACATCATAGCAAACGGTTACTCAATGGCAGTAGTACACAAATCCGTGCTTCTGGGCTACAGCGCAGAGCAGATGTTTGATCTGGTGGCAAAGGTCGAAGATTATCCCGCATTTTTACCGTGGTGTGGCGGTGTGGAAGTAAAGGAGCGGGGTGAGAATACGATTGTGGCCAGCCTGGGCATCAACTACCACGGCGTGAAGCAGCATTTCACCACGGCCAATGTCAACGTGCCGCCCACCAGCATCAAGATGAACCTGGTCGATGGCCCCTTCAAGACCCTGAACGGCACCTGGACCTTCAAGCCGCTGCGGGCAGACGCCTGCAAGGTGGAGCTGGACCTGCACTACGAGTTCTCCAGCCGCCTGCTGGAGCAGGTGATCGGGCCGGTGTTCGGCGTGATTGCCAACAGCATGGTCGACTCCTTCACCAAGCGCGCCGAGACGGTGTATGGCTGAGCGCATCAAGATCTCGGTGTGCTACGCGCCGGGCCCGGTGCCGCTGCTGCGCGCGCTGGAAGTGGATGAGGGCACGACGATCGGCCAGGCCATCGAAATCAGCGGCGTCCTGCAGGACGCGCCCGAAATCAACCTCGTCACCATGCCGGTCGGCATCTACGGTAAAAAGAAGACCCTGGACACGGTCGTGCGGCCGTGCGACCGCATCGAAATCTACCGCCCCCTGATCGCCGACCCCAAGGACGCCCGCCGCCGCCGCGCCAAAAAAGTTGCCTAGAAATTGGGGGCAGACGGGGACGCCGCGTCCCTAATTTAATTAATCCGGGTCTGTCCCCAATTTATTTGCAACATTTCCCAGGCGCAGGTTTTGCTGGAAGTAGGCGCGCAGGGCGCCGGAGGGCTCGGCTGGCGGCCTCGCGCCGAAGTGCTTGTGCAGCATCTGCTCCAGCATGTACACATAGGCGTCGCGCGTGATGGGCTTGCGCGGGTTGTGGCCTTCCTCCGGATCGACCAGCAGCGTCACCGGCTTGCCCAGGCTGTGCAGCTTGCCGGCGTAGCTGGTGATGGTGCTCAGCTCTACTTTCGTGTCCTTGCCGCCGGCCAGCATGATCAGCGGGCGCACCACGCGTTCCGGATGCGCGCGCGGCGCTTCGTCCACGATATGGCGCATGGCGGCCGGGTCGTCGTAGGCGATGCCCAGTTCGCGGAAGCGCAGGGAATATGGTACCTCGGACGACGGCTCGTCCGTGCCTGCAGCCGCCAGCACCAGCGTGGCCGAGAATTCCGGCGGCGCCACGCCCGCCATCCCGAACTGGAACATCTCCGGCGTGTGCGTGAGCGCCAGCAGCACCGAGTAGCCGCCGAACGAGTCGCCCATGATGCCCAGCTTCCGGCGGTCGCCGATGCCGTTCGCGAGCAGCCATTCGATGCCTTCGATGATGTCGCGCTGCACGCGGCCGTTGCCGAAATCAGCCTTCGCCGCCAGCATGTATTTGTCCCCGTAACCCGTTGAGGCGCGGAAGTTGGGCTGGAACACCGCAATGCCCCGGTTGGCGATCAGCTGCACCAGTCCGGCGTAGTCGCCTTCGAAACGGCCCCAGGGGCCGCCATGCACGAGGGTCATCAGCGGCAGCCCGGCTGCTGCGCGGCCCGGCGGCAGGGTGAGGTAGCCATGGATCGTCATGCCGCCCGAAGCCCGGTAGCTGACCGGATGCTTGGCCGCGAGCTGCGCTTCCGCCAGCGGTTCGCTGCGCTGGCGTTCATCGGCAAGGATCTCCTCGAAAGCGCCGCTGGCCGGCTGGTAGAGCCAGAAGCGCTCCTGCGGCAGGCGCGAGCCGCTTTCGGTCAGCAGCCAGGCGCCGGTGGACGGATCGATGGCGATGGCCGCGTCGCCGAAGCGTTTCGCAATCGCGCCGGCGGCGTGCTGCGCTTCAGGCGTCAAGCCCGCGTGCCGCCGCAGCGGCGCCTCGTACGTGGCCAGCAGCGGCTGCGCCCAGCGCCGGTCCAGCACCACGGCGCGCAGGTCGGCCATGCCCAGCGGATCGGTGTGCAGCAAGCGTTGTTCGCCGGTGATGGTATCGAGCTCGCTCAGGGCCTTGCGGTCTTCATTCTCGTTGATCACCATTGCCAGCTTGCGTCCATCAGGCGAGGCCGAAATCAGGCGGCAGGAGCGCAGGCGCTTGCAGCGCGTGACTTCCTGCCACGTTCCATTGCGCCATTGCGAGACGATCTGGTGGTAATCCTTGTCCATCGTTTTGATGAAGGCCGGCTTGCCGTCGGCGCCCAGCAGCACTTCGCGCAGCGGCGCCGCAGCTTCATACAGCACTTCACGCCCACCTTCGCCATCCACGCGCGACAGGCGGTAGCGGCCCGCGCTGTTATCCATCTCCTCAATCAGCGCATGGCGTGGCCGTGTCGTGTCGATGGCCACGGTGCGCTGCGCGAGCTTGCTGTCGAATGCGGCGATGCGCTTGCTGGCGCCATCGGCGGTGTTCACGATCGACAGCGCCGCAGGCGTGTCAAGAAAGAGCGCAGTGCCGTCGGCCGACCAGCTCAGCTCCGCGCGGCCGGCGTTGGGCAGGAGGCGGCGCGTCTGGCGCGAGCGCGTGTCGTAGAGCTTGAGCGACACGTCGCGCTCCTCCATCATCAGGTAGGCCACCTGGCTGCCATCCGGCGAAATCTTCACTTCCCGCAGTTTGGAGCGGCGTGTGACATCCCTGTTCGAGAGCGGCGGGGCCGCCGGCAGCGCCGCATTGCGCTCAGCCAGCGCCTTGAGGTCGGTGGGCTCCTGCGCAGCATGGCTGGCGGGCAGGGCAAGGAGGAGCAGCGGCAAAACGAAGGCGCGAGCGCGCCCCGCCTGCCGCAGCAGGATCGAAATTTTCATGGTGTCTCCGTTAAGAAGTCAGGCGGCTTGCGGGAGCCCGGCGCGGAGCCGGGCGCGTACAGCGGGGGAGAGCCTTTCCTGCATCACGAGCAGGCAAAGCAGGGAAGGTATGCCGATGATGAAGCAGGCCACGATCCACGCGGCGCGCTTGAGCCGCGAGATGCGCGCGGCGCGCAGCCACCACCATGCACCCAGGGCGGACAGCAGGGCAAAGACCGCCGCGGCAGCCCATGCGGCGGGCGGGCGAGGCAGGCGGACTGCGTCGAAAGGCAGTATTTCGCCCTGGTCGATCAGCACATCGGGCAGGGCGAGCAGGGCCTGCAGCGGCGGCGACAGCCACCATGCGCGATGCTCGAACAGCAGCGGATAGTCATGCGCCAGCGGGCGTGCTGCAACTTGCGAGATGTGGCCGCCTGCATCCACATGCAGCAGCACCTGCTTGCCGGCTGCCGCGCCATCGATCGTATTGCGCCCGAAAACAAAGGACACCAGCTCGCCATCCGCCAGCGCGGCTACGTCAACACGCCGGATCTCCTTGACGTCCCCCGGCATCGGAATGCTGTAGCGTTCCGCCGCCTGCTGCAGCGGATGCGCGGTAGCCTTCCAGGCCACAAGGCGTTTAGTGGTCAGTATGTATTCCTGCTGCGGCTTTGGATTATCGATGCGTGTGCGAGCGCCGATAATGGTTTCATCGCCGCGCAGCTGCATGATGGCCTGCCAGCGCCGCGCTCCGGTGTCGAACATCAGCACCTGCTGCGGCAGCACCAGCTGCATGCCGGGCTGTTCAAGTACCGGCGGCGTGGCAAACGCCTGGCTGCGGCCGTCGAGCCCAAGTTCGCCGAGCGGCGCGCCGGTGTACATGTCCATGCCCACGAAGCGCATTTTGTCGTGGCTGAAGGTCCAGATGCCGTTGCTTCCACCTTCCTGGCCGACGGTCCGGCTGCCAGCCGCCAGCTCGTGCCGCAGCGGGAAACGCGTATAGGAAACGTCCACTGGCGCCAGCCTTGCTTTGGGTAGTTCGGCTGCCCACTGCGCCGCGCGGGGATCGGATGACAGCTTGAGCGACATGCCGAACAGCTTGTGGTCCTTGATGCGCGATGCTTCCACGAAGCCCCCCGCGGGCGGCATCGCCGAGTTCAGTGGATGCGTGCCGGCCATGATCATCATGTACTGCGACGCCACGCCGCCGACCCACAGCAAGGCGAAATAGAATCCAATCTGCAGCGGCAAGGCCGTGGCGATGGTGGCTGCCGCGCCTTCCGGCGGCGCAAAGCGGTTGGGCTTCATGACGAAGTAGCCGATCGCCGCCAGCAGCAGCACGCAGAACGCACCCACTGCAACCATGGTCCAGGCGGATGCCAGGTGCAGCATCAGCACGTAGGGCAGGAACAGCAGCACGATGGCGAGCTTGCTGCGGCTGAGCGCCACATAGCTGCCGCACAGCCAGCAGGCCATGGTGAAAAGCGTGACGTAAAGGACGATGGCGTAGTGGTGCAGGTCAACGACGCGCGATGTGGCGGCTTTCGTAACGGCCAGCATCAGTATGCCCGGCAGGCCGATGGCGCAGAAGATCATCAGTGCGGAAGCGCCGGCCAGTGCAACGCTGATGCGCCAGCGGGGCAGGGGCCGGTGCATCAGCCACATCCAGCGTGCAGGCTGGCGATAGGTGACGAACTGGTAGGCACCGAAGATGGCGCCGGCGAGGCCGTAAGCCGTCAGCAGGACGAACTGCTGGCGCCAGTCCATCTGCATCACCAGCGTGAGGCGGCTGATCACCAGCAGCAGCGTAAGGTGCACGCCCGCTGCGATCAGGGCTGCTTTGCGGAAGCGGCGGCATTCTGAAATAAAGAGTTCGTACATGGCGGCTCCTCAGGCGGCATTCGCGAGGCGTTTTGTGGAGATGTGGCCTTGCGCGAGGAATCCGTTCACAGCGCGGTCCAGGCTGACCGGCATGCTGTGCACAGTGCGTGCACCGAGCAGTTTCAGGCGCGCGCCGAATTCTTCGTCCTGGTCGAACACCACGAAGTGCACCAGCTCATCGATGCGCTGGATTTCCAGCACGCCCGGCAGGTGGCTTGTATCCGGCAGCTTGAATGGGAATTCCGCTACCCACAGCTGCACCCGTTCGCAGAAGGCCGAGGGTTCGGACATATGGCGCAGGCGCCCGCGTTCGAGGATGATGAGGTTATCGGCCACCCGTTCGATTTCCTCCATCTGGTGCGAGCAATAGATGATGGTGGAGCCGTCATCCAGCGCGGTAAACATCAGCGCCTCAAGAAAGGCACGCTTGGCGACCACGTCGAGGCCCAGTGTGGGCTCATCGAGGATCAGCAGCTCTGGTCCCTGTGCCAGCGCGAGCGCCAGGTTGACGCCCGCACGCTCACCGCGCGAGAGCTGGGCAATGTGCTGGTCCGGCAGCACATTGAAGTTGCCCACCACATCGTCATAGCGGCGCTGGTTCCAGCGTGCGTACTGGCGGCGCTGCATCCGCATTACCTCATCCACGGTGAGCCAGGCGGGCAGGGTGTGCTCTTCGTTGACGAAGCCGATGCGGCCGCGCAGCTCCTGCGTAAGCCGTCCGCTGTCGCAGCCCAGGATGCGCGCGCTGCCATCGGTCGGCGACTGGAAGCCCAGCAGCACGCGGAACAGCGAGGACTTGCCCGCGCCGTTGGCCCCCACGACGGCGTGGATGCCGCCGCGCGGCACTGCCAGTGAAAGGTGATCGAGGGCCAGCTTATTCTTGTACTGGAGGCTCAGGGCCTCGGTCTGGATGGCGTAGTCCATGATCAGGCGCTTTTTCGAGGCGTCAGCTGGGACAGCTCGCCGGCCACGCGGTCCAGCACTGTTTCGGCGGGCAGGTCGAGCGCGATCACGTCGCCGACGAAGCGCTGCACGGCATCGTCCAGCCGCCGCTCGCGTTCCTCGTTCGAGAGCAGCTGGCGCGGCTGCGCCACGAACAGGCCGAGGCCGGCGCGCGCATCGAGCCAGCCCTCGGTGGTCAGCTCGTTGTAGGCCTTGGCGACGGTGTTCGGATTCACGGTCAGCTGCTGCGCCAGCCCGCGTACACTGGGCAGCGCGGCGCCGACGGGCAGCTCGCCGCTGGCAATCATACGGCGCACGCCATCCACAATCTGGCGCGTAATAGGGCGCGGATCGCCAGTCACGATCTGCAGCATCAGGGGTACACGACGGCTCATCATTAACTCCACTGTACTAATACGGATAGTACAGTAACATCGCACTAACCCACCGTCAACAATTTCCTGGAAATTGGGGACAGACCCGGATTTCGTAAATCCGGGTCTGTCCCCAATTTTTAAGCAATTATTTGCAGTTGGCGGCGAGCATCGCGGCGTTGCGTTTGGATTGCTCGGCGCGCTGGGCGTCGTCGAGGATGACGCGCTCGCCGTTGCGGTCGAAGCTGCTGATGCGCATGCCGGCCTCCAGCGCGCGCTGGTTGTTGCGGATGTTGTCGCAGTTGGCGTCATTCGACGCCTTGGCCCGCGCGTCGGCTTCTGCCTTCTGCGCCTGCTGGGCCGCTTCGGCGCGGCGCTTGTTGAAGTCGGCATTGCGTTCGGACAGCGTGGCGCGCGGCGTCACCTTCGGTTCGGGCGCGGCTTGCTCAGCGGCGTCATCGGATGAGGCCGCCGGCTCCTTGCGCAGGTCCATCTGCTGGCCTTTCGGCGCCTTCAGGATGCGGGAGGAGGGCACCGACGGTGGCGGCGGCTGGTCGCTGAACTGCTTCACGCCTTTCTCGTTCACCCACAGCCATTGCGCCTGCGCCAGCCCGCAGCTTGCCGCCAGCACCATGCCTGTTGCCCATCCGATAATGCCTTGTTTCATAAGCCTTTTTCCAGGGAAATCCATGCCGCCGATTTCACCCCGATTCACCGGAGCTGTCAAATGTTTTCCACCACGCAAAGACGAAGCGCGCGAACTTCTGTATAATCTACTTTTGCGCCTATAGGAAAGTACTATGCGTCTCCTCCAAAAAGCACTCACCTTCGATGACGTGCTGCTCGTCCCCGCGTACTCCAACGTTCTGCCTGCCGATACGTCCCTTCGCACCAAACTGACCCGCAATATTTCGCTGAATATCCCGCTGCTGTCGGCCGCGATGGATACCGTCACCGAAGCCCGTCTCGCGATTGCGATGGCGCAGGAAGGCGGCATTGGCATCATCCACAAGAACCTGAAACCGAAGGACCAGGCGCGCGAAGTGGCCAAGGTCAAGCGTTTCGAAGCAGGCGTGCTGCGCGATCCGATCACGATCCCGCCGGACATGAAGATCCGCGACGTCATCAAGCTCACCGAGCAATATGGCATCAGCGGTTTCCCGGTGGTGGAGCAGAACAAGGTGGTGGGCATCATTACCAACCGCGACCTGCGTTTCGAGCAGGAGCTGGACGCTGAAGTACGCGCCAAGATGACCCCGCGCGACAAGCTGGTGTACGTGAAGGACGACGCGGACACCGCCGAAGCCAAGCGCCTGATGAACAAGCACCGCCTGGAGCGCGTGCTGGTGGTAGCCGACGACTTCGAACTGCGCGGCCTGATCACCGTGAAGGACATTCAGAAATCCACCGAACACCCGAATGCCTCGAAGGACAAGCACGGCAAGCTGCTGGTCGGCGCGGCGGTGGGCGTGGGCGCAAAAGATGAAGAGCGTATCGACCTGCTGGTGGCAGCGGGCGTGGACGTGCTGGTGGTGGATACTGCCCACGGCCACTCGCAAGGCATCCTGGACCGCGTGAAATACATCAAGACCAAGTATCCGCATGTTGACGTCATCGGCGGCAATATTGCTACCGCAGCCGCCGCCAAGGCGCTGGTGGAATACGGCGCCGATGCGGTGAAGGTCGGCATCGGCCCCGGCTCCATCTGCACCACCCGTATCGTGGCCGGTGTGGGCGTGCCGCAGATTACCGCCATCGCCAATGTGGCGCAGGCGCTGGAAGGCACCGGCGTGCCATGTATCGCCGACGGCGGCATCCGCTTCTCGGGCGATATCTCGAAGGCGCTGGCAGCCGGCGCATCGACGGTGATGATGGGCTCCATGTTCGCCGGCACCGAAGAAGCGCCGGGCGAAGTGATCCTGTACCAGGGCCGCTCCTACAAGAGCTACCGCGGCATGGGCTCCCTCGGCGCCATGACCGACGGCTCGGCCGACCGCTACTTCCAGGACGCCACCATGAAGGCCGACAAGTTCGTGCCCGAAGGGATCGAAGGCCGCGTCGCCTACAAAGGCAGCGTGCTGGCGATTATCTTCCAGCTGGTGGGCGGCGTGCGCCAGTCCATGGGCTACTGCGGCTGCGCCACCATCGACGAACTGCGCGAGAAAGCGGAATTCGTCGAAATCACCTCGGCAGGCATGCGCGAATCGCACGTGCATGACGTGCAGATTACGAAGGAAGCGCCGAACTACCGTTCGGAATAAGCTCTCCCGCGAACGCCGGCTGCAATGCCGGCGTTCTTACATAGCACCCGGTTTCTCAAGCTCTGAACGCAAATATCCATGCACTCTAAAATCCTCATCCTCGATTTCGGTTCCCAGGTTACCCAGCTGATCGCCCGCCGCGTCCGCGACGCCGGCGTGTTCTCCGAAGTCTATCCCTACGACGTCAGCGAAGAATTCGTGCGCAACTACGGCGCCGCTGGTGTGATCCTGTCCGGCAGCCACAACTCCACGCTGGAAGGCGATTCGCCGCGCGCGCCGCAAGCCGTGTTCGAACTGGGCGTGCCGGTGCTGGGCATCTGCTACGGCATGCAGACCATGGCCGCGCAGCTGGGCGGCAAGGTGGAGAACGGCCTGGTGCGCGAATTCGGCTACGCCGAAGTGCGCGCCCGCAACCACACCGCGCTGCTGAACGGCATCAACGACTTCGTCACCGACGAAGGCCACGGCATGCTGAAAGTGTGGATGAGCCACGGCGACAAGGTGCTCGACATGCCGCCAGGCTTCAAGCTGATGGCCTCCACCCCAAGCTGCCCGATCGCCGGCATGGCCGACGAAGACCGCAAGTTCTACGCCGTGCAATGGCACCCAGAAGTCACGCACACCGTGCAGGGCAAGGCCATGCTGGGCCGCTTCGTGCACGAAATCTGCGGCTGCAAATCGGACTGGAATATGCCCGACTACATCAGCGAAGCGGTCGAGAAGATCCGCGCGCAGGTGGGCACGGATGAAGTGATCCTCGGCCTCTCCGGCGGCGTGGATTCCTCCGTGGCGGCGGCGCTGATCCACCGCGCCATCGGCGACCAGCTGACCTGCGTGTTCGTGGACCACGGCCTGCTGCGCCTGAACGAAGGCAAGATGGTGATGGACATGTTCGCCAAGAACCTCGGCGTGAAAGTGATCCAGATCGACGCATCCGAACAGTTCATGGGCCACCTGGCCGGTGTGACCGATCCGGAACAGAAGCGCAAGATCATCGGCCGCGAGTTCGTGGAAGTGTTCCAGGTGGAAGCGGGCAAACTGTCCAACGCCAAATGGCTGGCGCAGGGCACGATCTACCCGGACGTGATCGAGTCCGCAGGCAAGGGCAAGAAAGGCCAGACCATCAAGAGTCACCACAACGTGGGCGGCCTGCCGGAAACGCTGAACCTCAAGCTGCTGGAACCGCTGCGCGAACTGTTCAAGGACGAAGTGCGCAAGCTGGGCGTGGCGCTTGGCCTGCCGCATGAGATGGTGTACCGCCATCCGTTCCCTGGCCCAGGCCTGGGCGTGCGCATTCTCGGCGAAGTGAAACGCGAATACGCGGACCTGCTGCGCCGCGCGGACGCCATCTTCATCGAAGAACTGCGCAACACGCCGTATGAAGGCGTGGCAGTGGAGGGCGTGGATGCAGACAATATCCCGAAGAACTGGTACGACGCCACCTCCCAAGCCTTCGCCGTCTTCCTGCCGGTGAAATCGGTGGGCGTGATGGGCGACGGCCGCACCTACGAATGGGTCGTTGCACTGCGCGCCGTGCAGACGCTGGACTTCATGACCGCGCAATGGGCGCACCTGCCGCATTCGCTGCTGGGCAAAGTCTCCAACCGCATCATCAACGAAGTGCGCGGCCTGAACCGCGTGGTGTACGACATCAGCGGCAAGCCGCCTGCGACGATCGAGTGGGAGTGATGTGGCGTTTCTAACGCATTGATCTGGCGAATTAAATGAATGCCATTGATGATGTTGACTGCATCATCAATGGCATTTTTTATTGCATCCGTGTTCATTGAGCTGTTGACCGGCATGTGGAGACAGCTCGATGTGCCCGCTGGTCTACCTCTTCGGTGTCAGCATCAGAAGCTGGCCGCGCGGACCGTCCTCCAGCAGCCATAGCGCGCCGTCCGGCCCGGTGCGAACGGCGCGGATGCGTTCGCCCATGTCCCAATGGTCCGCCTTGCTCGCGTTCTCGCCGTCGAGGGCGATGCGGTCCAGCGACTTGCCCGAGAGCCCGGTGATGAAGAGGGAATTTTTCCACTTCGGAAACAGGTCCGCATCGTAATAGGCAAGGCCGCCTGGTGAAATGGCCGGATTCCAGGACACTTTTGGGGCCTCAAAGCCGTCGCCAGGCGCGTGGTCGGGGATGTCCCGGCCGTCATAGTGGCTGCCATTCGATGCTCTCGGCCAGCCATAGTTGAGTCCCGGCTTGATCAGGTTGATCTCGTCGCCATGGCGCGGTCCCATCTCCATCTGCCACAAGCGCCCCTGCCTGTCGAAGGCAATGCCCAGGAGATTGCGGTGGCCATACGACCAGACCGCTGCATGAAAGCCCCTGGCCGCGAGCGGGTTGCCGGTAGCCGGCGTGCCGTCGAGGTTTAAGCGCAGCACCTTGCCGAGCGTCGACCTGGGATCCTGCGCCGGATCGAAAAGCTGGCGGTCGCCACTGGTGAAGAAGAGATACTTGCCATCTGGCGAGAAACCGATACGGCCCGAATAGTGCCCGCCAGTCGAAGCATCCTGGCCGCGGAAAATGACCTTTGTATCCTTCAGTGTGCCGCCGGCCTGATCCAGTATCGCAGTGGCGAGCACGACCCTGCTGTCGGCACCTGGACCCGCCTCGGAGTAGCTGAAGTAGAGCTGCTTACTGGCCGCGAAATCGGGAGCGAGGACGACGTCCATCAACGCGCCCTGGCCCTTGCTGCTGACTGCCGGTGTGCCGGACACGGTCCGCCTGGTTCCGGTTGCGGGATCGAACAGGATCATCGCTCCTTCCTTTTGCGTAACCAGCAACTTGCCGTCGGGCAGGAATGCCATGGCCCATGGGCTCTTGAATGTGCCGAGCGGCTTGACTTCGAAAGGCAGGCCGCCGGTCGCGATTGCACTGGCCCGCGCATTCGCGGGCGCAGGGGCGGCGAACGCGAGCAGGGTAAGCGAAAAAGTGGTGGCAAGGCCGAGCATGCTCAAATTCATGTTTTCAGATCTCCATTCACTGACTGATGCCAAGCTGTTGATGCGAAAGGTATGCCAATGTGCGCCGGGTCGGCATGCAGCTGCCTTCAGCACGGTCGCTTCGACCAAAGCGGCAGAGAGAAGTGTAGAGCAAAACTCCTTTGGCAGACGCTGCGCAGATCGCGGCCAAGCAGCCTGACTGCCTTGGCTTCAATGGTGAGCCAGCGGTTTCTCGTAACTACCGCATGTTATATTGAAAAACGGCGATATCTAATAAGATAAATGATTCCTGATTACCGCAGAAGACATCTATTATGACCCGCTGTCCGATGAGGCCATGGATCAATGGTGCCGCAGTCGCTGAGGAATTTGTCGGCGAGCGCGTACGCCTTTCTAAAAGGCCAAAAGCAGATTCTTACCCGAACAGAAGCAAAAATTGATGAATAATCGAACACATAAGTGGCACCAAGCTGCTGCGGTATCTCTACTCGGGGCTATGGTCCTCCCCTCAGCAATGGCACAAGTCAATTCCATCCCCACCATGAGGGCCACTGTGGAGAGCGTTTCCGCAGATGCTCAAGTCCCTTTCGATCCTAAGGTATGCACCTCGGTAAACAAGGTCGTCCCTTTTAAATCGCAGATGATCATCAACTACGACTGCCCTGTCCCTGAGTCCGCTCGCCCAAGGCTGCGCGCTGCATTTGTCGCCCGTGGCTGGGAGCCAGAAAGCTTTCTCGGCGTCGCAATGTTCAAACTTCGAAAATCAAACCAAACTGCCAGTCTCTACTGTCGTTTTAAGGAATCCATGTGCAGATTATTTATAGAGTATTCCCCCAGAAGTAAGTAGAGCTGATTGAAAAATTGGAATGCACGGCGTTTGACGGGCTGTCATCAGCCAGGAGCTGCCAGTTCATTGGCCAATTTCGATACTATCAGGTGCCCGAATAACCACTTGAGAATATGATGTATCCAACCGACTTGCCGCGTGATTTTGTTCCCCCAATGGCGGACAGGTATGCTGATCAGGTGCCTCAACAATGACTACTTTTAGCCAGCTCGAAGAGATTGCAGATGACGAGTCAAAGCCATTTTCCGTACGCCGAATTGCCGAAGCACTTGCCTCAGCAATTAATGACTGGCCTACTTATAATTTGACTACCCTCAGCGACTATATTTTTGAACTGCGTAAAGAGGTAGGCGATGCTTTAACATTGACGAATGTTCACGCAAAGCTTCGTGGCTACTCATTCACAGGCGAAGACGTCTGGAAGAAGGAATCGTTATGCGGCCTTCTCGGTGCATGGGATGTCGAGGACGGGGATATCCTTCTCGACGAGTTGATTCGGCGGATCGGCTTAGATATCTGAATTGGCGATAGCCGTTATCTGTCGAAGATCATTGCAGCCAATGTCCGTAAGCGGCTGAATAGCCGGTTGATCGTGCGTCTGCTTTGGGGGGAATCTGACACTCGATGCAAAAAGTTGCCCGCGCCGTGGCAGCACATTCATCGATAGTCGGACGAAGAGTTGAAACAACAAGCCCCACCGAAGTGGGGCTTGCGGAGTCAAGTGCCTGAGACTCAGAACTTGTACTGCAGGTTCGCGAAGAACGAGCGGCCGCGAGGATCGCCGTAGGTTGGGTCCCAGGTCACTTCGAAGTAGCGCGACTGGTTGGTGAATGGCGGCGGCGTGTCGGCCAGGTTGATCACGCCGGCGCGCAGCTTCAGGTTCTTGGTGAACGCATAGCTGCCGGTCAGGTCCCACAGCGAATAGGCCTTCACGTCGCGGTCGTTCCAGCCCGGATCGGCCAGTCCCGGAATGTTCTGGTCGCGATAGCTGGAGAAGAAGGTGTTGCCCAGGCTCAGGTTGACGGCACCCTGGGTCCAGTCGATATTCAGCTTGTGGCGCCAGCGCTGCACGGCCTTGTCGTCGCGGAAGACGCCGAGCCCGCTCGTCAGCGGCGAATTCGGATCGGACTGGAACTTGTACTCGGTGATCAGCGTGCCGTTCAGGCTGGCGCTGAAGCGGCCCACCGAGGTGGCATCGCCGCGCCAGTTGAGCGAGAGGTCGAGACCGGAAGTATTGAGCTTGCCGCGGTTCTCTTTCTTGAACTGCAGGTAGGACACGAAACCATCTTCGTCACGTACCACGATTTCCGGATCGTTGTAGTAGATCGGGTTGTCGAACACGGTCTGCTCGCCGATTTCCGAAATGATGTCGGTCTTGCGGATCTTCCAGTAGTCCAGGCTCAGGTTCCAGTTGCGGTTCGGTTCCAGCACCGCGCCAATGGAGAACTGCTTGGACTTTTCCGGTTTCAGCTTCGGGTTGCCGTAGCGGTCCAGGTCGAACTGGGCCACTTCTTCCGAGACCGGATCTTTCACGAAGCTGGCCGTGGTGCCGGAACGCACCGGCAGGAATAGTTCGGCAATCGACGGGGCGCGGAAGCCGGTGCCGTAGGACGCGCGGCCCAGGATCTCCTTGCTAGGACGGTAGCTGAGGGCAATTTTCGGGTTGGTCGTATTCAGCGCCGGCGTGGTGATCTTGGTCAGCGGATCATGCACGCCTTTATAGCGGTCGTGGCGGATGGCGAACTGGGCTTCCCATTCCTTGCTGAACGGCGCATTGATCTCCGTGTAAATGCCCGCGATGTCGCGCGAGTTGGAGGTGTCGGCCAGCAGTTCGTCGGAGCTGGCGCGGTCGCCCTGCACGTCGTTGGTGCGCAGCGCCTCGGTGGCAGTGAAGGCGGTTTTCTCGTGCCGGAATTCGGCGCCCACAGCCAGCATTGCGTCGCCGCCGCCGAGCGCCATCAGCGAGCGGGTCAGCTTGCCATCGACGCTGTCGCTGGTGCCTTTGGACATGCGGGCTGCGCCATGGATCTTGATGGAGTCCATAAATTTGCGGCCCGCATCGTCCGTGGCGGGAACGAAGGGGTTGTACTTGCCGCTGGCAATGCCGGCCAGCATCTGGGTGCGGGAAACCCAGCCGTCGATATCCAGGTCGGTGGCCTTGTTGACGCTGTGGTTGTAGGCGGTGTCGTATTCCCAGTCGCCCACCTTGCCGGTGGCGCCCAGCACGAAGCGCGTCGCCTTGCTGGTCACTTCCGAGGTGCGGCGGCCCGCGTCCGTCAGGCGGAAGCGGAAAGTGACAGGAGTGGTGATGCCGGTTTTGGCCTGCAGGTCGGCCGGCAGCAGGATGCCGTTGCTGGAGCTGATGCTGCCCGAGGTGGCGGGCGATGCGGCGTAGCTGGTCTCGGCTTTGCTGTACAGGACTTCGGCAAACACCTGATGGCCGTCCGCCACCTGGAAGGTGCCGCGGCCGATAAAGCTTTGTTTTTTGGACTCCGGATAGACTTCCGAGTCGCCCATGTAGTTGTACGAGCAGCCTTCCGAACCGCCCGGGCCCAGCGGACGCACCACGTTCGGGCTGCCGTTCACGCAGGTTTCCTTGCCGAAGTTGACGCGGCGGCCTGAGGTTGGCGTCCAGGTGCCGCCGGGGCCGGTGCCCTTCAGGTAGCTCGATTTGTTCAGCGTTGCCAACTGGGCGGCGCTGAGGTCGACGTTGGCCGGGAAGGAGTAGCTCGACAGCTGTGGCGACAGGCGGTCGGGCAGGCTGTATTCCTGCATGAATTTGCGCTGCGAGCTGGCCAGGCGGTCCGTTTCCTGCACGTCCAGTGCGCCGAATACGTTGTAGCGGTCGGTGCTCAGGTTGCCGAAGCCGCCGGACAGCGAGGCCGACCTTTTGCCGCCGCCGCCTTCATCGGTGCCCAGCGCGTACACGCTGGCGTCGCCACCCTGGTAGTCCTTGCGGGTGATGAAGTTGATTACGCCGCCCATGGCGTCGGTACCGTAAATCGCCGATGCACCATCCTTGAGCACTTCCACACGCTGAATGGCGCCGGCCGGAATGTTGTTCAGGTCCACGCCGGAATTGTCGCCAGGGCTGGCGAAGTTGGCCATGCGGCGGCCGTTCAGCAGCACCAGCGTGCTGGAGACGCCCAGGCCGCGCAGGTTGGCGCCGTTGAAGCCGCGCTGGCCGCCCATCACGTCGCTCACGCTGGCGCCGTCGGTCAGCCCGCCCACATTCGAGGAAATTTTCTGCAGCAGTTCGGCCGCCGTGGTCACGCCGGACTTGTCGATATCTTCGCGCTTGATGATTTCGACTGGCAGCGCGGCCTCGCCCTCGATGCGCTTGATGCTGGAGCCGGTAATTTCCACGCGCGGTATGGTTTGCGCGTAGGCGGCCAGGCTCATGCTGCCAAGGGCGAGCAGTACAGCATGGGTGCAACGGGAGCGGCGGAATGCAAGAGCCTTGTGCTTGCCAGGGGTTTTCATGCGATCGGTCCTCGTAAGTGGGTATATACGCAAGCAACATGCTTGCGCCGTGCCGGGGGCGTTATGAAACAATTTCAGTGTATGCAACGTTGCACCGCTTGCGCGCGCCGGGACTGAGGCGGGTCGCTCTGTGAAAAAGCCGTGTCGCATTGTTGCAAAGAAAGAAGCAGGCATCTGTTGCGGACTTTCCACAGTGCGACATGCAATTGCCAATGTGCGCAAACCGGGCGCCGTGTCCGGTTGCCGGTGCCTGATCAATGGCAACATGGTCAGCAATTCGACTGCCGTGAAGGAGTTCGCCCGTGAAGTTCCTGCCGATTCTGCTGCTATGTACCGCACAACTGGGCGCAGTTGCCCACGCTGGGGACGCCGCGCCCGCGCTGGCGTTCCAGCCTGTCGCCGGCACCGTGATACCGATGGGCGGCGCGATACGCGACGACAACGAGGCAATACGGCAGCGGCTGGTGCAGTTGGCTGGTGGCGCCGCGGCGCGCTTTGTGGTGATCCCCAGCTCATCGTCGCATCCTGAAATGTCGGGCGCCGACGCGGTGGAGCAACTGCGGCGCCGCGGCGCCCAGGCGGAGCTGCTGAAGATTGCGCCGCGCTGGGCAGGCGAAACGCTGGAGTCCGCACGTCGTGCCGCGGCCGATCCTGCCAATGTGGCGAAGATCCGCGCGGCCACGGCCGTGTTCTTCACCGGCGGCGCGCAGGAGCGCACCGCCGATGTGCTGAATCCCGGTGGCGTGGCGTCGCCCGTGCTGCAGGCCGTGCGCGAGCTGCAGGCGCGTGGGGGCGTGATTGCGGGCAGCAGCGCCGGTGCCGCCATCATGAGCAGCACGATGTTCCGCGATGCGATGAACCCCGTGCAGGTGATGAAGGGCGTGATGCGCGACGGGAAGGAAATCGACCGGGGCCTGGGCTTTGTCGGCGACCAGCTGTTCATCGACCAGCATTTCCTCAAACGGGGCAGGGTGGGGCGCATGCTGGCGTTGATGCTGGCCAAGGGCTACAAGGTGGGCCTCGGCGTGGACGAGAATACCGCAGCCATCATTCACGGCAGCGAAATAGAAATCGTGGGCGGCAGCGGCGCGCTCCTGCTGGACCTGCGCCAGGCCACGCAGGAAGCGGGGCCACTGAATGTGCGTAATGTGCGGGTTTCCTACCTCGATAATGGCGACCGCTATGATCTGGCCCGGTTGAAGGGGCAGGTGCTGGCCGCCAAGCAGGCCAGGGGCGAAATCAATTTCCGCCAGCCTGGGTTTGCGTCGGAGCTGGAATTCATGCGGCCTGCTTTTACCGACATCCTCGGTGAAAACACCATCCTGCGCGCACTCACGCAACTGGTGGATGGCCCGCGCGACCAGGTGCGGGGCATCGCTTTCGACCTGGAGCAGCTGCCGAATTCGCCGGTCGCCGATCCGGCGCCGGAGCTTGGCTTCGAGTTCATGCTGCGGCGTGACGAACGCACGCGCGGCTGGGACAGCGCCGGGCTGGACGACCATGACTACTCTATCTTCGATGCGCGGCTCGATGTGCGGCCGGTGCGCCTGAAGACGCCTTTCTACCAGGCGTGGTAATGAAACGCGGCCAATGGATCGCAGGTCTGCTGCTGTGCAGCCAGGCCTTCAGCGTGCAGGCGCAGCCGGCCCGCTATCACGCGCAGCTCGATGCAGCGGCAGCGAAAGTGCTGCCGCAAGTGGTGAACTGGCGGCGCGACCTGCACGCCCATCCGGAACTGGCGTTCGGCGAGCACCGCACAGCCGGCCTGGTGGCGCGGGAACTCGCCGGCATGGGTTATGAAGTAAGGCGCGGCATGGCGGAGACGGCCGTGATCGGCCTGCTGAACACGGGGCGTCCCGGCCCCGTGGTTGCGCTGCGCGCCGATATGGACGGCTTGCCGGTGACGGAAGAAACCGGCCTGCCCTTTGCGTCGCGCGAGCGTGTGCAGTCGGGCGGCAAGGAGACCGGTGTGATGCACGCCTGCGGCCATGACATGCATGTGGCCATGCTGCTGGGCGCCGCGCGCGTGCTGGCCGGGCTGCGCGGGCAGCTTTCGGGCACCATCAAGCTGGTGTTCCAGCCCGCAGAGGAGGGCGTGGCCAATGCTCCGAATGGCGCCGAACGGCTGGTCAAGGCGGGCGTGCTGGAGAACCCCAAAGTATCGGCCATGTTTGGCCTGCACGTCGGCATTACGCCGCAGCCGACGGGAACCATTTCCACCCGTGCGCGCGGCCTGATGGCCGGCGGCGATACCTTCGAGATCGTAGTGGGAGGGCGCCAGACCCACGGTGCACTGCCATGGAACGGGGTGGACCCGGTCGTGGTGGCGGCGCAGATCGTGCTGGGGCTGCAGACGATCGTCAGCCGCCAGACCGACCTGACGGCCGCACCGGCGGTGATCACGGTCGGCACGCTGCACGCCGGCCAGCGCGCCAACATCGTGCCGGCTGAAGTCAGGATGAGCGGCACGATGCGCAGTTTCGATCCGGCGATACGCGAGCAACTGCTGCTGCAGCTCAGGCGTACGGCGGAACACCTGGCGCTGTCGGCGGGCGCCACGGCGCGGGTGAGTTTCGACCCCGGCTATCCCGTGACCTGGAACGATCCGGCGCTGACCGAAAAAATGCTGCCCAGCCTGCGCCGCGTGGCGGGCGCCCGTTTGCTGGGCGATGTGGCGCCGAGCACGACCTCGGAAGACTTTGCCTATTACGGCCAGCACGTGCCATCCATGCTGTTCTTCCTCGGCGTGAATCCGCCCGGCGCCGACCCGGCCCAGTGGGCGCCCAACCATTCGCCGCGCTTCAATCCTGACGAGGCAGCCTTGCTGACGGGCGTACGCGCGCTCGCCAGCCTGGCCGCCGACTATTTAACCGGCCACTGAAAGCGTTCATGGAACAGATCACGATTGCGTTGCCATCCCCTGCCGCAGGCACCACCCGCGGCCTGACTTGCCTGCGCTTCGGCCGGCCGGGCCAGGGGCCGAAGGCCTATATCCAGGCGTCCCTGCATGCGGACGAACTGCCCGGCATGCTGGTCGCCCACCACTTGCGGGTGCTGCTGACAGGGCTGGAGCGGGAGGGCCAGCTGCTGGGCGAAGTGATCCTGGTGCCGGCCGCAAATCCGGTCGGGCTGGCGCAAACGCTGCTGGGAACCAGCCAGGGCCGCTTCGATCTGCGCACGGGCCAGAACTTCAACCGCATGTTCGCCAACCTGTCCCGGGATGTGTGGCAGCGCGTGCAGCAGGAGCTGGGGCAGGACGTACAGCATAACCAGCGGCTGATCCGTGCCGCCATCCGCGCCAGCCTGGCGGACGGCGCGCGCGACCAGGCAGCCGTCGATGAACTGTCGGCGCAGCGGCTGGCGCTCATGCGCCTGGCGGCCGATGCGGACGTGGTGCTGGACCTGCATTGCGACTGCGAATCCCTGCTGCACCTGTACACCGGCACCCCCCTCTGGGAACGCGTGGCGCCGCTGGCCGGCCTGCTGGGCGCCCATGTCGCCTTGCTGGAAACGGAATCGGGCGACGACCCCTTCGATGAAGCCTGCTCGCGCATCTGGTGGGATATTGCGGCGCTGGCAGGTAAAGAATTCCCCATTCCGCTGGCCTGCCTGGCAGCCACCATCGAGCTGCGCGGGTATGGTGACGTCAGCCATGCAACGGCGGCCCGCGATGCCGCAGCGATCCTGGACTATTTGCGCCTGCAGGGCGTGGTGGCGGGCCCGCTGTCGCAGCCGGTGCCGGTGGCCTGCGAGCCGACCCCGTTGGCCGGCTGCATGCCGGTGGCAGCGCCGTCGGCAGGCCTGGTGGTGTATCTGCGCGAACTGGGTGAAAACGTGCGCGCGGGAGAGCCCCTGATCGACCTGATTGACCCTGTCAGCGGCAGCGTGCAACAATTGTTGGCGCCGGTGGACGGGTACTGCTTTGCACGCGAGAACCGGCGCTATGTCTCGCCCGGCACGCGCCTGGCGAAAGTGGCGGGCAAGCATGCGTTGCGCAGCGGCCCGCTGTTATGGGCTTGAGGCGCGGGGCGGCGCAGCTTTAGGAAAAGGTATGGGGAATCCCTATTGCGTTTCACTGATTTTGCTACCGGGCTTCTCGCTGTTCACGCTGGGCGCGGTGCGCGCCGCATTCACCGCGGCCAATGAGGTGGAAGGGGAGACCCTGTACCGGCTGCGTCAATTCAGTCCGGAAGGCGAGGTAGCTGTGTCCCAATGCGGCCTGGCGCTGGCGGCGGACGCGCTGGCCGGATTGAATCTTGAGCAGCCAGGCCTGCTGTTGCTGGTCGCCGACGAGCGCATCGATGAACGCTTGAGCGAAGAGTCCAGCCACCAGCTGGGGCAGCAGTTGCGCCGCCTCGGCCAGGACGGAGTCTGGGTGCTGGGTGCCTGTGGCACGGGAGCACAGGTGCTGGCGCAATACGGCCTGCTCGATGGCTACCGGGCCGCCATCGACTGGCAATTCCGCACCGAGGCAGCGCAGCGTTATCCCGATACGGTGTTTACGCCGGGCCTGTATGAGCTTGACCGCAACCGTATCAGCGCCGGCGCCGGTGCGGCCGTGATCGACTTGCTGCTGCACTGGCTGGGCAAGCGCCACGGCAGCATGTTCGCCGCCGAAGTGGCGGGCGCGCTGGGATTGGAAAGGCTGCGGGGCGGCGACGAGCGCCAGCCCATGCCGGCGTCGGCACAGCCCGCAGTGGGATCGACACGGCTCAAGGATGCGCTGGAACTGATGGCGGCGAACCTGGCCGAACCGCTGCCGGCGGAAGACATTGCCCAACTGGTCGGCGTGTCGCGCCGCCAGCTTGAAAGGCTGTTCCGCCAGCACCTCGATACCTTCCCTTCGCGCTACTACCTGGAATTGCGGCTCAAGCACGCGCGCCGCCAGTTAAAACAGACCACGCTGTCGATTCAGCAGGTGGGGCTGGCCTGCGGGTTCACGTCCGGCTCGCACTTTTCCACGACCTACCGCAATTATTTTGGCTGTACTCCAAGGGAAGAACGTGCCCGGCACACCATGCCGCTGGTCGAAAACTATAACGCCGGAGAGGAGATGGAATGAATCACCTGGACTACCTGTTGCGCCCGGCAACCCTGGATGACCTCGACGTCATGGAAAAATTCTCCAGGGCCGCGACATTTGGCATTCGCACCCTGAAGCCTGACCGTACCCGGCTGGCGGAGCGCATCGAACGTTCAATCGCAGCCTTTGCAGGCGGGGAAGCGCAGAACGGCGATGAGATCTACCACTTTGTGCTGGAGGATCTGCGGGCCGGGCGGGTGGTGGGCACCAGCGGCATCGTCGCCAGCGCGGCATCGAACGGCCGCTTCTACTGCTACCGGAACGAGTTTCTGGCACACAGCAGCGAGGAGCTGGGCATCAGCAATCGCGAGCACACTTTGCGCTTGTGCGAAGACCTGTCCAACCATACCTTGCTCAGTTCCTTCTACATCGAGCCCGAATACAGTGAAACGCTGGCGCCGCAGCTGCTGTCGCGCGGCCGGCTGCTGTTCATCCGTAATTACCCGCAGCTGTTCGCGGAACGCATAGGCGCGGAAAACCCCGGCCTGTGCGATGACGAGGGCAACAGCCCGGTGTGGGATGCGCTGGGCCATCGCTTTTTCAAAATGCCCTTTCCCGAGGCCGAACAGCGCACGGGCGGGCGTTCCAAGAGTTTTATCGCCGAACTGATGCCGCGCATGCCAGTGTATGTGTCGCTGCTGACCAAGGATGCCCAGTGGGCCCTGGGGCAGTTGCATCCGGATGCCGAACTGCCATTCGGCATCCTGGTCGCGGAAGGCTTCGATGTGGATTCCTACGTCGACATCTTCGATGGCGGGCCGATCGCGGAGGCGGGTGTTGCTACCTTGCGCTCGGTGGTGTCGGCCCTCAACGTGGAGCTGCGTGGTGAGGCAGGTTCCGCCGGCGACGCCTGCCTGGTGGCCAATATGGAGCGCGAAGGCTTCCGCGCCACGCTGACGCAGGGCGAATTCCTCGACGATACCTTGCACATCATGCGTCCGGCGCTTGAACGGCTTGGACTGGCCGAGGGCGCAAGGGCCAGTGCTGTATGGGTAGGCTGAAGCCCTCGGAGTAGTCCGGCGGCATTGCACCTTGTTCTCCGGCTTGTCATAATGCGCGCCATTAGCCGTATCGATCAATGAACAGGAGTCAGCCAGTGAGCCAGCAGGATCTGTTTGGCGATGTTTCGCCGCCCCCGCAACCTGGCCCTCCGGCTTCGGCGCAGCGGTATTCCTGGTTCTTTGCCGTGCGCCCAGGTGCGGCGGACGCAGCACGCATCGAAATGATGGCTGACGCGTTGCTGGCGTCCCATGGTGTGGCAGGTTATCGCATCGGGCCTGCGCGCTTGCACATCACCCTTGAGGAAGTCGCTCCGGAACTGGTGGATGCGGCATGCCGTGCTGCCGATACAGTCCGTTCGCCAGCCTTCGATGTCCGTTTCGATAAGGCCATGACCTTCGGTTCCGGCGGGCCCTTCGTGCTGGTGGGGGCGAAAGAGTCGGATGGGCTGGATGCCTTGCGCAAGCTGCGCACGGTGCTCGGCTGTGCCATGGCGGATCGCGGCTTCAGGCCGCAGCGCAGCTTCGAACCGCATATGACGCTCTGTTACGATTCGCGCAGCCGGGTGGGGCGGGTGCCAATCGAACCAGTGACTTTCCGCGCTACCGAGTTTGCCCTCGTCAAAAGCCATCTTGGACAATCCCGGCACGAGGTGCTGCGCAGCTGGGCGCTGGAAGGCTGAAGGAATGCCTTAATACGGCTCGAAGGCGATCTGCGCCTTGCGCAGCTGGGTGACGATCAGATCCTTCCACGGTCCCTTCGGCGACCAGACCTTTGCCACTGCCTCGTAAGCCTGCTCCGGTGCTTCATGCAGCACGGTGGTGCGATACAGGAAGGTCATGGTCGATGCACGCATATTCACCTGGCAGTGCACCAGCACTTTCCCATCACTGAAGCGCTTCATCGCCTCCACAAACTGTTCGAAGTCCGCCTGCGTCGGTTTGCCGAAGGGGATAGGGATATTGACGAACTCCAGTCCCTGCCGCTGCACGATTTCCCTTTCGCCAGGAACAGCATCGCCAACCGTCGGCGGCGCGAGGTAGACCACGGCTTTGAATCCCTGTTCCGACAAATGCGCCAGCGCCTCGGCAGTCGGCTGGCCCGATGTCACGATGCTGGCCGAAATGGGGACGACGTTAGGTGCGTGCAGGGCGGGTGCTTCTGCATGTGCGCTAGCTGTGAACGTATTCAGTGCCAGCGCAATGGCCGCAATGATGAGTTTAGTTGAGGGCATCGGGATAGACGATTTACGAAATGATTCATGATATCTGCTACGTAGCGTGCCTCCAAGCGTTACGGGAAAACCGTCTTGTAGTGCAATCTACATAGGGCTATCATTGATATCATTGAGGAGAAAATCATGTCCCAATTGCTGGTACGAGGCCTTGATGAAGAGCTGATAGATGCTCTGAAGCGCGCTGCTGCAGCCAAAGGCCGCAGCGCCGAGGCGGAACATCGGGAGATTTTGCGGGCGCATTTGCTAATGCGGCCGAAGAAGCACTCGTTCAAGGCGGTGCTTGCCGAAATGCCATATTTTGATGATGACGACCTTTTCGACGTGCGCTAGTTATGTATCTGATCGATACGAACGTCATCTCCGAGTATCGCAAAGGCGCGCGCGCCAACCCAGGTGTGGCCGCGTTCTTCGCTACGACTGATGAGAACACCCTGTTCTTGCCGCCGCAAGTTGTAGGAGAAATCCAGGCTGGTATTGAGCATCTGCGACGGCGAAGGGATGTGGCTCAGGCCGAAAGAGCACATGCTTATGAGCAGTGGCTGGACGGATTGATTAACCGTTTTGGGGATCGCATTCTTGAGTTTGATACCGATGCAGCGCGTCTTTGGGGAGCGTTGTTATCGAATCAGAAGAAGGATCCGCACACCGTCGACAAGCAGATTGCCGCAATTGCCTTGCTACGCAATTTGACGGTGGTTACGCGGGACAAAGGAGATGCATTCTCCCGCATACCAAAACTGACCGTTCTTAATCCTTTCTTGGGCGGTTAAAGAGTAGGAACACCGCCATCCCGCCCAGCATGGCGGCCACAAAGATGGCTGGTTTGATGCCGGCGAAGAGCAGGGAGGCGAGGGCGGGGCCGGGGCAGAAGCCCGCAAGGCCCCAGCCGGCGCCGAATACGGCGGCGCCGAGGATCAGCCTGCGGTCGATCCGGCTCGCGGTGGGCAGGCGCATCGGGTCGCCCAGCAAGGAGCATTCGCGCTTGCGGGCAAGCCGGAAGCCGACATAGCCTGTGGCCACTGCGCCGCCCATCACGAACAGCAGCGATGGGTTCCAGTGCCCGGCCAGGTCGAGGAAGCCGAGCACCTTGGCCGGATCGGCCATGCCGGATACGATCAGGCCAATGCCGAACAGCAGTCCCGATATCAGCCAATCACATGGCGCAGCAGGTACACCGTGAGGAAGCCTGCCCCCACAAACGTTGCGGTTGCCGCCATCGAACGCGGCGAGCTGCGGGCGATGCCGCATACGCCATGGCCGCTGGTGCAGCCGGATCCATACCGTGTGCCGATGCCCACCAGCAGGCCGGAGGCGATCAGCGTGCCCGTACCGGCCTCGATGTGCACGGCAGGCAGCGCTGCCGCGAGACCGTATGCAAGCGGCGCGCCGACCAGCCCAGCGAGGAAGGCGAAGCGCCATGCGAGGTCGCCGCGTGCGGGACGCAGCAGGCCGCCAAGAATGCCGCTGATGCCGGCGACCCGGCCGTTTAACAGCACGAAGAGCGCGGCGCCGAGGCCGATCAGCAGGCCGCCCGCGAGCGACCTCCATGGCGCAAAGGCCGCCCAGTCAATCGTCATTGTATTGTGCTTCTCCCTGCGGTACGCAATACAGTTCGCGCAGTACCGTCATCACGGCCAGCGCTTCCTTGCTCGCCATCGAATAGTAGACCTGCTTGCCTTCGCGCCGCGTGCTGACCAGCTCTTCCTCACGCAGCACGCCGAGCTGCTGGGACAGCGTTGGCTGTTGGATGCTGAGCAGGGTTTCGAGTTCGCTGACACAGTATTCCCCCTGCGTGAGCTGGCACAGCAGCAGCAGGCGGTCCGGATTGCCCAGCACTTTCAGCAGGCCGCAGGCGCGTGCTGCCGAGGCTTGCATTGCTTCAAGGTCAAGTTTGTTGCGGCATTGTTTAGCAAGATAGTCAATCTATCGCGAGCTAATATATTAAAAGTGAAAATGTTGAAAGCCGCGTGAATGCTGGGTTTGCGCGGATCCTGTTGCCAATCCGCTGCAAAACATGTTGTCGGCCTGTGTAAAGATGTTTCCCTATGGTATCTTTTGTCGATGAGAGCCGCCGCTACAGGTAGCCCGGAAACCAACGCGAGGATAGAGTGAAACTCAAACATAAAATGGCCCTGTGCATGGGCTTGGTATTCTTCCTGTTCATGGTCGCTCTGGGCATGGCGATCACGGGCATGCAGAACGCCACCGTCAAATTCGATACCTTCATCCAGCAGGACCAGGCCTTCCTCGGCGAAACCAATACCTTGTACGCGCAAGGGCTGCAAATGGGGCAGGCGCTGCGCAATGTGATTCTGGCGCCAGGCAACAAGCAGGGCTACAAGAACCTGTCCGATGCGCGCGATGCCTTCAGGAAGGCGCTGCCCAAGGCGCGAACCCTGGCGCAGGGTAATCCCAAGGAAGCGGCGGTACTGGCGAAAATCCAGGAGCAGCATGCGGAACAGGCGGAGCTGCAGGAGAAGATCGTTGCGCTGGCCAAGGACGACCAGGCTGCTGCCATCGAGCTGCTGAATGCGAAAGAGACGCCGCTGTGGCGCCAGATCCGCGGCGCGCTGCTTGGCCTGATCAAGGAAAAGAATACGGCGGTCGACGCGAGCAAAGTTGAACTGGCCGCGGCCACCCAGCGCATGCTGGTGCTCAGCCTGGCGTTCGGCGCGGGCGCGCTGGTGATCGGCGCCGGTGTGGCCTTCTGGCTCACCCGTAACGTCATGCGCCAGTTGGGCGGCGAGCCTGACTACGCCGCTTCCATCGCCGGCTCGATTGCGGCGGGCGACCTGACTGCGCCTATCGATGTTGACGACGAGTCCAATACGGGCAGCTTGATGTTCGCCATGCGCAAGATGCAGGACAGCCTGGCGAACCTGGTGCAGCAGGTGCGCGACGGCACGGACGCCATCACCACGGCCTCGGTGGAAATCGCCACCGGCAACCTGGACCTGTCCGCCCGCACCGAGGAGCAGGCGGGCTCGCTGGAGGAGACGGCCGCTTCGATGGAAGAGCTGACCTCCACCGTGCAGCAGAACGGCGAAAGCGTGCGCCATGCCAACGAGCTGGCGGCCAAGGCATCGGAGGTGGCAGTGAAGGGCGGCGAGGTGGTACGGGAAGTGGTGGGCACCATGGGCTCCATCAACGATTCCGCAAAACGCATTGTGGACATTATTTCCGTGATCGACGGCATTGCGTTCCAGACCAATATCCTGGCACTGAATGCTGCGGTGGAAGCGGCGCGCGCGGGCGAGCAGGGACGTGGCTTTGCCGTGGTGGCATCCGAAGTGCGCAACCTGGCGCAGCGCAGTGCCGCCGCCGCGAAGGAGATCAAGGCCCTGATCGGCGATTCGGTCGACAAGGTGGATGCGGGCAGCAAGCTGGTGGACACCGCCGGTGCGACCATGAGCGAGGTGGTGGCGAGCGTGAAGCGCGTTACCGACATCATGGCGGAGATCAGCAGCGCAGGCCAGGAACAGGCTGCGGGCATTGCCCAGGTCAACCAGGCGATTACGCAGATGGACAGCGTGACGCAGCAGAATGCGGCGCTGGTGGAACAGGCGGCGGCAGCAGCCGATTCCATGCAGTCGCAGGCGCAGCAGCTGCTGGCTGTCGTCGGCACCTTCAAGCTGGCAGGCGCGCACCGCGCACCGGCGCTGGCCGCCGCAGCGCCGCGCGCGCGGCCGTCTCACGGCAAAGTCGTGGCGCTGGTGCGCTGAGCACTTGCCCGAAGGCCGGGCGCAGCGCCTGCGCCCGGCCTGCTGCAACGCCGATTTTCTCAGTGCTACAATGCGGCGGTTTCCAATTCCGGTCCCGCGCCAGCGAAGCTCCATTTCATGCACCTGACCTTTCCCACGCTGCTGCTCTGTGCCGCCTGCACGGCCCTGACGGGCTGCGGCACGCTGCGCACGGCTGCGAGCCTGGAAGACGGTGCGGGCGCCGAAGCAGGGCGCTTGTGGGACCGCTGGATCGAGAAGGAAGGCGATATCGCCGCCACCGTCACCTGGGAGCGCAAGGTGGAACCCGGCGTGACGGTCATGGAAGTGGAAGAGGCGTTGGCCAGTGTGGCGGCCGAGGACAATGTGAAGGAAGTCGGCATGCTGCCGCTGTCCAGCGAGCTGGCTGCGCGCAGCGGCAAGCCGCAGCGCTTCCTCAAAGTGTATTCCTACTGCGACCCCGAAACGGCGCGGCTGATGGTCGATTTCAGCCCCCATATGGCGGCCTTCCTGCCATGCCGTATCGTGCTGCTCGAAAAAGAAGATGGGCTGTGGCTGTATACCCTCAATATGGACATGCTGATCCACATGGGCCGCAAGCTGCCGCCCGAGCTGCGCGCCGCAGCGCTGCAAATGCGCGCCACCATCGCCAAGATGCTTGAACGCGGCGCGCGCGGCGAATTCTGATCCGCTTTTTGCTTGACAGGGGCCCCGTCGGGTCTGCAATATTCGCGTATAGTTATATGATCAATTACTCCGTGAAGGCGAAGATGGCGCTCTGGCGAAGGCTCTGGATTCTCTTGCTCGCACTGTGCGGCATGGCGCAGGCCGCGCCGCTCGTGCTGGAGCCGGTGCAGGTGTCCAAACATGTGTGGTTCTTCCAGGGCAGCGCCGGCATGGCGAGCCAGGCCAACAAGGGCTTCATGTCCAACGCGGGCTTCGTGGTCACGGGCGACGGTGTGGTGGTGTTCGATGCGCTGGCCACGCCAGCGTTAGGCGAAGCAATGGTGAATGCTATCCGCAAGGTCAGCAAACAGCCGATCCGGCGCGTGATACTGAGCCACTACCATGCCGACCACTTTTACGGCCTGCAGCCGCTGAAGGCGCAAGGCGCCGAGGTATGGGCGCATGAGAAGGGACGCGCCACGCTGGAATCGGACGACACCAAACGCCGCTTCGAACAGCGCGTTACCGACCTTGCTCCATGGGTGGGACGCGACACCAGGCTGGTTCCCGCCGACCGCTGGCTGGCGCTGCCGCGCGGCGGTGAAGAGCGTTTCACGATGGGCGGCCTGCACTTCCGCGTGCTCGATGCCAGCGGCGCCCATTCGCCGGAAGACATCATGCTGTATGTGGAAGAAGACCGCCTGCTGTTCGCGGGCGACCTGTTCGCCACCGGCCGCATTCCCTTCGTCGGCAACGCGGACAGTGCGCGCTGGCTGCTCACGCTGGAACAGATGCTGGCCACGAAACCGGCAATCGTCATTCCCGGCCATGGCGCCAGCTCACGTGCGCCGGAACGCGATATGATGTTCACGCGCGAATACCTGCAGTACCTGCGCAAGACGATGGGGGAGGCGGTAGCGAATATGGCGAGCTTCGATGATGCTTACGCCGCCACCGACTGGAGCCGCTTCAAGGATTATCCGGCCTTCGAGCAGGCCAACCGCATCAACGCTTACGGAACCTATCTGCGCATGGAGCAGGAAAGCCTGGCCACGGAATAAGGAGAACGACATGACATTCATCCGCACCATGCTGCTGGCATTGCTGGCCTTCGCCACTTTCGGCGCCGCCGCGCAGCAGCGCGAAGAGAAGGTGGTGTACCACGTTACCGATTCCAGCCTGGCAACGACGGCCCTGAACAACATCCGCAACCATCTGAAGGCGAGCCCGAAGGTGAAGATCGTTGTGGTGACGAACGGCGCCGGCATCGATTTCCTGCTCGATGGCGCGAAGAACAGCAACGGCAACCCTTACGATGCGACCGTCGAAGAACTCACGATGCGCAACAACGTCGAGTTCAGGGTCTGCGCCAACACCCTGGAAGCGCGCCACATCGACAAAAGCAAGGTGCTGCCGGACGCGAAGATCGTACCGTCCGGCGTGGCGGAAGCCGCGCGGCTGCAGTTCGAAGGCTACGCCTATCTCAAGCCCTGAGCGGCCATTATTCAACACATCAAAGAACAAGTATGGATTCGGAAAACAGTATGGACATGGACCCGCTCTTCGAGGAGGTCTCCCATTACTTCGCATTGCTGTCGCAGCCCACCCGCCTGAAGATTCTCTACGCAGTGTGCAACGGCGAGCGTTCGGTAAACGACATCGTGGCCCAGGTTGAATCGACCCAGGCCAATGTGTCGCGCCAGATCAATATGCTGTACCGGGCCAAAATCCTGGCGCGCCGCAAGGAGGGCGCGCAGGTGTATTACCGCATCGCAGACCACGGCACCATCGAGCTGTGCAAGTCCGTGTGCGGCCGTTTTGCCACCCAGATGGGGCATGAAGTGCCGGGCGTGACCGTCCCGGCCTGACCTTGTCGCAGACGCGAGACATACAAAAAAACGATTCTCTCTGGACAGATATGCGTTTATAGTTATATAGTCAAATATAGATAGCATTGGTGGAGACGCTGGATGAGAGACAACAATAAATCGGGACGCATCGTACGGGCGCCCGAGAATTTCGTAGCGCCGGACCTGGCGCAGGAAATCACCAGGGATGGCCTGAGCGCCGAACGGCGCGGCTTCCTGCGCCGAAGCTTCATGGCGGCCGGCGCGGCGCTGGCGGCGGGAGCGGCAGGGCGCGCAGCGGCGCAGGCCGTGGGCGATGGCGATCCGGCCATCCTGAACCTGCCGCAGCATTCGCGCACCCTTGGCCAGGCAGTGGCCGCCAATCCCTACGGCCAGCCGTCCAAATACGAAACCAACTTGCTGCGGCGCGAATCGCCGGGCCTTACGCGCGTGTCCCAGGCTTCGGTGTCCTTCACGCCGCTGCAAGGGCTGTTCGGCATCATCACGCCGAGCGGCCTGCACTTCGAGCGCCACCACCAGGGCTGGCACGACATCGACCCGGCCCAGCACCGCCTCATGATCAACGGCATGGTGAAGAACCCCAAGGTCTACACCATGGATGACCTGATGCGCATGCCCTCGGTATCGCGCATGCACTTCATCGAATGCGGCGCCAACACGGCGATGGAATGGGGCAATGTGGCCGTGCCCACGGTGCAGTATTCGCACGGTATGCTGAGCTGCAGCGAGTTCACCGGCGTGCCGCTGTCCGTGCTGCTGGAAGACTGCGGCTACGACAAGAAGAACGGCAAGTTCGTGCTGGCTGAAGGCGCGGACGGTTCATCGATGACCCGCACCATCGACATTTCGCGCGCGCTGGATGACGTGATCGTTGCCTGGGGCATGAACGGCGAAATGCTGCGGCCCGAGAACGGCTACCCGCTGCGCCTCGTGGTGCCGGGCGTGCAGGGCGTTTCGTGGGTGAAGTGGCTGCGCCGCATCGAAGTGGGCGACCAGCCGTGGGCCACCAAGGACGAGGCGATTCATTATATCGACGCGATGCCGGACGGTAGCTACCGCCAGTACACCTCGACGCAGGAATGCAAGTCCGTGATCACCACGCCGTCCGGCGGCCAGCAGCTGCTGGACAAGGGCTTCTACAACATCACCGGGCTCGCATGGTCCGGCCGCGGCAAGGTCAAGCGCGTGGACGTGTCGGTGGACGGGGGCCGCAACTGGCGCACTGCGCGCCTGGAAGGCCCGGTGCTGGGCAAGTGCCTCACGCGCTTCAATATCGACTGGGTGTGGGACGGCGGTCCCTGCGTGCTGCAGTCGCGCGCCATCGACGACACGGGTTATGTGCAGCCGAAGATCAACGAGCTGCGCGCCGTGCGCGGAACGCGCTCCATCTATCACAACAACGCCATCCAGTCCTGGAAGGTTGCGGAAACGGGCGAGGTGTCGAATGTCCAGGTTTACTAAGCTGCTGTTTGCGCTCGCCTTCGTTGCCGGCGCTGCCCAGGCGCAGACCCTGGCCAATGTCGGCCGTCCCGCCACTGCGAAGGAAATCGCGGCCTGGGATATCGACGTGCGGCCCGATTTCAAAGGCCTGCCGAAAGGCTCGGGCACTGTGAATGCGGGTATGGTGATCTGGGAAGGCAAGTGCGCGTCCTGCCACGGTACCTTCGGTGAGTCGAACGAGGTGTTCACGCCGATCATCGGCGGCACCACGGCGGAAGACGTGAAGACCGGCCGCGTGGCCGCGCTGGCCACCAACCGCCAGCCGCAGCGCACCACCATGATGAAGGTAGCCACCGTGTCCACCTTGTGGGACTATGTGAACCGCGCCATGCCATGGACTGCGCCCAAGTCGCTCAGCACCGACGAGGTGTACTCCGTGGTGGCCTATATGCTGAACATGGCGGAAGTGGTGCCCGACGATTTCACGCTGTCGGACAAGAATATCGCCGAGGTGCAGCAGCGCATGCCGAACCGTAATGGCATGACCATGGTGCACGGCATGTGGGATGTGAAGGGCAAGCCGGATGTGAAGAGCGTGGCCTGCATGAAGAACTGCGCCCCGACGGAGATGCATTCCACACTGCCGGAGGTGTCGCGTAATGCGCACGGCAATATCGCGGAGCAGAACCGGACCTTCGGCGCCGTGCGCGGCGTGGATACGACGAAGCCTGCGGCGACGGCGGCGCTCACCACGCGCATCTCGGCGCCGCAGCCGGCGGCAACGCCTGCGCCAGCGCCGGCTGCCGCGCCTGCGGCCCGCGCCGCCGCGAACGCACCAGCTGCCGCAGCCGGCGCAGCGGCGCCCGCGCGGATCAATGCGCTGGCGCTGGCCCAGCAGAACGCTTGCCTTGGCTGCCATGGCCTGAAAGACAAGGTGGTGGGCCCCGGCTTCGCGCAGGTCGCCGCCAAATACAAGGGCGATGCCAAGGCCGCCGCCGCGCTGGCGGCCAGAATCAAATCCGGTGGATCGGGCGTCTGGGGTCCGGTGCCTATGCCGCCCCAGTCCCAGTTGAAGGATGCAGACCTGCAGGCACTGGCAGGCTGGATACTTGGCGGTGCAAAGTAAGTTAAAAGAGGAGATGGAAATGAATCAGAATCGACGCGAGCTGTTGCGCATTGCAACGGTCATGGGCCTGGCGATCACCGCCGGCATTCTCAAGCCCGGCATGGCGCTGGCCGCCGACTGGAACGCCAGCGGCTTCGATGCCAAATCGCTGGACGATGCGCTGAAGGCAATTGGCGCATCCGGCGCGGCAGTCAGTGCCGATATCTCGGTGACTGGCCCGGACATCGCCGAAAACGGCGCCGTGGTGCCGGTGACTGTTACCAGCAATGCGCCGAAGACCGAATACATGGCCATCCTGGTCGAGAAAAACCCGAACCCGCTGTCGGCCGCCTTCACCATTCCCGAAGGGACGGAAGCAGTGATCGGCACGCGCGTGAAAATGGGCGGCACCTCGAACGTGCATGCACTGGTGAAGGCCGACGGCAAGTGGCTGATCGCCAGCAAGGAGATCAAGGTCACACTGGGCGGCTGCGGCGGCTGATGCCGCGCTCCTTCGTTCAACCATATCAATCGAGGAATCAACATGGGTAATCCGATGCGCATTCGCGCCAGCGCAACTGGCGACGTCGTCGAAGTCAAGGTCCTGATGCGGCATGACATGGAAACCGGCCAGCGCAAGGACGCTTCCGGCAAGGCCATTCCGGCCCACTTCATCCAGAAGCTGGTGGCCAAGTGCAATGACAAGGTGGTGCTGGACTGCCTGATGGGCACGTCGGTATCGAAAGATCCTTTCCTGTCCTTCAAGTTCAAGGGCGGCAAGAAGGGCGACAAAATTAACGTGACCTGGCACGACAACCAGGGAGACAGCCGCAGCGACGACGCGGTGGTGTCCTGATCGCGATTGCGGCGCAGACCGCAGGACCACTTGGAGGAGACAAGATGAGACGCATGAGCAAAGTATTGGCTGGAGCCGCCGGCTGCGCCGCAGCGGCGCTGGCGCTGGCCGCCGGGCAGAGCGACGAGATCGCAAAATACCGGGAGATGCTGGCAGACGGCAATCCCGCCGAGCTGTGGGAAATGCGCGGCGAAGAACTCTGGAAGCAGAAGGCGGGCCCGAACAATGTGTCGCTGGAACAGTGCGACCTCGGCAAAGGCCCCGGCATCCTGAAGGGCGCCTATGCCGAGCTGCCGCGCTACTTCAAGGATACAAAACAGGTCATGGACCTGGAACAGCGCCTCAAGCACTGCCGCATCACGCTGCAGGGCCTGACGGCGGAGCAGGCCTCGGCCCAGCCTTTCGGCGCCACCGGCAAGGCCTCCGACATCGAGCCGATGGTGGCCTACATCACGGCGCAGTCGCGCGGCATCAAGATGAATGTGGCGATGTCGCATCCGGAAGAGAAGCGTGCCTACGAAATCGGCAAGAAGCTGTTCTACTACCGCGGCGGTTCGCATGACTTTTCCTGCGCCAGCTGCCATAGCGCCGACCAGATGCGCATCCGCATGCAGGACCTGCCGAACCTGACGGCGAAGGCGGGCGCGCAGGCGGCTTACACCACCTGGCCTGCCTATCGCGTGTCGCAGGGAGAAGTGCGCACCATGCAGCACCGCCTGAACGACTGCTTCCGCCAGCAACGCTTCCCGGAGCCGGTGTACGCATCCGAAGCCATTACGGCAGTGACCATGTTCCTGGCGCGCAGCGCCAACGGTGGCGTCTACCAGGGCCCCGCCCTCAAACGCTAAGGAGACAGACGATGAAACAACTGAAAAGCGTAATGGCAATCGCCGTCCTCCTGTGCGGCGGCTCGGCGACAGCGGCGGACAAATATGCCGACCAGGCAGCGGCGCTGCTGAAAGCCGATTTCAAATCGAAGGGCCCGGCCACGCTGGAGCGCGTGGTGGAGCAGGACGAAGCGCAGAAGGCCTGCAGCTCGGCCGCCGCGCTGCCGGCGAAGAAAGCCAAGGCACTGGAAGAAGCCCAGCTCAAGCTGGTGAAGTATCCGGCCGATGGCAAATACCTGGGCGACTGGAAGGCAGGCGAGAAGATCGCCCAGAACGGGCGTGGCATGCAGTCTTCGGACAAGGTGGGATCCGAGAACGGCGGCAACTGCTACGCCTGCCACCAGGTAAGCAAGGAAGAAATCTCTTTCGGGAACATTGGTCCCACGCTGTACCAGTACGGCAAGCTGCGCGGGGACAGCGAAGCGATCCTGAAATACACCTGGGCCAAGCTGTATAACGCGCAGGCCTTCAATGCCTGCTCGCGCATGCCGCGCTTCGGCCACAATGGCGTGCTGACCGAGCAGCAGCTGAAAGACTTGATGGCGCTGCTGCTCGATCCGCAGTCGCCGGTTAACAAATAAGGGTAGTATCCATGGGTTTGAACCGCCGTGAATTCATGCAGGTCATGGGCATCGCCGCCGCCAGCGGCATGGTGCTCGATGCACCTCAAGCGCTGGCCGCGCCTTCGGCCGACAAGTTGTACGAACTGCCGCGTTTCGGCAATGTGCACTTCCTGCACTTCACCGACTGCCATGCGCAGCTCAAGCCGGTGTATTTCCGTGAGCCGAGCGTCAATCTCGGCGTGGGGGAGGCGGTAGGCCGCATGCCGCACCTGGTGGGCGAGCATTTGCTGAAGGCGGCCGGTATCCGCCCCGGCACGCGCGAGGCGTATGCCTTCACCTGCCTGAATTTCGAGAAGGCTGCGGCCACGTATGGCAAGGTGGGCGGCTTCGCCCATCTTTCCACGCTGGTCAAACGCATGAAGGCGAGCCGTCCCGGCGCCTTGCTGCTGGACGGCGGCGACACCTGGCAGGGCTCCGCCACAGCACTGTGGACCAAGGGCCAGGACATGGTGGATGCCTGCCTTGCGCTCGGCGTGGATATCATGACGGCGCACTGGGAAATGACCTTGGGCGATGCGCGCGTGAAGGAAATCGTCGAGAAGGACTTCAAGGGGAAGGTTGATTTCGTCGCACAGAACATCAAGAGCGCCGACTTCGGCGACCAGGTGTTCCCGCCTTATGTGATCAAGGAAATGAACGGCGTGCCGGTGGCGGTGATCGGCCAGGCGTTCCCGTACACGCCGATTGCCAACCCGCGCTACTTTGTTCCCGAATGGACCTTCGGCATCCAGGACGACAATATGCAGAAGATGGTGGATGAAGCACGCGGCAAGGGCGCCAAGGTCGTCGTGGTGCTGTCGCACAACGGGATGGACGTCGACCTGAAGATGGCCTCGCGGGTGCGCGGCATCGATGCCATCCTGGGCGGCCACACGCACGACGGCGTGCCGCAGCCGGTGATCGTCTCCAATGCCGGCGGCAAAACGCTGGTGACAAACGCAGGATCCAACAGCAAATTCCTCGGCGTGCTCGATTTCGATGTGCGCGACGGGAAGGTATCGGACTTCCGCTACAAGCTGCTGCCGGTGTTCTCGCGCTTCCTCCCGGCGGACAAGGAGATGGATGCACTGATCACCCGCATCCGCGCGCCGTATGAGGCCAAGTTGAGCGAAAAACTCGCCGTCACGCAGGGCACGCTGTACCGCCGCGGCAATTTCAACGGCACCTTCGACCAGCTGATTGTGGATGCGCTAATGGAGGCGAAGGGCGCTGAAATCGCCTTCTCGCCGGGCTTCCGCTGGGGTACCTCGCTGCTGCCGGACAGCCCGATCCTGATGGAACAGCTGATGGACCAGACGGCCACCACCTATTCCTACACCTCGCTGACCGAGATGACCGGCGCCACCATCAAGACCGTGCTGGAAGACGTGGCGGACAACCTGTTCAACCCCGATCCATATTACCAGCAGGGTGGCGACATGGTGCGCGTTGGCGGCATGAGCTACGCCATCGAGCCCGGCGCGAAGATGGGATCGCGCATCCAGGACATGCGCCTGAACGGCAAGCCGATCGACGCCGACCGCAAATACAAGGTGGCCGGCTGGGCGCCGGTGGCCGAAGGCGCCAGCGGCGAACCGGTGTGGGATGTGGTGGCGGGCTGGCTGCGCAGCCACAAAACCGTGAGCGCGCGCAAACTGAACACCCCGCGCCTGATCGGCGTGCAGGGCAACCCGGGCATGCTTGCATGAAGCGGCGCCGCTGGCTGGGCCGCGTGCTGTGCGCCGCCACGCTGCTGGCGGCATGCGGTGCGCAGGCTGCGCCGGGGCCGCAGATGCTGTCACGCTGGCAGGCCGACGGCCAACTGGCGGCGGACCAGAACAAGCCTGTGGTACTGTTCTTCACCTTGCCTGGATGCCGCTTTTGCGAGCAGGTTCGCCGCAGCTACATGCCCGGCCTCGTTGAGCGCGGCGACATCGTGCGCGAAATCGTCATTGACAGCCAGTTGCCGGTGAGCGGCTACCCCGGCGCTGCCACGCACAAGGCCTTTGCCCGCAAAGCAGGCGTGAAGGTTGCTCCCGTGGTGATCCTGGCTGATGTCTGTGGGCGTCCCCTGGCCGAGCCGATTATCGGCGGAGACGTAGCGGGCCTGTATGGCGGCCTGCTGGACAACGCTTTCGAAGAAGCACGGCGCAAGCTGGCCGCCCGTCCAGCGGCGGCCCGCAACTGCTCCGCTTAAGCCGCGGTCATGACACCATGGGGTCAGGCACCCGCTGTCATGTCATGCGGTGCCTGACCCCAAGGTGTCATGTTGCGGGCTCTGCGGGATCTTACTTGCCCACTACCTTGATGATGCCTGGCGCCTTGCGTGACAGCTCGGCGTCGCCGCTGACGGTGAGGCGGGCGGCGGCGTCGTTCCACTGCAGCTTCGCCAGCGTGCCTTTGCCTTTCTCGTAGTCGTAGGACACGCCGTCGTCGTCATACAGCGCGAACCCGCCATCCTTGCCAGGGTAGACGCGGATTTCGGCAATGGCCTGTTTCGTAGCCGTGGACTGGATCTCGGCGCCCATCGGCACCACCGAACCCGCGCGCACGAACACCGGGATCTGCTCGATCGGCGCGGCCACGCGGATCCAGCGTCCGCCCGCCACCTTCTCATTGGTCCAGAAGTTGTACCAGTCGCTGCCCGCCGGCAGGTAGACGTCCTTCTCGGTCTGGCCCTGTTCCGTCACCGGCGCCACGAGGAAGGCGGGCCCGAACATGTACTGCGTGCCGATATCGGCGACTTTCGGATCGTTCGGGAAGTCCATCCACAACGGGCGCATGAAGGGCGCGCCGCTGTCCCAGGTGGCCTTGGCCTGGCTGTAGATATAAGGAATCAGCTGGTAGCGCAGGCGGTTGAAATTGGCCATGATGGTTTCGGCGTGCTTGCCGAAGGCCCAGATCTCTGCGTGCTTGCGGTCGCCGTGCAGGCGCAGCGTAGGCAGGAAGGTGCCGTACTGGAACCAGCGCGTGTGCAGCTCGGGATAGTCGTGGTTCTCGCCCACGGTTTCTTCCGCACCGCTTGGATCGACCAGCGGCGCCTTGGTCGCCTTGCTGGTTTTCGGCAGCTTCTGCCAGCCGCCGATATCGTTGCCCCAGTAGGCGATGCCGGAGGCCGTCATGTTCAGTCCCGACGGCACCTGGCGCGCCAGCGCTTCCCACGTAGGCTGGATATCCGAAGACCAGAACAGGGCGCCGCTGCGCTGTGAACCGAGATAGGCGGCACGCGACAGGATCAGGGTACGCTTGTTCGGCTTCCACGCGCGCATGCCTTGCGCCACGCCTTCCACGTGCAGCAGCGGGAACAGGTTGCGGTAACGGTCGCCAGAGCCAATGGAATAGAAGAAGCCTTCCGGCACCAGGTCCGGTTCGGTCTCGTCCAGCCATGGGTAGTCGAAGCCCTGCGCCAGGATGTTGTCGCGCACGCGCTCCCAGAACCATTGCCGTGCCGCCGGATTGGTGGCGTCGATCAGCGCGCCCGTGCGGTCGTTGCGGAAGGGCAGGCCGTCTACCGTCTTGCCATCCTTGTCCTTCAGGAAGTAGCCCTTCGCATCGAGCTCATTGAAATAGCGGCCCGAGGTTTCGAAGCGCGGCCACACCGAGATAATGGACTGCATGCCCATGTCATGCAGCTGCTTGTTCATGGCCGCCGGCGCCGGATACTGCGCCGGATCGATATCCAGCTGGCCCATGCGGGTCCAGTAGAACCAGTCCACCACCATGATATCCAGCGGATATTTCTTCTCGCGATAGGTGTTCGCCACGCGCATGACTTCCTGCTGGCTCTCGTAGCGTGCCTTGGACTGGATCAGGCCAAACGCCGCCTTGGGCGGAATCGGCGTCTTGCCGGTGACGCGGGCATAGCCCGAATAAATCTCTTCCGGCGTGCTGCCGGTAATGACAAAGAAGCTGACACGCTCGCCCACATTGGACTGGAAGGCCGTGCGGCCATTCACGCCTGCCACGAAGCGGGTTGCGGACGGGTTGTCCCACACGATGCCGTAGCCCTTCGACGATACCATGAAGGGCACGCACACCGACTCGCCGGCCGGTGCGTCATACCAGTGCTTGCAGTCGAGGACCTTGCCGCGCAAGTCGAGCGGGCCGAGCGATTCCTGGTTCTGGCCCATGCCGTAGTAATGTTCGTCCGCCGCAGCGCGGAAGCTGGCGCCGGCCTGGTAGGTCTTTTCCGTGTTCACGGTCTGCGGCGACAGTTCCCAGCCGCTCATGTCGAGCACCAATTCGCCCTTGGCATTGCGCACCTGCAGTGCCACCGGGGCCAGTTGCGATGCGAAGTACTTCTCGCCCATGCTCGGCACACGCGGCAGCGGGGCAGGGGCCACACGCAGGTTCAGCGCCGTCGAAGCGAAAGTATCGCCATCCTTGCCGCTGCTGTGGCGGAAGGCCGCGTTGTCGGCGTTCTTCGGCAGGATGCCGTAGCCCGGGCCTTTCAGCGCCTCGGCCTTGTCGGCGGCGATGGTGATGTGAACCACGTTCGGTCCATAGGCCTCGACCGACACCCAGGCGCCGTTGCGGTCCAGGGTGGCGATGGGCGCCGCGAGCGCCGGCAGCGCGGCCCCCAGTGCGATGGCGGAAGTCGCAAGGGCCAAGGCCTTGCGTTGGTAGTGCAGTGCCATTCTGTCTCCTTTATCTATGTTGGCCTACCATTCAATGGTAGCGCAATCATTATACTCCGACAGTTTCCCGGGGTTGAGGAACTAAAGCGTTGGTTTTCGAACACATTCCGTTACGAAAGTTTACTTATTTCAATGTTGTTACTTTTTGTGAGAGTTGTTGCCTGTGTTCAATGGCATCCTCCGCTTTTATTAATGCGTGCACGGCGGGGACACGGTGACTTCAAAACACATCCGAACTTGGTTCTTGGGCTTGTTGTTCCTGCTTGTTACATTGCCCGGAGCCGCTGGCGCACAGCCGGGTAAGCAGGTGATTGTCCCGCCGCCGTTGACCGAGGCGACAATGGGAGCTGAATCGCGTTGGGCTGGGCTGCAGCTGATTCAAGGCCGAGACAACGCCATCCGTACGCCGAAGGTACAGGACGAAGCCGCTCAGCGAAGTACTCAAGCACGCCAAAACAGACGGATAAAGGCGCCGCCGCTACTTGCGGAAGGAACCAATCTCACCACCGATACACCACCGCTGCGCACCGTCTCCAATGACGCTGAGCCGCAGCAGCGTGGCGTCATCAGCGCCCTGGCCATCCAGGATCCAGACGAACCGGGCGGCGATCCCGGGCCAGCGCCGGCGCTCGCCGCCCGGTTCGTGCGCTCCACAGTGCCCGCGACGATGGTGGCAGGGACGCAGTACACGGTTTCCCTGACCTTCCAGAACGTGGGAACCGAGACCTGGACGGGCAGTGGCTTTGCACTTGGCAAACTGTACGCAGAAGACGCTGCACTGTGGACGAATGCCAGCGTGTTCTTGGGTAAAACTGTGGCGCCAGGTCAGGAAGTCACAGTGAACATCGTGGTGACTGCCCCAAGCGAGGCAGGTACGTACCGGTTTCGTTGGTCGGTATATAAGATCGGCCAGGCCTGGTTCGGGGACGTCACGGATATCCCCGTTTTAGTGGGAACCGGCACGTACGGGGCGAAGTATATTTCGTCTTCGATTCCTACCGCTATGGTTTTGGGTAACAGCTATGCAGTGTCGTTTACCTACAAGAATACAGGGTTCGCGACTTGGAACCCAGGCGAAGGATTTGCGGCTGCGATCCTTTACATATCGGACCAGGCAGCGTGGACATCTTATACGCCGACTGTTGACTATCCGGTGGCGCCTGGCCAGAGCTATACCTTCACCACCACGGTAACTCCGATCAAGGCTGGTGCGCAGCCACTGCGGTGGAAGATGTTCCTCAGCGGTTGCTGTTGGTTCGGAGACGAGACACCTGCAACGCCGGTCGCCGTTGAGAACCTTAACTCTCAATTGGTGAGCGCGACCATCCCTGCCTCAATGGCACCGGGCAAGTCTTACCCGATTTCGGTCACCTGGAAAAACACCGGTGCAAGTACCTGGACGGCCGGCCAATTCAGCATGAGTGTGCCCTTCGAGCTGGATAATTGGCAGCCCACGGGAGGTGCCTTAGCCAGCAATGTGCCGGTCAACGGCACGGTCACCCTCACAGCCAATGTCACGGCGCCCGCGAATGCTGGCAGTTACAGCATGCGTTGGCGCCTTTACAAGCACAACGTCGCATGGTTTGGCGCCTTAGGGCCGACTAATCCGGTCAATGTGAGCGGGCGCTCTGCCATTCTGGTCTCGTCCAATATTCCCGCGTCCATGGTGGCTGGCACCACCAACCAGATTTCGTTGACATTTAAGAACACCGGGTCGACCACCTGGACGCCCGGCAGCACCTACCTTGGGCTGCCGTATGCGGCCGATCAAACGGCTTGGCCCGGGACGCAGACACCTACGGTCGCGGTAGCAGTGCCGCCCGGCGCCACGCATACCTTCACCTTCAGCGTTGTAGCACCGGCGTCACCAGGCAGCTATCCCCTGCGCTGGTCTGTGTTTGAAAGCGGTGTTGAATGGTTCGGCCAAGTGAGCAATCATCTGGTTCAGGTTGCGACGCCGCCGCCGCAAGTCGCCATGGCGCTACCCGCTGCAAACAGCTTCATAGGGACCAGTAGCGGGAGCGCCACGGTGCAGATCAACGGTACCGCCAGCGCCGCTGCCGGCACAGCGTTGTCAACGGTCGCACTTATCGTCAATGGAAGTGTCGTTGAGACGCGTGGCGGAGTAACGAGCTTCAGTAGCAGCACAATGCTACCGATCGGCACCCACACCTTGCAACTGCGCGCCACCGATACGCTTGGCGGCACGGGTTTTAGCCCTCCGACCACGGTAACCGTGTTTGCCGTTTCGGCCGCGATGTCGGCCGCCTTCGTGTCGCAGGATGTGCCCATGGCGATGGTGGCGCAACGGCCGTATACGGTGACGGTGCGGATGCGTAATACGGGGAGCGAAACGTGGAGCGAAGGACAGCGTTTCCGCCTGGGCGCCCAAAACCCACAAGACAATAGCACTTTCAATGGGCGTGCATTTCTCACATCCAGCGTGGCCACGGGACAGGTCGGTGTATTCACCTTCGAGGTGACTGCGCCAGCCACCACCGGTGTCCACAATTTTCAATGGCAAATGTTGCGCGAAATGGTCGGATGGTTCGGAGACAAGAGTCCGAACGTGCCCGTGACTGTTTCGACCGGTGCCGGGCCTACGGCTACACTGGCTGCGACCCCACGCAACGTACGCGTTGCCGGTGCGGCGACGGCTCGAATTGCATTCAGCGGCCAGGGCGTACGCAGCGGCGGTGTGCTGAGTAAGATCGAACTGATGCGTGACGCGGGGAATGCGTATGTCCAGGTGGCGACGCTGAGCGGTGCGACCAGTACGTTGAACCTGAACACCTACCTGGATTTGGGCGCTGGCGTGTACCGCTTCAAGTTACGTGCGACGGACGCGGGCGGCGCCGTAAGCGACTCGGCGCCTTTGATCCTGAATGTGACCAATAGCGCCCTGAAGGGTGTGATTTCTGGCATTCGGACCAATGCCAGTGGCCAGCCGGAGATATTCGGCTGGGTTTGCCAAGCAGGAAACCCGGCCGGCTTGAAGTACAAGGTGCTCGTAGGGGGGCCAAGTACCGATGCCAACGGTGCCGTATTGGTCGAAAACCTGACGGCTAATATTTCGACGGAGCCAGATCAGGTAAGCGTGGCAACAGAGTGCGGCACGCCGGGCGTGGGGCACCATTTCAAAGCAGAGCTTGGAAGTTTCCTTGCACAGTACGCTGGCCGCACGCTTTACGTCTGGGCTGAAACGGCTGACCTGAGCCAGTCTGTCAGCCTGCCTTGCGACGATAGCCGCTGCACCATGCCAGGCACACTGCGAGTCGCCATGTCAACACCGCAAAATGGCGACCAGACGCTCGCGCCCAGTCCAGTGTTCCTCAGGATGCAGCTCACCAACTTCGACTCAACATACGATGAAACAGGTTTCAGCGTTGATGGCGAATGGGTGCCGGCTGTGGCAGACAGTCCGGGTGCGTTCAGCGCCTCAAAAAGCGGGCTCCCGGCACGCAGTGCACCCTACACCGTGTATGCCCGAGTCCGCAAGGGGAATATGACGCTGTTCAGCATGCCGACGCAGTTCAGAGTGGTCAGTCAGTCCGAAGTGCAGCCGGTAATCAGCAGCCCTTCGGCTGGCGCGAACCTTGGCGTCGGAAGTCCAGTTCTCATTACGGCCACAGTGCCTGCCGTGGTGCAGTCAGTTAAGGTCTTCGCAAATGCAATCCTGTTGGGCGATGCCGCGGTAAGTGGTAGCAGCTGGCAGCGCAGCTGGACCCCCGCCGTGGCGGGGAGCTACATTCTGGTGGCGCGTTCATATAATGGCAACGGGACTCTGCTGGCTGAATCGCCCGGTGTCACCGTAACAGCGGGTAGCGTGGGCAGCAGCCCGACGCCAATGCCTATCGTCGTTGACATGCCTCAGGAGGGGAACCTCGACGGTGGCACCATGCTGGGCAAGCTCATTGCAACGCCGAATGGTACTGCTGGATACACGGTGCCGCTCCAGCTTCCGCCAGGAACAGCAGGCATGGCGCCGGCACTGGCGCTGACTTACGATAGCGCCGATCTTGCTGGAATGGCCGGCCTGGGCTGGAAAATCGGAGGTGTCTCCAGCATCGACCGCTGCGGCCGCACTGGCGCAAACGATGGTTCGGCTGATGCCGTTCGATTTGATGTTCCGGTTGGTGTGAGCAACCTGGATCCAAATCAAACCTATACGATGCAGCCGGTAGATCGCTTGTGTCTGGACGGACAGCGCCTGGTGCTCGTCAACGGAGACAGCACCAACGCGGCCTACTGGTCGCCGACAGCAGAATACCGTACAGAGCTCGAGAGCTTTACTCGCGTCCGTACGGTGATGAACGGAAGCCAGCGCAGCTATACGGTCGAAACCCGCGATGGCCGCATTGCCTATTACGGTGATACTGCCGACAGCTATGTCAATGCGCTAGGACGCACCGATGGTCAAGCTTATCGCTGGCGTGTGAGTCGTATGAACGACCGCAGCCAGAATTACATCAGTTATCTATATAGCGAAGACGCCACGACTGGCGAGAACAAGCTTGCGGAGATTCGCTGGGGAGGAAATTCGGCAAACGGGCAGGGACACTATGCCTCGGTGCGCCTTGCTTACGAGACGCGGCCAGATGCGCGCAGACAGTATGTCGCCGGTGCGCCAAGTTTCGAGATGACGCGGATAAAGGATATCAGCAGCTATACAGGTATCGATGCCAACGGCAGTGGCGGCGTGCTCGCACAGCGCTACACCTTGGACTATGCACGTAGTCCTACCAGTGGCCGTAGTCTGCTCAGGTCTGTTCAGGCCTGCGATGGATCGGTTTGCCTGCCGGAGACCGTGTTCGACTATGGCACCCGCTCATTGGCCATGCCGGGTTTTGTCAGCTTGGGGGGCGAGCGGGTAGGGCCGGACCTGGTGGCCCTCGGCAATAATGGCAGCGGATCAGGTTACGCGAAGGCACCATTGGACGAGATTGCCGTTGGCGATTTTAACGGTGACGGCAAGGACGACATCCTGGAGCGGTATCGCGTCGGCGCCAACGCCAGCCAGCAGCGCTTATATGAATCGAATGCCGATGGCACGGGCTGGACCGTGAAAGTCCCGTTCGCAAGCATTGGCGGCAATCTGGCCGTGATGGAAACCGGCGACTTCGATGGAGATGGCCGCCTCGATGTGCTGGTTGCCGACTGGACCGCAGGTTATATGGCGTCGAACTGGCGCATGTGCTGGGGGAAGCTGTTCAATGCAGGCACCTTCAATTGCGCCCCCGTGGCCGGCCTGAAGGACGAGTATTGGGGCACATATATCGAAGCCCCGGCTCCAATGCGAATGGTGCGAGACCTCAATGGGGACGGGAAGGATGACCTGGTGCTGCGCACCGGCCGTTCGGCCAACTTCGCTGAACAGACCTACAAATGTCTGGCCAATGGATTAGGCTTCGACTGCGTCAAGGTTACCGGCACATCCTTCAACATGGGCTTTGGGGACGAAGCCAACGGCAGCCATACTTCCGGCAGCGCCTTTGCCGACATGGATGGAGATGGGCGCACCGACCGTGTCGACTTAGGCCATTGCAGGCGTGTACTCTCCGAAACGAGTGGCACGCGCTGGGAATGCGATGTAAATGCCGACGATCCAAACCGTACTTACATCGTTGTGGGCAGCTCCACCGAGCCCGGCGCATATCAGTTCCGCGGCGAATGGGATCCGAGTCCGGACAATCGCACCGCCGCCCTGGCACCGCCTTCGACCGGTACCATTACCGCGGACTTCAATGCGGACGGCTATACAGACCTGGTCTATGGCAGGGCCACGTTGAACAACAGCGGCAGCCCGATTGCTTACCAGGGGCGTATATGCCTGTCGAAAGGCAATGGCGAGGCTGATTGCGGTGCCTTGCCATCCTCAGGTACTACAACAGGGCTGGATCACCTTGTAATGACGGTGGCCGACTTCGATGGGGATGGTCAGCCCGATGTGCTGCGTCCTGCGACAGACACCTGGACTGCTGACACCGTCAGCAACTACCTGCTGTGCCATCTCGGTCACTCTGGCGATACCAATAGCTGTGAACCCTGGTCCGGTCCCACGTTCTATGGCATCAGCGGTCAGATGGTAATGATCGGCACCGCAGTCGATCAGCTGTATGCTCGCAACCGCTCAATGTTCCTGGGCGACTTTGACGGCGATGGCAAGCCGGACATCGTGAACTATACCCAAGGCAGCAAGTGGCAAATCTACGGTGCAGCCGACCTGGCCAAGCCTGGTGAGGCACTGGATCGGCTAGTACGCGTGACGAATGGTGCCGGTTTGGTCGAGACGGCCGAGTATGCGAAGCTTAACTCGACGGAGGTCTATTCTCCCTCGGTGCAGGCCTACCCCGGGACTACCGAGCCTCAGCTGGGAAAACTGATGCATCCCGGCCACCAGCTGGTGCGCGCCATCCACCGCAGCAATGGCAGTAGTGGCTGGCTGGACACTGAGTACACCTATCACGGCCATCGCTACGATCCGTCGCGCCGCGCCAGCCTGGGCTTCGCACAGATTGAAGAGCGGGACGTGCAGTCGCAGATTGCGACAACCACCTGGTACAACCAGGCATTCCCCTATGCCGGCATGACGCGCTATGCACGTAGCCTGGACCGGGACGGTACCGTATTGCTGGATAGCCGGGTCAGCGCGGCCGTGCGGAGTATCGCCCAGGACAATGGAACGGCAACGCAGTTCCCTTATATCGGTACCGAGAAGCGTCTCCGCAGGGATCTCAACGGTGCCTTCCTCGAACGTACCACCACTTCCAGCACCTATGACGACTGGGGTAATCCGACGCTGGTGACAAACAGCAGCTACGACAGTGGCGACCTGGATAGTCCGGTCGCCGCGGTCGGCACAACTGCAATCTCCCGCAGCTATGACTCCGAGAAAATCAGCTGGCGCATCGGCGAAATGCGCACGCAGTCCGAAACGCGCACGATGGCAGGCAGCAGCATTGAGCGCCAGATGGCCTACACCTACGATGAAGCAGGCCGGCTGAAGACCGAGACTGTGGAACCAAATGTTACGGAATTGCGCGTCAAGAAAACCTTCGAACGTGACAGCGTGTTCGGCCTCGTCAAACGCACAATCTTTGACTGGACAGACCCGCAAGGGACTGCCCGCACGCGTACCGTGTCGACCGTGGAGTACACCGCTAATGGCCGCTTCCCGGCTAGCCAGCAGAATGCGCGTTCGCATAAGGAGCTTCTGGAATACGATCCGCGGAACGGCGCATTGACGAAGAAAACCGACGCCAACGGCCTGATTACGCAAGCCGAGTTTGACGGCTTCGGCCGTGAACGCCACTTCACAGCAAGGGACGGGACTGAAACCTGGACTCATTACAAACGCTGCAACGCCAACTGCCCTCCACACGCGACAGGTGTGCAGATCCAGGACTTCAAGCGCGGTGCTGAGCGTGTAGCAGTTCCGAAGCTGCTGTTCACGAATAAAGCTGGCCAGGTGGTGAGGAGTGTCACATGGGGCTTTAACGGGAAAACCGCAACCGACATCGAATACGATGCGCAAGGGCGCGTATGGCGCACCTGGCAGCCTGCCTATGCCAGCGAAAGTGATGTACTGGGGACGGGAGTTCCTGCAGAGGCTGAGCTGGAGCGCCAGTTCAGCTACGACGACCTGGATCGTGTAACGCTGTTGCAGACGAAAGATGGTGGAGGCATGCTGGACAACCTGACCGTCTACAACGGGCGGGAAGTGAGCTTCACAAATGCCAAGCAGCAGAAAAAGGTGGAAACAAGGGACGCGTGGGGGCGAATGAAGACCGTCGCCGATGCAAAAAACCAGTCGACCACCTTCACCTATGATGCCTTCCACAACCTCACCAGCACCGTAGACCCGTTGGGCAATGTGGTGAGGGTGGCTTATGACAAGCTGGGCCGTAAGATTGAGCTGCTTGATCCGGACCTGGGGAAGATCCGGTACGACGTGGATGCTCTGGGCCAGGTGTGGCGCCAGATCAGTCCCAATCAGCGTGCCAGAGGGCCGGTGGAGACCTATTCGACGCGCATGAGTTATGACGAGCTGGGCCGTATGACGGCACGGGTATCCGAAGACTATTCTGCCGGCTGGGTGTACGACAAGCCAGCCGCGCAGGCCGACTGCAAGACCAGCTACAGCTGCGGACAATTGGTTGAGTCATTTACGCTGGCCGGCAGCGTCAAGGACTTCCGCCGCGAGCACCGTTATGACAGCAAGGGGAGGCCGGACACGGTGACGGTGTATCAGCCCGACGGCAGCTACATCAGCCGTACGGAGTACGATGCCTGGGGCCGCCTGATCCGCGAACGCCATCAGCCTGCCAACGGTGCGGAGCGGGTCTTCGACCGGCGCTATAACGGCTACGGCCACCTTGCCCGTATCGAGCGTGGCGCGCTGCCGCTTTGGCAGGCAACAGAGGCCGATGCATCGGCGCGCGTTCTCAACGCCACCCTGGGCAATGGCCTGAGCATCACACGCGAGTACTACGCGAATACCGGCCACCTGTTCAAGGACGTGGTGAACCGCCAGGGCACAGCGGTGCTGGAGGAACAATACATTTATGACGTGCTGGGCAACGTCTCGAGCCGTTCCCAATATTGGGAAGATCCGGCCAATCTGCCGACGAAGCGCAGCGGCTTTGGCGAGACGTTTACCTACGACGCGCTGAACCGCCTGGAGACGGCGTGGATCGCCGGCCAGTCCGAACAGGTGTTTACCTACAACGAGATCGGCAACCTGACCAGCAAGACCAGCGTTGGCACCTACACCTATCCGGCTTCGGGGGCGAACAGCATACGGCCGCATGCGGTATCGACGGTTGCGGGCGCGGGCTTCGGCTACGACGACAACGGCAACTTGTTGACGGCGCCAGGACGGGCCACAAGCTGGACCTGGTCCAGCTTCAACATGCCGCTGCGCGCAACGAAAGGCAGCAGTTACAGCGACTTCGTGTATGGCGCCGACCGCCAGCGCGTGCGCCAGGTGCGCAGCGACGGCCTGACGACCTATTACGCCGGCGCCATGGAAACGGAAGTGCAGGGCGGCACCACGACGATCAAAACCTACTGGCCGATGGGGCTGGGCGTGGAGATCGAGCGCAACGGCGTCACCTCGCTGCGCTGGACGCATCTGGACCGCCTGGGCAGCGTTGCCGCGATTACGGACGAAACCGGCACCATTGTCGAGAAGCTGGCCTACGATGCCTGGGGCGCCCGCCGCAGCCTGACCACCAGTACGCCGACATCGGCGGACGGGGAGGTAGATAACAAAGGCTTCACGGGCCATGAGATGCTGGACCAGCTCGACCTGGTGCATATGAACGGGCGTATCTATGATCCGCTGGTAGCGCGCTTCATGAGTGCCGATACGCTTGTACAAGATGCCTACAGCAGCCAGAGTTACAATCGCTACAGCTACGTCTGGAATAACCCGACAAATCACACAGACCCGTCAGGTTTCACCGCAATGCAGGTCGTCACGATCGTCGGCCAACGGCCGGTTTTGACTTGTGACTGGTGCGCCAGGGACCCCTTCCAGTGGTTCCTGCGCGAGCTGCAGGCAGGCGCTCGAGCTGCCCCTCGGGTTGCGCTCCGAGCGAGCGTGGTATTGGATCTGGCACTCATGCCAGGCAACTGGAACACGAGGCCGGGTGCTGGGGAACTATCCGACGCTGACGCTCCATGGAGGAATAGTGCCAAGGCACGTTATACTCCGGCGCAAATCGAAGCGATGCGGAAGGATGGCGAGGAAAGCGCAGCGCAGCAGGATTCGGAATCGCTATCCAGCGGTACAAACAGTGCCTCTAGTGGTTCTCCCGGTGATCCCGACAATGGCGACGAAGAAAAGAAAGACAAGGGCAAGAGCCCGAATCAGCTTAACAAGGAAATCAAGCAAGGAAAGGCGCCGAAGGATGTTGAGCGTGTCGACGTTGGCAAGGTAAAGGGAGAACAAACGCACGCTCACTTCAAGGACGGTTCGGCGCTGAACAAGGACGGTACTTGGAAGCACGGAGAGTCAACTCTTTCTCGGGCTACCCAGAAATGGTTGGAGAACAATGGATGGAGGCTCCCAAAATGAAGAACTTTGAGACTGTCTATGACTGGCTTCTTCAAGTCGTCAATGGTCAACGTGGCGTCGAGAGCGTCCATTTGAATCGACTGGATGGTGACAAATGCCGTCAGCTTGCCGGGCTCGAGTTGGTTCAATATGTCCGGGAGATTTTGCTGGCGGTAGTCCTCCATTTGCAGACGGCACTTGCAGGACACGGAGTTCGTCAAGTGGTAGTGTTTTTGCCTGTTGATGTAACTGACGAACTAATGTTCTGGACTCCAGAGGTATGGAATGGCCTTAACTGCGCAGACGAACCTCCGTCGCTGTATGTAATTTGTGATCAACAGGTTTTCGATGACGATTGCGAAGAATATCGTCGTCCGGTTCCAATGCCGGTTGGTGGCGGGCATGACGTCAAGGCTATATTTCGTTCATTTCGAGATCAAGACGCAATTGACAATTCATGGGAGTTCACTTCCGGCGTTTATTTAATCGCCAGGCTTGATTAGTCAATACAAACAGAACCTAACCTCCGGCTATCGACGATAAGGCGGCAGACCTATGGGTTTCGGTCTGTCCTCGTAGATTAGATGGATGCCGCAACTGACTGTGCGCCCTCAATTTCGGCGTAGTGCTATGAATGTTGTATCGACGCACAGTGAACCCATCGTTACATTTAGTGAGTTTCAATGTGGCATTTGTTCCTTATAATCAACGCCGTTGATTATGGGAACGACTGCTGATTGTGTTTTCTCGCTTACGGTTCAAAGTGCTGGCGGCCATAGAAGGGCGCCGGGTGGAAGCTGGCGTGGCTGCAGCTGCGTTGCTGGCCGTGCTGGCGGCGGGCGCGAGCTGGCTTGCCGCCCGCGAGCTACAGGACGAGAGCACACGGCAGCTCGCCCAGCTGCGGCGGGCGCCAGCGAAGCTGCTGCCCGCTGCTGCACCATCCCGCGGCAGCTTGCCGGCATTCAGCAGCGCCGTGCTGGCGGAACGGTTCAACCAGACCGCTATCGACATTGGGCTGCCGCCTGACGAAATCAGCTATACGCTGGATGCACCACCGGGCCAGCCTTATCAGCGTTACCGTCTCACGTTCCCCGTTAAATCCAACTATCCGACGATACGGCGCTTCGTTGCGGCGCTCGCCACCGAAATGCCCCATGTGGCGCTGGACGGCATCCGCTGCAGCCGCGAGAACACCAGTTCGCCGGTGCTGGCCTGCGATCTGACCTTCTCCGCGTTCTTTGAGCGGGAGCGCAATGAATAAACAGGCCGTACAGCGATGGACCGTGCTCGGCACGGCGCTGGCTGCTACCGTGGCAGCCATCTTTTATCCAGTCGAAGAAGAATCTGTAGTCGCCGTCGCCGAGCGGCCGGCGGGGGCGAAGGCGGTGGCGGCGAAGCAGGTGCTGGTGGCGGCGGCCGAAGCGCCGCCGCAGTGGCTGGCTGCCGACAGTGATCCGTTTGCGCCGCGCGGCTGGGTGGCCCCGCCGCCGGTGCCGGTAGCGCCGCCACCGGCCGTGGCCGCTGCCATGGCGGCCGAGGCGCCGCCTGCGCCGCCACCACCGCTGCCTTACAAGTTTGTTGGCCAGATGCGTGACGGCAGCAACACCGTCGTATACCTGAGCCTGGGCGACCAGATGGTGCTGGCGCGTAGCGGCGAGGTGCTCGATGGCGGTTACAAGGTGACGGCCATCTCGCCCAGCCAGATTGAATTCGAGTCGGTCGCGCTGGGCGTGCACCAGACCCTTCCCATTCCCGTTCAGGATTAGTTCATGCTGTATTCCCGATTGCTATGCCGCGCGGCAGCCCTGTGTGCTGCACTCCTGCTGGCCGGTTGCGCCGCCCAGATGCACCACCGTACCGGCATCGATGCCTTGAGCAAGCAGAACTATCCCGTGGCGGTGCGTGAGCTGGCCAAGGCCAGCGAGCTGTCGCCGGGCGACCTGGCCTATCGCCGCGACTGGCTGCGGGCGCGCGAGAATGCGACCAACAAGCTGCTGGCCGATGCCTCGGACGCGCTGGCGAGCGGCACGCGCGATAAGGCGGCCGCTGCCTATAAGGACGTGCTGGCCTACGATCCGGGCAATTCCCGCGCCCTCGCCGGGCAGCAGCGGCTCGCGGAGTGGGACCGGGCCGATGAAGAAGTGGCGGGCGCGAAGACAGCCTTGAAAGAGGGCGCATTGGGCAAGGCCGGCCAGCTGCTGGCCACGGCACAGAAGCGCGTGCCTGCGCATCCGGAAGCCATTGTGGTGCAGCGCGAGCTGAACGCCAGGCTGGCGCCGCCGGCCGTTACTTCGCCCAGCCTGGGTGCCAGCTACCGCAAGCCGATCAACCTGGAATTCCGTGATGCCAGCATCAAGCTGGTGTTCGATGCGCTGTCCCGCACAACCGGCATCAACTTCATCTTCGACAAGGACGTGCGGCCGGAGCAGCGCACCACGGTGGTGCTGAAGCAGACCGCGCTGGACGATGCGATCGACGTCATTCTCTCCACCAGCCAGCTGGAGAAGAAGGTGCTCAATGCCAGCAGCGTGCTGATCTATCCGAGCACGACGGCCAAGCTGCGCGAATACCAGGACCTGGTGGTGCGCGCCTTCTACCTGTCCAATGTGGAGGCCAAGCAGGCCGCCAGCATGCTGAAGACGGTGCTGAAGCTGAAGGAGATCTACGTCGACGACAAGTACAACCTGATGGTGCTGCGCGAGAGCCCGGAAACCATTGCGCTGGCCGAGCGCCTGGTGAAGCTGCAGGATCTGGAAGAACCTGAGGTGATGCTGGAAGTGGAGGTGCTGGAGATTAACCGCTCGCGCCTGCTCAATGCGGGCATCCAGTGGAATAGCCAGCTGACCGTGACGCCGCTGGGTTCCACCACGTCGATCCCGGTCAACGGCAGCAATAGCTCGGCCATGAAGCTGAGCGACCTGCGCAATCTGAATTCCGACAGCATCGGCATTACGGTGCCGAGCGCCACAATCAACCTGCAGAAGACCGATGGCGACGCGAACCTGCTGGCCAATCCGCGTATTCGCGTGCGCGACCGAGAGAAGGCAAAGATCATGATCGGCGACAAGGTGCCGGTGGTGACGACGACCAGCACCAATACCTTCGTTACCGAGAACATCCAGTATCTCGACGTGGGCCTCAAGCTTGAGGTGGAGCCCGATATTCACCTGCGCGACGAGATCGGCCTCAAGCTGGGGCTGGAGGTCAGCTCGCTGGTGTCGTCCGTGAAGACGAACAACGGTTCCTCGGCCTACCAGATCGGCACCCGCAACGTGACCACCGCACTGCGCCTGAAGGATGGCGAAACGCAGGTGCTGGCGGGCCTGATCAGCGATGAGGACCGCAGTTCCGGCAACCGCGTGCCCTTGCTCGGCGAGTTCCCCATCCTGGGCCGCCTGTTCGGCAGCCAGAGCGACAGCCGCCAGAAAACCGAGATCGTGCTGTCGATCACGCCGCACCTGATCCGCAATATCCAGCGCAGTGGCCCGTCCGACGAAGCCTTCTGGTCCGGTACCGAAGCCGTATTGCGCGACCGGCCGCTGCAGCTGCGCAGTGCCGAGCCCGAGACTGCCGCCGCAGCGGGATCGCCCGCAACGGCAGCGGCTCCGCGCACTGCGCCGGTGGTCACGCCGGCCAGCGCACCGGGGGCACCGAAGCTGAGCTGGCGCGGACCTGACAGCGTCAAGGCCGGGGAGACCATCAAGCTGGAACTGCAGCTCGATAGCGCGGAAGCGCTGCGGGCGGCGTCGCTGCAGATTGCCGCCAATCCGGCCGAGTTCGAGCTGCTGTCGCTGGATGACGGCGCCTATTTCAACAAGGACGGCAAGGGCGCGTTCAGCAAGTCCTTCGATGCGGCCAGCGGCCGCGCTTCGGTCGGCATGAAGAGCGGGGAGAGCAGCGAAGCCAGCGGCGCCGGTGCGGTGCTCACGCTGACGCTGAAGGCGAAGAAGCCGCCTGCGGCGCCGCACCCGGCCACCGTGGGGGTCATTGCTGCCACGCCGATCGGCAGCCGCAAGGTCGTCGGCGTGCCGGCCCTGCCGGCCATGCACCAGATTACGATTACCGAATGAAGTTCCGTGCGCAGCGCCGCCTGGGCGGCTTCAGCCTGATCGAACTGCTGGCGGCAGCGGCTATCCTGGGCGTGCTGGCGACGGTCGCGGTGCCGGTGCTGGAGACCACCATGCGGCGCCAAAAGGAGCAGGCCCTGCGCACGGCGCTGCGCGATATCCGGCATGGCATCGACGCCTACAAGCTGGCCGCCGATGCCGGGCGCATCAAAACCACGTCCGCCGATTCGGGCTATCCGAAAACGCTGACCGACCTCACTGCCGGCATCACGGACGAGAAGAATCAAAGCGGTCCGAAGCTGTATTTCCTGCGCCGTATCCCGCGCGATCCTTTCGCCGATCCCGCGCTGAGCGCCATCGATAGCTGGAAGAAACGCAAGTTCGACTCGCCGCCGGAGGCGCCGGTGGAAGGTAATGATGTGTTCGACGTCTATTCGCGCTCGCCGCTGAAAGGCCTGAACGGAGTGCCCTATGCGGAATGGTAAGGCGCGCGGCTTCACGATGATCGAACTGCTGGTGGCGCTGGCGATCGTCGGCCTGATCACGGCGATAGCCGCACCGCGCTACTTCGGCAACCTGGACCGCGCCAAGGAGGATGTGCTGAAGGAAGACCTGTACATCCTGCGCGACGCCATCGGCAAGTTCTATGCGGACCGTAACCGCTATCCGGACAATCTGCAGGAGCTGGTCAAGGAAAAGTACCTGCGCAAGCTGCCTGCCGATCCGTTCACCCAGAGTTCGAACAGCTGGGTGGTGGTGCCTTCCGAAGACCCAAGTATGGGTGTGGTGGCCGATGTGCGCAGCGGTGCGCCTAACAAGGGCCGTGACGGCACCTGGCTGAAGGACTGGTGATGCGGCGCGCCGAGGCAGGATTCAGCTACGTGGTGGTGATGTTCCTGGTGGCGGCCACCGCACTGGCCGGCGTGCGCGCGCTGGAAAACGCAGTGCAGGCTGAGCGGCGCGACAAGGAGGCCGAGCTGCTGTGGCGCGGCATGGCCTATCTCAACGCCATCAGGCAGTACTACGAGAATTCGCCGGGCACGGGCAAGGCCTTTCCCGCCAAGCTGGAAGACCTGCTGTACGACAAGCGCCTGGTGCGGCCCACGCGGCCGCTGCGCAAGCTTTACCTGGATCCGATGACGGAGCAGCCGTGGGCCGAAGTGAAGGATGCGAACGGGCTGGTGATCGGCGTGCAGTCGCTGTCACAGGTCAAGCCGATCAAGCAGGCGGGCTTTCCGGACGAGCTGGCGGCGTTCAACGGCGCCCAGCGGTATAGCGACTGGAAATTTGTATACAAACCCTCGAACTAGAAGGACAGGAAAATGAACCGATTCAGAGCACGTGGCTTCACACTGCTGGAACTGCTGGTGGTGATCGTTATCATCGGCCTGCTGGCCGCCTTCGTGGCGCCCAAATATTTCGGCCAGATCGGCCGTTCCAAGACCCAGGTGACGAAGGCACAGATCGAGTCCTTCGAAAAAGGGCTGGACCAGTACCGCATCGATACCGGGCGCTATCCCACCACCGAGCAGGGGCTGGTGGCGCTGTTCGTGCAGCCGGCCAACGAGGGCAACTGGCACGGTCCCTACCTGAAAAAGGGCGTCCCGGCCGACCCATGGAATAACGCTTACGTTTACAGGGCACCTGGTGCCGATGGCCGCGAATACGACATCATCTCCTATGGCGCCAATGGCACCCAGGGCGGCAGCAATGAAGATGCCGACATCGTGAGCTGGAACTAGGGCAGGGAATGCAATACCGCGTCAAGCTGCTAACGGCTGCACTCACGGTGGAAGAGCTGGTGCTCGAAGCCGGGAATGAGGCCGAGGCCCGCCAGATGATCGCCAGCAATGGCGGCCGCGTGCTGGAGCTGCGCGCCACGCGCGGCGGCTGGATGCGGCCGGCCACGGCTGCCGATTTCAATCTCGCCATCTTCAACCAGCAGCTGCATTCACTGCTCGACGCGGGGCAGACGGTGGTCGATGCCATCGACGTGCTGGGGCGGAATGACCGGCGCGACCGTAGCCGGGGCGTCTATGAAGTGCTGCTGCGCGAGCTGCGCCAGGGCAATCCGCTATCCACCGCCATGGCGAGCCTGCCTACCGTGTTTCCGGCACTGTATGTCGCCATGGTGCGCTCCAGCGAAACCACCGGCACCTTGCGCGCCGCGGTGCGCCGTTACATGCAGTATCAGCAGCAGGTGGATGAGATTCGCAGTAAGGTGCGGGCTGCAGCTACTT